>CAMAVB010000150.1 GCA_945861465.1 Candidatus Kuenenia stuttgartensis
TCGACGCAACGAGAGCTGATGTGGCCAGGCGATGTTGCGGGTTGCTGACGCAGAAAGCGATGAGGTACATGAATACACCGGCCGTCACAATCCCACTCACCAGGAGTGGGGATTTCGCGAGCAAAACAATTGCCACCGCAACCATCGCCGTAATCAGCAGCAGCGTGCGAATGGACAATAGCAACCTCTGCTGCGAAGTCTTGTTCGACGTCTGGTTCGCGATGGGCAGCCATGGCAAAACAACGCAAAATGCCATCGAAACAACAATTGAACCTAGCGGTACTTGCCACAGAAGCGGCGACGGGCGACTCTGATCAGAGTCAGTCCAGATGTAGAACCTCGGAATGAACCAGCCGACAAGTAAACTCGCCGCAATGAACAGTGAGAAAGTGGATATTCGATACGCGAGCTTTGCAATTTCCATTATCCACTCCCTCCGGTCGGCTCCTGTTTGACGCGGTATTTGACAGAATCATAGTATGCTGCGGACGTAGCCACTTGTCCAACAACCCGTTGTTAAAGTCGTCTTCAAAGAGAACATCACTTTTCGGCTGACCAACCGCGCCTCACGGAATCTTTGAAATACTCACAACTTGACACGGGATCGGCTGCCGCCGTAGCACAGCAGCAACATCGCAAAGGTTGACCCGAGGACGACGACGACTCCGATGGGGATGAGCAATACAACGGCTCGATATCACAGAATGCGTGGTTCCCCGTCGATTTGTTCGATGAACTTCATGGCATTTTCCTTGGCGTTCGCAGTCTGGACAGTTCGCAACTGGGTTCTCAACTGTCTTCCCAACACCAGACCAGTTGGGATCGTGGCTGCCAGCAGAATCCCAGGAAAGAGGTCGATCGTCGATCCAAGGATCACGTCGAAAGCGAACCGAAATCCCAGAAAACCGACAACGCTGAGCGCAGATACAACCAGCCCGGTTAAGCAGATGTTGCGCCACGAAAGGATCTGCGTTCCATCGACAGTCTCGCCGAGCGGGGGAAATTTCATGGCGATCGCTCCATGCCGAATGGCGTTGAAAATCGAACATGTTTTTCGGTTCCTGACAGCTTTGCTGCCCCAAAAAGCAAATTTGACCGTGACAGTGCTTTGTCTCATCCTGATCCTGGCTCAATCGATATGACCCACTGTTTGTTTACGACAAGTTTCGTCGGACTCACACCATCGAAGGCAAGTTCATCGACATTGTGAGTTGGTGATCCGCCCGTTGGTTTGTACTCCCATTCAACCTTGTACACATCAGAGTTGCTCTCCTTCCGGAGATAACGCCATTTGATGCTTCCATTCCAATGCGTTTTTGATGTTTCTCCATATTTAATTCCCGTGCTCATCTGACCCAAGTTCGCCAAATGTTGGCTGCCTCCAGTGCCAGACCCGTACGAACCGACGTGCGAGACAATCGATCCGGAATACCGTGCCACTGGCGTTTCGCTGGTTGCTGCGTTCTTGAACCGCTCGTCGATGATTGGGGTATCGGCGGGGAGCGGAATGCGGTTCAGGTCGATGATTTCGCCGTCCACGATCAGCTCGATGTAGATAGTCTTTTCCCAGTTTCCCTTCCCATCTTTTCCGTCGCCGATTGGGGCATCACCCGCAGGCGGCGTGTGGACGCAAACCCCTGCGGTGGCCTTGTCAGGGCCTGTTGTTCGCCGATGATTTGGTTTTCGCCCAACTGGAAGTCGCTGACGCCAAGCTGCTTCTCCGCGTCAAACTCGCGAGGCTTCTCGCTTGGCGGCACATTTTCCGCCAACATAAACATCGGGCCGAGAATCCCAGCGCGAGCCAACTGCAGACGCATCTCGGTGTCGTAATTGTTGGTCACATCCACGACCTGCGAAGGTATTTTTGGATCGAGGCTGGCCGTCCTGCTCTGTTTCCCATCGCAAGCCATCGCCACATTGACCGGCTGTATGCCATCTGTGCCGATAGCCAGATCCCCCTTCATCTCCAGGCGGAACTTGTTGCCGGTCGCCAGCAACAAACTCCCTTTGAGTTCGCCGTCGATTGCTCCCTGAAATTTTCCAGAGAAGGCGACATTGGCCGACTTGGCCTGAACGCACGCCTGTTCCATCTGGCGGAACAGTTCTTCGGCCTTGTTCCTGGGAGGTTCGGCTCGTGCTGCGAGCGCTACGAACCAAGTGGCAATGCAAATTCCCAGCAACAGGACGTTGAACTTTCTTCGATACATAGATTGGTCTCCGTGCTGAAAGTGAGGAATGACTACGCAAGGTGGTGCAAGGTCGTCCGCGGTCACTTGTAGTTTGATCCATTCAGCGTGTTGGATTCTCAGCGTTCGGTTTCTCGGTTGGCTTTGGAGATTGAGCGGGGGAATCCGTCGGCTTTGCTTCTGCTTCCATAGACTCCCGCCCCACGAGTTCGAGCAGCTTGCCGAGTTCCTCTAGCACGAGCGGCGGAGCTTCGATCTTCAGTCGCTTTCCTTCTTCGTACTCAAGCACCTTGGCTCCGCGCGGCTCAAAGAGTTCCACCAGCGATTTGGCGAGCGGCGGCACCGGTTGCAGTGTGATCTGTACGGGCTTGTCTAGATCGATTGCGGGCGGCGATGCTGGCACAGTGACGAGTGGCACATCCTTCGGCTTATCGATCGCAGCCGTGATCAAGTGCAACACGTTGATCAACGGCAGGACGATGCTCTCTGGCTTTGGGTCAGCGCGACACGCCATCGAAATGCCCAGAGGTTCGCCGAGTTCCGACACCATCAAGCTGCCGTATTCCGACAACGGAAACGTGACGTCTGTCTTAATCATTGTTTTTGAGCCTTCTTCACCCAGAACCACAGTGGTTGAGGTGACTTGTCCCCTATGCAGCTCGTTGGTTGCCGGAGAGGGAACGAGGATGACCCGATCGTCCACTCGTGCCTCGCGACTCTTGGCGAGCGAGACGGCCGCGACAGGCTGAGGTCTTTCGATCTTCAGAACACCGAACTTGAGCGACTCGTCAATGGCAGCCAGTTGCCCAACAACCTCTTGCTGTTCCGCGAGCCGAACCATAAACCGCTTCGACTTCGATTGACTCGGCAGCAATGGAATCACGATGTAGCCCCGAGGATCCACCACAATGCCCGCATGTGAGACGGACTTGTCGCCCGGGCCTCCGTCCGCAGGCTCGATGCGAGTGACCGTGACGATCGACGCCGTCAACGCTTGGATCGTTTCTGGCAACTTGGCGTCTGTGACCGCCTTGGCCGCCTCATCGACCGTTTTGCTCTCCTGCGCTGAGTCCCGTGCGACGACCATGACCACCGTCTTCGTCTCTTCCGTCCCTTTCGTTGACTTCACCGCCTCGCTGGTGGCTTGCGGAGGCACGCTGACCGATTTCGGATTGGCTTCGAGGAACTTCTTTAACTCGCGGTCGGCACCTTTTTCCGGCTCGAAGTCGATTTCCGTGACAGACCAACCGTTTTCGCTCATACTGACCGTCAAGACCAGGAAGCCACCACGCGGTTCATGCAGTCTGGGTGTCTTCCCTTCGAGTCTCACCTCTACCGAAGTAGCCAGCGCTTTTGTTGGCTTGGCCAAGTCATTGACGTACACAGACTCGATGAGCAATTTAGCCGCTTTCAGGAATTTCAGTTCACCGACATATAACTCAACGCCTGCCTGCGACCGACCTATTGGTGCCAAGGTATTGATGGTCGTCTCATCGCCAGCAATTGCCGCCGCAACGAAGGCCTCGACGACTGCGCAGGCATTCTGGCGGTCTAACGGCTTTTCAATTGCAGAGACTTTCGCTGCGGACCTACGAAGTCGGTAGGCGCGATTCTGCGTCCCCTTGGTTTCAAAACTCTGTGGGTGCTTGATAACTGGTCCCCCGAATGCATCTGCTCCGGTGCCAACTTGTGAGCTTGGTACAAACGGGGTCATGCAAAAGCCGAGCGAATCGTCATCCAGCGTATAGATTCCATATGCAATGGATGGTACATCTCCGCCAACGCCGCTCGCACTGCCGGTTGACGTCTTGCCGTGAAAAGTGAGATTACGGCCATCGATTTCGACGCGATTGACGCTACCCATGAGACTATTCATCTTCCACAGATTGTCGGTGATGGACAACACTTCGGAAGATGCAGGCGTCTTGTATTCCGTGACCACACCATCTGCCTCGACAGAAATGTACTCCCACACGCCTTGCAAATCGTGAAATTGATTGCTCGCTGGCCTTTTCGTCAACGGAGGCACGCTGATTGACTTCGGGTTGGCTTCGAGGAACTGTTTCAACTCACGGTCGGCACTTTGTTCGGAATACGGTTCGCCGAGACTGAGCAACCAGCCTTCTCTGCTCATTACCAACGCCACCAGCAAGACTTCTCGCTCACTGTCTAGCCGCTGATTGGCGAATCTTATCGCTTCCGTAGTGGCTAGAGCAGCCACCGGCTTTTCCGGGTCGTCCACATAGACCGATTTCACAGCCAGTCGTTGGACTTTGAGTTGGTCATTGAGCCACCTGGAACTCTCTTCCGCGCCGCGGCGAGCTGCTGGCCGGTCCTCCAAGGCAAATTTGGTTAACGATGTGGCTTCGTCAATTTGTCCGGCGATCGCTGCCGCGAAATAGGCTTCGACAACTGCGCGGGCGTTCTGGCGGTCTAAAGGCTTTTCAATTTCTGGAACCTCTGCAGCTACCTTACGCTTCCAAATCTGAAAGCCGTTCAAACCTCCGACGATCGCAAGCATTTGCCCATCCGGTGAGAACGCGAGTGACACGACTTCTTGTTTCTGTTGCGGCAATACAATAGGGGATACACCTTTCCGAGTGTTTACGTCCCAGATAATGACGCCAGATGGTCCGCGGCTTCCAGTTGCGACATACTGGCCGTCAGGCGCGAACGCTACCGAAAAAATGGAGCCCCCATGACCATCCATGACTCCCAATTGTTCTCCGGAGCTTGTATTCCAAACACGCGCTGTACCGTCTTCGCTGGCCGAAACCAGCAATTTGCTGTCCGATGAAAATGCGATTCCTCGGACTTCTTTTTTATGGCCGCGGAGCGTCGCAATTGCATCCCCGTCCGGAACACTCCAGAGTCTGACTGTATCGTCGAAACTAGCGGAGGCCAGCATTTTGCCGTTGGGTGAGAAGACGACTTGACTGACCAGTTCCGTATGGTCCGTTAACATCTTGTGCAACTTTCGTTGCGGAACACTCCAAATCTTGACCATTTTGTCAATCCCACCGGATGCAAGCCATCTGTTATCTGGAGAAAAAGCCACACTTGTTGAATACCGAGAGCTCTCGTGACTTTCGAGGACGAATTCCTCTCCGTCGCCAGCCCCATCGAAAAGTACAACCTCGCCTTTGGGATCATCGCCATGATCTCCACCAGCAATTGCCAAATAGATCCCATCCGGCGAATATGCAACATCGGTGCAGTTAACCGAGCGGGCCATTGTCGAGCGCAGGGCACCGGTCGCAACGTCCCAGAATTTTACTCTCTGGTCGGCAGCCGCCGACGCGATCGTTTTCCCGTCTGGAGTGAAGGCCACAGCCCAAAGATTCTGGTCATGTGCGGGGTTGAATACTTGATGCATTTCCCAATCGCTGCTGTTGGCGATCGCTGTCTCGTTGCGTTCACCACCTTGCGCCGCTGGTCCGTCATTCTGTTTGCCGTTTGCATCGAGCCAGCGAACGTTAGGAACCTTGTGCTCCCGAAGCGCTTCGTCAATGGAGATCTTAATCGTGCGTATCCGCTCTTCTCGCTTCTGATTCTCCGCGGGCTCGTCACGAACGGGTGCAGGGGCGTGTACCACGGCCTTCGTGAAGGCGTCCCCTTTGCCATCTTCGTGAACTTGGACCGTAACTCCCCGCAGCGATTTGAACGAATGCAGAAGCTTGTCGACCTCCTTTTCCGGCAAATACCAGACACTTCGCCCGGCATAAACATCCACGAGGATTTCGCCCGGTGGGATTTTGAGCGGAGTAGGAACGGTCTCGTCGACGGGCAGTCCTCCCAGCAGAACGTTACCGCCGTCCGGAACCGTGACTACGCTTCGCGTCCACAACAAATCGCCGACGAGTGGAGTGCCCGTCTCCAGTTGAACGTCTTCGTCTGTCGTAAATCCGCCGCGAATATCCTTGTCAACCAGCCGTACCGACATGGTGCCACTGCGATCTGCGCCTTTTCCCCAAGTGCCGTTGAAACGGCGTTCCACCCGCGACCACTTCAAATGAAGCGTGCCCGATCTGAACTTGTCGAGGAAACGCACGGTTGGTAAGGGAACGGTTGGTAAGGGAAAGGTGGTTCCCAAATCGAAATGTTCGACTTCGCCTTCAACCGTGACACCAATTATGGATTGGAACTTCTGCGGAGACTCCAAATCCAACGTGCCAGACTTGGTCTTGTTGGAGTCACTGAGTGCGTCAGGCTCCGATTTGGGACTCACGCCCAAACCATCGGGACCACCACGGGGAAAGTCGAAGGCGAGCGGCGCGGGGCCGCCCATGCCGGGCACATTGATGCGTAAGCCGGAGCCGGCCGAGACGCCGCCGGTACCACCACCGGGTGCGTCATTACTCGGGGCCGGTTTGTCCTTGCCGGTGCCGGTGAAAGTCCCCTCGTACTCTCCGGCTCCCTTGGCTTCGAGCACAACGCCCCCCCATTCGTCGCTGGTCCATTGTCCGCTGATGTCGGGCGCTTCCGTCGCTTGCCACAGCACCATCCCGAGCAAAGTCATTCCGAGCGTTCCGAGCATGGCGATCACTCCTTTCCGAGTAACGTTGAAAATCGAACGGCGGCCAGCGGCGTGAGGCACCAGGGACGCTGGCAGAGGCACGGACGTGGGTTGCTGCACATGAGCCAGGCACTGCTCAAGCAGAGCCGCGACTTCCAGCGCGTTTCCGAAGCGGGCATCGGGCGATTTGGCCATCAGCCGCGAGATCAGCAGGCAGAGCCATTCGGGAATGTCCGGGTTGATTTCGCGAATTGAGCGGGGTTCCGTGTCGGTGATGAGGCGCAGGACACTGTAGCTGGACTCGGCTCGGAAAGGAGCGTGGCCGGTACACATGGCGTAAAGGACGCTTCCAAGGCTGAATAAGTCGCTGCGATGATCGACCGTTTCGGCGCGAGCTTGTTCGGGTGACATGTATTGCGGTGTGCCGGTGAGTGTGCCGCTGCGAGTGAGACTGGCGTCATCAACGGCGCGGGCTAACCCAAAGTCCATCAACTGCACACGCTCGACTTTTTGATCGAGAAAGATGTTGGCCGGTTTGATGTCGCGATGCACGATGCCTTGCGCATGAGCGGCAGCGAGTCCCTTGGCGGCTTGCATGCCGATGCGCAGGATCTCGCGAACTTCCAACGGCCCATTGTCACTCAGTCGCTTTTGCAATGAAACGCCGCGTGAATAGGTCATCACCAGATACGGCACGCCTTGCCACTCGTCGACGCAGTGAATCGCCATCACATGATCATCGACCACCGCCGCGACCGCTTGTCCCTCGCGAGCGAATCGTTTACGAGCGGCTCCCGAAGCAGCCAGATGCGGCAGTAACATCTTAATCGCGACAAAACGATTGAGTGGGGCATCGAAGGCTTTGAAGACGACGCCCATACCGCCGCGTCCGAGAACGCCCAACACTTCGTACGAGCCGATTCGTCCCAACATCTGCGGGTCGTCCGTCGGTCCGAGAAGTTTCAGAAGATCCTCGATGCTCTCACGTTCATCCGCTTCGCTCTTTACGGAGTCACGCACTTCTGGAATCGATGCACTCATCAACGATTGTTCAGCTTCGCGCCACCACTCCTGGTCGCCGACCTGGCCCGCCATCGCCATGCGGCAACTTTCGCACGAAGAGAAGTGCTCCTCCCATAATTCGCTTTGCGTTGCCGGTACCGTTCCAGCAAGCAACGCTTCGATGTCCGATGTCTGTAGACACTGTGTTGCAGACTTCATAATTCCAGGCTCCAAAAATCAGACACTTCGTTCACCTTGTCTTTGATGCGTTGCATGACGCGACAGCGTGCGACATAGACTGCGCCGCTGCTACTGCCGAGCGTCTTCGCCACGTCCGTGATGCTGCGACCGCCAATGGTTGTTTCGTGGAACATCGTCCAGGTTGATGCGCTGAATTCGGTCTGCACCTGTCTGGCGGCCCAGCGATACGCCTCCATTCGGCTTTCGTTCAAAATCGCAGTGGTCATGTCACCACAGTCCGGTATGTCCAGCAGCAAGTCTTGCACACTGGACGTCCCCGTTGCGCGATCGGGCTTGGTCCGAGTCATTGCGTTGAGGATTGCGTTGCGAGTGACACGCCCCAGCCAATTGCGAAAACGCGGACCGTCCTGTTGAACTTCCCAGGTTTCAACCGCCCTGGCAACGGACAGAAAAACCTGCTGACACAAATCCTCGGCATCCGCGTGCTGCAGTCCTCGCCGCCTGGACAGCCGATAGACGACCGGTTGATAAATCGCCATGAACTGCGACCAAGCGAGCGCGTCCTGCGGATCACGTATCCGCAATATCAGACTTTCGCTCGTTTCCGGCCATTGGCTCATGTGTGTTCAGATTCCAGGCAAGAACGAAACCAATCAGAGCAAGGATTATGGTCGAAAACCCATCAAAACACCTCGCTCTACCTGGTTTCACACAGCCGCAGCGAAATCCTTTCAGGAAAATCTCGGAAAGATAGTCGCTTTGCGCTCCGGCCAAAGTCGCGTCCACTCTCGCTACTTTTGCGGAGCAAAATGCGACTATCAATCGCACCGAATCGTTTCATGCCTTAGCGAATCTTCTTGAACATGATGGGCATCCTGACAACATTAAAAGTGTGAGCAACAAGAGTCGCAGTGACTTTCCTCCTGAATAGTTGGAAACGCCTTCGTGCGCCGTATGCGCTCTCACCGGTTGGTGTGCGATCATAGGAACCTCGCCCATTCTACCCGAACCAAGTAGCGTCTCAAAAGAATGATTGCGATAATCGAAATCGCGGCAACCGCGCCTCCCGAGAGAATAATTGTGATCGCTGCGTGGAGTGGCGATGCGAAGCGATCGAGCAATGCGATCTCCATCATCATCATGGAGCACGTCAGATAACAAATAAGAAGTACGATCGCGATCCCGATCACGCTCCGAATCGTTAAGACCCAAAGGATCGCGGCATAAACCGCCAGTGTGACGCTCGCAACAGCGACGAAGCTATGCAGTAGCCGAATTCCGATTCCTTCTGACTGCCATGGACCGAGCAGCCCGATAGCAATGACACAAGCCAACCACAACGGCATGAATCCATAAATGTCGGAGCCGACTCCCTGCATCAGTCGATTAACGTGCCCCATTCGATCTGGGGGTCTTATCGTCGTGGCTGCAAAGTACGGCATGTCATGCCACCATTTCACGCCCGTCAGGAATACACAAACGAATGCCGCTCCGAGGCAAGTCATCAACGCCATTCGTCCAAGGTCGTCGTAGCCAAGTGCCCGCATTGGTATCGAAATCAGCGTGACTGCCAATGCCGCTTTGGCGACGATTGGTAACTGCACTCCGGCTGGCAGCTGGCAACTTCCAGGTTCTGCTGAGTACGAAGTTTGGGGCCACTGAGCACTTTGAGCTTGCAGGTCGTGGAAAGACAACACGACCGGTAGACCACGTTCCAGCCGTTCTCTCAGTCGCGACTGGAGATTTCTAAAGGCGAACCAACTCATGCATGCCGCAATTGCGATAAAAGCGATTGGAATCAGGACGTGGCCAGGCATCAAATAATCTTCCACCAGCATTGGGCGGAAGAATCTCGATGCAATCACCAGAAACGGAAGGGCGCCAATTGGGAGTGCTATCAGAAGATTAAAAAATCCGGTCTTCGTAGTCACTTTGCCTTTGCTGGGAAATCGAGTTGAACTCCACGTGAGAGCGCTGCCAAAACACAGGATCAGCGACGATGTCGTCCACGCATTCGCACCAACGCTGACTACCCCGATGATCGCTCCAACAACCAGTATTGCCATCAGCAGACCGGCAACCAGATAGTGAGGCGCACGATAGAGCGGTGCCAAACAGGATGATGGCAGGGAAAGTTGGCCAGCGAGATGCGACGTCGGGAATGCGGCAATTGCGACGGCGAGTAGTGCGAAGAAAAGGGCAACATGCCGCGCGGGTCGAAACTTTGACGGCTCGACGTGAATGTCTGCGACTTGCGATTGCACTTGGGCCAGCGTGTCGGCATCGTCCCAGGAAATGCCGTAATGGATGCGCCGTAGCTTCGGGCATTTTACAAGCTTGCTGACAGTATCCTGCAGCCCCGGAAAGGAACTCAAATCGGGCAAGGAAAGCGTTTGTAAGTGGGGCATCCTGGCGAGTTCATCGAGGCCGTGCTTTTGCAGAATCATGCCGTACCCAATTCCAAGCGTATGCAAGCTCGGAAGCTCTGCCAACGGCTTGAGTGAATCGACTCGATTGACGACACCAAGTTGCAGTTCTTCCAGCTCCGGGAGATTGCTTAGAGGCTGCAAATCCAACGATTCATAACCAAGATCCGCAAAAATCGACAGACGCTTCAAGGTTTTGAATTTGGCGATGCGATGAATGGTCGCTTGATCAACCGCATAGCCTGCCTCCATCGTAATTACATTTTGTAGACCTTCGACGGGCTCAAGGGCCGCATGGATCAACGCTTGCTCTTCAGGACCGATATGCCGAGTCGCACCGCGTGAAACTGGAAATACGTTCTGTGTGGCCAGTCCAAAAAGTTGCCGATAGTCGAGTTCGACAGGCTTCGCCGGATCACTTGCAAGTACGAGTTCCAGTTGTTCAAAGGTGCGTATTGCATCGCCAGAAACGACTTCGTGTTCGACGCTCTGAACTTCGCTGTCAATCAAAAAGGATGGAACGAACACGCATAGCATGGTGGCTACGACAAATAGCCACGACAGCGGTCGCTTCACGTAGGTTAGCAGCACCCAATAGCTACGCGTCCACATGATGCAGCTCCAGAAAGATTTCTTCCAGGTTCAGCTCTTCGACTTCAACCGCTGCATCGTAGCGAGCACACACAGCTTCGATGTCAGCCTCCGAAGCTGCAGCCACTGATGCAACCACCAACGAGCCGTCGACCTGAATATGCAACGCACCTGGAATCGAAAATGAGGCGGGGAAATTGCGCTTCGAGCGAAAACGCAGGCGACGAATGCGTTCCTTGGTGACATCCAGTTCGTCGAACCACTGAATCCGGCCGTCATGTAAAAACGCGACATGCGAAGCGACTCGCTCGACGTCCGACGTAATGTGTGTCGAGAAAAGGATCGTGCGATTTTCGTCGCGTGCAATTTCGAGTAAAGATCTTAAAAACGCACGACGAGCCAGCGGATCGAGACTGCTGACGGGTTCGTCCAAAATCAGCAAGTCGGGTTCATTGCCCAGCGCCGTCAGAATGGCGATCTTCTGCTGTTCACCAGGTGAGAGTTTCCCGAATGGTTTGAACAACGGAACATCCCATTGCCTGGCATATTCGGCGCACAAACCCGCGTTCCAGTGCGGATACATTGCACCAACGTATTTGAGCAGGTCCGCACCGTTCATCCACGGATAGAACTTAGGTCGCTGATCGACGTAGCCGATACGCGCCTTCGTGCGCGCGGAGAGATCCCAGGCATTTTCCCCGTCGATCAAGACGAGCCCGGAGTCCGCTTTCAGCAGTCCAAGCAAGCATTGGATCAACGTCGTCTTGCCTGATCCATTGGTTCCCAGCAAGCCGACAACAGAACCTGCCGCAATTGTCCAGTCAACATCACGAAGTACTGCGTGCTTTCCAAACGACCTGCAGAGCTTTGACACCTCGATTCGAACATCCGGACTATTCATTGCGGTTCTCTCGTAAAATGGATTCAACGACGGCGATGATTTGTGGATTGGAAAGATTCAATTGCAAGCCACGTAGCACCGCCTGCTCGATCAGCGGCCGAAGTTCTGCTTGCCGCTCCTTGACGGACGCCGCAGTCGGAATGTCTGGCTCGGCAACTACCATTCCCACGCCCCGCACGCGAGTAAGGACGCCATCAACTTCCAGCCGAGCGTAAGCCTTGCTGATTGTCATCATGTTGACTTCCAGTGACTCCGCCAACTTGCGAATACTCGGCAACGCGTCGCCCGGCTTCAGTCTTCCACTGACCACAAGCGCGTTGACCTGATCAATGATCTGCCGGTAAATCGGCACACCAGAGGACGGCGAAATGGAAAAGGAAAGCTCACTCGACTGCATATGTGCATTACTGTAGTGATGCACGTGGGGGTTGTCAAGAGATTCTATCTGCGAATAGGCTTCCTGCTCGCCGACATTTCAGCATCGGCCTGTTGCCAGCCGCGCCCAGTCGAGTCTTTCCGATACTCGCAAGTTTTTTTTGTCGCGGTTCACACTCGTTTTTGAACTTGGCTATCCGTTGCCACTGCCCTTCACTTCTGCAACTTGCGATAGCCATCCGCAGCCAGTAAATCGCCAACGCGGGCAGATTCGCCCTCCGGCAATTCGATCACACGAGACAGATCCTCTGTGAGTTCCTGCATGCGAGCCTGATACGCCTGGAAATTGGCGTTACTCATGTCTGGAATCTCCAGCAGTCGGGATGCGGTCCCTTTTGCGACGGCACTGCATCTTGACACGATGCTCATCGATCACGACCGTCGCACCCGCCAATTGATCAACTGGTATGTCCGCAAGCTTAACCACCTTCCAGTGACCGACGAGTGGGTTTGCACGCGCCGCGTGTCCTTGAGCTTCGCGTTGCGGAGGCACGCTGATCGATTTCGGGTTGGCTTCAAGGTACTTCTTCAACGTGTGGTCGGCACTTTCTGCCGATTCGTCTAGGAAGTAGTCACTTACAAACCAACCTTCTTCGCTCATGGTGAGTGTCAGCACGAAGATACCATCTCGCTGACCGTCTGGCCGCTGTTCGGCGAGCTTCACCGCTTCCGAGATGGCCATAGCTGTCACCGGCTCTGCGGGCTCATTCACATAGACCGATTTCATGGCCAGTCGTTGGACATTGAACTGTCTGAAAAATGCTGCCATCGCATTGCGATACCCTAGACTGTCCTCCACGGCCAATTCGGTTTGTTCCGTCAACGATACGGCTTCATCAATCCGTCCAGCGATGGCCGCCGCCAAGAAGGCTTCGACGACTGCGCGGGCGTTCTGGCGGTCTAACGGCTCTTCAATTCCTGGAACCTTTGCTGCCCCTTTATCAAGTTCAGCTGACTTCGCAGCAAGCACCGAACCTCCATCCGAAGTCCACAGGTCAGCGATAATCCATGTCCCTTTGACTCGCCGGAGGATCAAAGCGGCCTTGCCTTTTGAGGTCACCTCAGCAGCACGGGCTTCATTGTTGTTTCCCTGAATGACACGAAATACTTCGTTGCCGTATTTCTGGGCGTAGGTAACCTCAAGCCAGTTGTACACTCTGACGGAAAATCGTCTTCGATCTTTTATCCGCGTGACTATTTGCGGAAGAGATTCCTTTGGGGAGACGGCTAAATCAACTGGCGGATCGGCCTGCAACAATGGATCGTCTTGCAAGGACTCTTGAAAAATGCTGTTCAGTTCGGATGCACGCCTTTGGACTTCAGCAGCCTCTTTTTTATCGACTGTGCTCCCTATGTGCATCGAGGCCAGACTTTCACGGATGAACTCCATTAGTTGGATCGCTTGAAAATCAACCAAGTCGTCGGACAGGCATGCAACGTAGCCCGCCCGATCTTGACGTCTGGAACAGTCATTGATGTGATCCACTAAAGCCTCCGGAGTTTCAAATTGCGGAGGCTTTTGTGATTGCCTTGCAGTCGGCGGCACATCCGCCAAGCCTGTCGCTGACTTTGCTGCCTCGCGGGTTCTCTTTGGGCCTCCCAGCAGAACAGAGCCGCCGTCCGGGACCGTGACCACGCTGCGCTTCCACAACAGATCGCCGACGAGTGGAGTGCCCGTCTCCAATTGAACGTCTTCGTCTGTCGTAAATCCGCCGCGAATCTCCTTGTCAACCAGCCGTAGTGACATGGTGCCACTGCGATCAGCGCCCTTGCCCCAAGTGCCGTTGAAGCGGCGTTCGACTCGCGACCATTTCAAGTTCAGTGTTCCCGAATCTCTCGGCCTCACCACCGAAGAAGTCGCCGGTGCGCTTCCAACCGCCGGGCCAGTGTCGATGCCTTTGAAAGCGTCGCTGGCTTTGTCCTGAAAGTCCATGGCCACCGGGGCCGGTCCGTTCCCGTCCTGGCGGAAGACTTCCGCCTGTCCATCCCCATTGACGTCAGCAATCGCCAATCCGTCCCCAAGGTACTTCACCTCCCCAGCCCGAAGACTGATTTGATTCTCGATAACCGAGTCCTTGGCTCTAATCCACCCATATCCCAACATCGGAAAAGTAACTCCGGGTTCGGTACGTGGACTCCCGCCGGGTGCTTCATTGCTCACTACCGGTTTGTCCTTGCCCGAGCCGGTGAACGTCCCTTCGTACTCTCCGGCCCCTTTGGCTTCGAGAACCACCGTACCCCACTCATGGCTGGTCCATTGTCCGCCGATATCGGGCGGTTCCGTGGCCTGCAACAGCACCATCCCCAATAAGGTCACTCCAAAAACTCCGAGCATGGCGAGCACTCCTTTCCGAGTTGAGTTGAAAATCGAACGGCGGCCAGCGGCGTGAGGCACCAGGGACGCGGGCAGAGGCACGGACGTGGGTTGCTGCACATGAGCCAGACACTGCTCCAGCAAAGCAGCGACTTCGAGTGCATTTGCGAAGCGGGCATCGGGCGATTTGGCCATCAGCCGCGAGATCAGCAGACAAAGCCATTCGGGAATGTCCGGGTTGATTTCGCGAATCGAGCGAGGCTCGTCATCGGTGATCATTCGAAGAATGGCGTAGCTGTTGTCCGCTCGAAACGGCGGGCGGCCGGTACACATCGCGTACAGCACGCAGCCCAGGCCAAACAGGTCCGACCGCGCATCGACGTTGCCGCCGCGTGCTTGCTCGGGTGACATGTACTGCGGAGTTCCAGCAATAATTCCGGTTCGCGTGATGCTGGCGTCATCGACGGCACGAGCCAGCCCAAAGTCGGTCAACAGCGCTCGCTCGACCGTGCCGTCGAGCAAGATATTCGACGGCTTCACATCGCGATGCACGAGTCCCTGCGCATGAGCGGCCGCCAATCCGCGGGCCGTCTGCATTCCGATTCGCAGGGTCTCCTTCAGCTCCAGCGGCCCTTGATCCCGAATGCGTTTCTCAAGCGTCGCGCCGCGCGAGTACTGCGTGACGAGGTACGGCACTCCCTGCCATTCGGCCACGCTGTAGATTGGCATGACGTTGTCGTCGATCACAGCCGCCGCGGCTTTCCCTTCGCGAGCGAACCGTTTGCGAGCCGCTCCCGAAGCAGCCAGATGAGGCAGCAGCATCTTGATCGCCACAAACCGATTCAGAGCGCCTTCATAGGCTTTGAAAACCACCCCCATGCCGCCTCGACCAATCACACCGACGACTTCATAGGCACCGATCCGTCCCAGCATGTGCGGGTCATCCGTCGGTCCCAGCAACCGCAGGATGGACTCCAGTGATTCGCCTTCGGAGCCATGATCGTCGTGATCCAAAGTAGCAGGCACATTCCATGTGCCGTGGCCAGAAGCGGTCGGCACATGGAATGTGCCTGCTACCAACGGAGTACGAAGGATCGGGACGATTTCGTCCTGCCACTGCGAATCGGACTGAGGGACTTCCAGAAGTTGCCGGCAGCGTTCGCAGTCGCTGACATGGTCTTCCACGTCCTTCAGTTCTGCGGGAGATAGCTCGTCATGAGACAACTGCCGCAGCAGTTCGGCCGACAAGCATGTTTGCGGATTCTGCATGGTCATGATTCATTCTCCTGCAAGTCCCAGAGCTGCGAGACTTCCAAAACTTTTTCCTTCAACCTGGCGATCACTCGATACCGCGCGACATACACCGCCCCGGCAGAGCGTCCCGTTGATTTCGCCACTTCGGCGATCGGCACGCCTTCAATCGCCGTCCGCCAAAATGCGTTCCAGGTCGCTTCGCTGAACTCGGAGCGAATCTGCTCGGTGGCCCAGCGGACCAGTTCTTTTCGGGCTTCCGCCAAAATCTCGGCGGTGGTTTCCTGCGGATCGGGCTGAGCCTCCAGCAGGTCCACCATTGAGGTCGAACCGGTGGCCGCGTCGCGAGGTCTCCGAGTCAGTGCTTTCGTGATGGCATTGCGAGCAATCGTCGTCAACCAGGCCCGAAACGGCGGCTGCAAGTCGCTCGGAACCCAGCCCTCGATCGACTTGGAAATCGACAAAAACACCTGTTGTATCACGTCCTGAGCATCGGCATCCTGCAAGCCCCGCCGCCGGGCCATCCGAAAGACAACCGGCTGGTAGATTCCCAGAAACTCAGTCCACGCAGCTCCATCCGCAGGGTTTTTGACCCTGAAAATGAGGCTGTGGCTGGTGTCAGGAAACTCGTCCATATTCTTCTCCTATGAAGAATCATCCACGAATCCCGGAATTCTTACACCCGAATTTGCAATTTCGCCAAATTGCCGGGCGTCACACGATTCAATTTCAGGCCAAACCATCGGACGACGGAATGACCGCGAAACTGCAGTTGGGATATGGAAAAGACGAGCAGCTTCAGAACGCAGTTCTGCAGTTCAAGTTAGGCGAGCAACAGCAAGCCCCTAAAATCGTGAACGTGCTGGATGCTCAAAAGACGGTGCGACTTGTGGAACGGCCGTTGGAAGGATCAGAGAAAACTTTGACGCTGGAGGTGAACTTGCATCAATCAACTGACGTCGGCAACTGAGAATTTGTGTGACCTCAACCCGCCCCGGTGAGACCGACCGGAGTGACATTTTGCGTGATCGCAAACTGCTCCGGTCACATCGACCTCGGCCAGTTCGTGCCGCGAAGTTCACCCGATTGGTGTCGTCATTTTGACGTCCTGTCGGGATGAGATTTGAGCGATGCCGCGGATCAGATTGATGCTGCGCGAGTGTGTCGGACCGGAGCTGCGAGTACAATACACCGGGCAAGGGACGGCGTCTTCTAACCCCAATCTAAGCAAAATTCATGCTCCGCCATGCGGATGGCGATTCTGGATTGACCAGGCTCGCGAATACCTGGTGATGCGGTGGGATATGGGGGGCAGTTCGCACATCGTAGAATCCGTCGCCCAATCCCCCAAGGGTCATTGGTATCCAACTCACATGCGATGGACCTCATCAGATCCGAGCATCACGGATACCTTTATGGATTTCTATGTTGAGTTCGATGTAGAAATTCCTGACGCCTTGTTTGATGTCAATAAGCCAATGCCAATGGAAGAGCTGTTTCATAAATCGCCGTAGATAACGGACCGATTCGTACACAACACACACACACAACACACACACATATTGGTCCGAAACGTGCCAACGGAAGCACAGTCACATGGAAACACTCAAACGAAATCGGGAGACGCTGGTCTTCCTCAGCTTGATAGTTGTTAGCGCCGTCGTAGGTTGGGGCATTCCCTGGTCATTTGAATGGAGTAACACTCAGCAGGGCCAGGTGTATCCACGGATCATCCGGTTGGGCATTGTGCTGATGGCGGGGGCATCGCCTTGTGTTTTCTGCTGCCAAGGCTTCTGCTTCCCCGCCATACCAGTGAATCAGACAAGCAACCTCCCATTTGGTTTCGATTCACGATGCGGAAAGTCCTGGTCGTCATCGCCCTCACGGCAATCTGGGTTGGGAGTTCACCTCAGCTCGAGGTTGCCGCCAGTCGTTTCATTTGTATCGGGATGTTCAAGTAAGCCGCTGTCGCGGCGGGGTTCATTGCGAGTCCATCGTACCGGGAAGCTGTAGCGTTTGGCAAGAGGGCTGGTCAATCTGTCTGTTGTTGGAGCGTCACTGGATGCTCCGTTTATGGTTTCTGACAGAAAGATCTTCACATGACCAATCCCAATCCGTCTCACAACAACGACGACCAGCGGAAATTCAATGCAAAACGCAGGAAGATCGAGCCGCCGCGTAAGGCACCCGACAGCGAACGAGGCCTCACGCATTCGCCGTACTTCAACGGACCTCTGTATCAACGCATGAGTGAAGATCTGCACCTCGGCGGTATGTCGAAGCGGACGCATGAAGGATACCTCAGGGCCGTTCGCCAACTGGCGGACTTCTGCAAACTGTCGCCCGATCAGATCACGGAAGATCAGTTACGAAAATTCTTCCTGCATCTGAAGAACGACAAGGAGTTCGCCAGCGGATCGCTGCGCGTCGCGTTCTC
>CAMAVB010000151.1 GCA_945861465.1 Candidatus Kuenenia stuttgartensis
CTTCCGGCAAAGCTGATCGTGTCTGTCCCCACCGCGTCAGTCAGAGTCTCAGTGCCCTGATTGATATCGACATCATACACGTAGGTGTCGTTCCCAGCGCCGCCATCCTGAGTATCATTCCCCGCACCACCTTCCAGCAGGTCATCGCCAGTCGACCCAAGCAGGGCGTCATTACCACTGCCGCCACGGAGAATATTTGCCAGAGCATTCCCGGTGATAGTGTCGTCGAACGATCCACCAATTAAGTTGTCAAACGTACTGCCGGATTTCAGATTCAAGCTCAGATTCGCGTTGACAACCTGTGTTGTGGCAACCGCCAGGTTGATTGCAATTCCAATCGTGTCGGTGACTGAAAAATCGAGCGTGTCATTACCGCCGCCAATTTCGTCGAGCGAGATCAGTCCCAGAGCATTGTCAGCGTCAAACCGATAAGTGTCGTTCCCTGCACCGCCCACCAGCAGCAGGCTTTCTGTGCTGTCCAGAATCAGCGTGCTGCCATTCACAACAACTCCTGCACTGGACACCTCGATCACATCATTGCCAGTCGTCCCGACAATCTTGACTGAATCAGTCGCACCGAGGCCGAACAGCGTGAGGGGTGCAGTCAGTGGGAACGCACCCAGGCTGGTCGTGGCACCGCCATTTGTTGATATCGTGATTGCCACGCTGCTGGCTGAATATGTCAGAGTAAAGGCATCGTTTCCGGTTGTCCCTTCCGGCTGGTTGAGAACGCTGATCGACAGGTTCTGTACCGTCGTGCCACCGTTTCCGTCATCGGCAATGACCTGCAGGAGGTATACGTTGTCTTGATTTGCATCGTTGGGGTTCTCGAAGTCCGGTGCTGCAACGAACGTCAGCGCGCCCCCTGAAGTGATGTCAAACATGGCTTCGTCAACTCCGCCGGACTTTGAGAACGTGATGGCCTGCACGGGAAAATCGACGTCGGTTGCGGTCACCGTCAGCACCAGCGAATTGTTCTCAGCCACGCTGGGAGTGGACGTGGACGTGAATACCGGATTGCTGTTGTTGCTTACGGAATCGTCCTGATTACCGAAATGAAGACCGGTCACATCCTGGCCCGCACCGACATTCACATTGAAGAATCCCCCGGCGGGTGCCGTCTGCGTGTATCCGGCCTGAGACACCTGGCGAACGATGTGCGATCCGACTGCAACACCAGAGAATGTGTAACCACCTCCAGCGGTCGTTACCTGCGACCTTTCTGCATAGGTGATGTGCAGCGACCAGCTGTTGATGGCACCGCCGTCAGCACTGAATGCATCGCCGACATCCAGGACCCAGACGCCGTTCGCATTGTCGCCATCAAAGGCAGACAGCAGCCCTTGTGGCCGAAAAGATCCAGTGAACGGAGCAGATCCCGTTGTGATCGACGCTCCAGCTTCGTCGTCCAGAGTTGTGTTTGTGAAGTTGTCGGCACTCCCACCAAGACTCGAAAACAACTGCACGACTGTCCCATTCGGGGCAGTAAGAAAAACCGAAAGATCTTCATCCCATGTATGCGAGATATTCAGCGTGACGTTGACGTCTGTGACGACGCCGGGAACGCCGGACACCGTGTTCATCGACTGCACAGCGGGTGTCCCGCTTGCGGAAATCGCAACCGGCACGTTGGGGGAATTGTGAGTGCCGCTGCCGGAATCAACCGAGCCATCGTTGTTACTGTCCATGTAAACGGTCCATCCAGTCAGCCCTGGATCATCGGCGCTGTTACCGTCGCCGTTCTGATCTTCAAAAACGGTGCCGCTTAGTGATCCGTCTTTAAGACTCAGAATCGCTTCGCCAAGTGCAAGCGCATCGACACGAGGGAAATTCAAATTCGTGTTTGCGACGTTGTCGTTTTCGTCATCACCGTCATTCAACATCACTCCAGACGATTGGATCAAGTCGCGAAATTCATCGAGCGTCAGTCGGCGACCCAGTTCCTGAACGGCCACCTGTTGAGCCAGCACAGCAATGCCGGAAATATGCGGCGATGCCTGGCTCGTCCCATGCATGGTGACTGTTCCGCCAGTCGCGTTTGCACCTGTGATCGGCGCACCCGGTGCAAGGATATGCAGCAGCTGGGAGTGTCGCTGAGTGAAAGGTGTGATTCGATCCACAGCCGTGGTGTTTGCAATAGCGCCACTGGAATAACTGACTCCGCCGATGTTTGCGTCATACACTGCACCCACAGAAATGGTGTGCGGACTTGCTGAGATGCTGTTGATTCCCTGAACGCTGCCGACCGCGAAGAAATCATTACCTGACGATACAGCCGGAATCACTGACAGCGCCGCCAGTGCAGCAAACTCGTCGTAGAGGGCACCTCCGACAAGTGCCTGAACATTTCCGGAACCCAGCGAGAGATTCACGCTGGCAATGTTGAACGCTGCAGCATTTGCCACGACCCATTGCAATGCTTCTTCAATATCCGCGATGGCTGCGCCGCCCGATCCGTCCGGAAATACCTTCAAATGAATAATATCTGCGCCAGGCGCCATTCCGGTATGAGTGCCATGACTCGATGCTACGATGCTCGAGACGTTCGAGCCATGACCGTGGAAGTCACTGGCGTTCGAATCATTTGCCCCCTGAAAATCGAAACTGAAAACAATTCGATCAGAAACGCCGTCAGCAGGTGCCACATCCGGACCGAAAAATGAGTGATTCAGGTCGATCCCGGTGTCTATAATGACCGTACCAAAACCACTTCCGTTGACTCCCGTAAATCTGGCATCGTTCCGGAAATCGTCCAGATTGATTTGCTGCGTGGATTGGGCTGTGTTAATGCCGAAATCCCCTCCTCCCTCCTGGCCGCCATCCGCTTTGTGGAGGTAGGCAAACTCCGTCGTGGATCCGGTGCTCGTCAACGTCTGAAAAATTCGATCCACGTCAGCTTGCGAAATGCCAATCGACGGACTTCGGCCAGCCAACTGTGCTGCAGTGGGGATGCTGGCCGGATCGAGCGACGCGAGTGCGGTGGACTTCGAGATTCCCAAACTGGAAAGCAGCGTGCGATCTTCGACCCGTTCAATCCGCCGAGACACATCTCCATCGTTCCGCCATGGAGTCCGCGTCCCGCTTCTGCGGGCGCGTCGCTGCTGGCTCAGCAACATTGAGCTAAGCAATAAAGAAGTGATTCGCTGACTAACTCCACGGGTTGTTGTAATCAACATTGAGATACTCCGAAATCAGGCTGTTCGAGATGGAAGTTTGAAACTGGCTCTTTCACAAGAGTCAAGCGGGGTGTTACCAGGATCGGTAGTTGAAGCTGATTCTTTGGGAAGGAAGTCCCGGCGATGGCACTCGATCTTACCCTCATGGAACGTGATCGTACAGCTTAGGACTGAGACAGAAATAAGTGGGGCACGATTTCATCGTGCCCGGCACGTTAAAAACGTGCCCCACGTCCGGAAGCCGACAGCTATTTTTGCGCCGGTCCTTACCTGACGTCGCAGGGCTTTGCATAATGAGCACTTGCAACTTCGCCGGGACTGAAGTCCTTCTGTCGTCTCATGGGAGTTCGAACGGAGTCGTGCCGCCGCTGGAGTGCAGGAATCGCAAAAAGGGAACATTTCCCTTCAGCAGATAAGTTAAATCTCCCTCAGTACGCGGTCCGAACTGACTTAACCCCCCCCCGGCTCTTCCGAAGAATCTGTGGGTTCCATCTGGTGACTTGAACTCAGCTCCGGCTCGACAGAAGCGGCTAGCGGAACCTGTTGATTTAGGGACGATCTGGAGTGTTTTTGTTTAACCCGATGCCGTAGGCGAGGTGTTCCGGTGGCATTCCTCCCCTTTGGGTCGGGTTAAACGACTAAATGCACGCCACACCTCGGAGCCCGTGCCGCACAGTTCGGCATCGACAGGAGGACTCGCGGTTCCCGCTTCCCGCAGCCCCGCCGTTCAGCATGATCATTTCGTCGGCGGTGCCAACAAATCGGGGTGCGGTGCGTGTGGGTAGGCGACTGGTATGTAGGCGATCGCTAGTTCGGGCGTGTCGAGCTTTCGACAGTTTCCAAATTTCGAATGCAGCGCCCGATCAAGAATGCCACCGGTCAGCAAAGCGCGTTCGACCGGATAACTGGGCTTCCCGGCGTGAATCATCGTTTCGATCCCTTTCAGCAGATATGCGAAGTGTGGGTAGCGTGGCTCCGGTCGTTCTTCAAATCCAGTGGCCAGTGGTTTCTGCCCCTTGAGCTTCACCGCCACGCCGGTCAGCCCGGCGCTGGGCAGCATGAACTGCGCACCGCGAAATCCGTCGGTGTATTCGAACTGAAACAGAACCGCACCTTCGTCCTCGCGGATGTTTGTTTTTGACTTGGGGATGATGTCATAGACCGCGTCCATCACGTCAGGCGCGACCCAACCTTCATCAACCGCCTGCCACACGGCTTTGCCTTCCAGACAGCGGACCCATTTTACGCCATGTTCAGCATTCCTGCGGCATTCGACAAGCCGTTGGTAGCACTCCAGTGCGTGGAATCCATAGATGTCCAGACCGCTGTAGCCGATGCCGACGGCTGCTTCGATATCACTCCCTACCGGCAGCTCCAACGGATGGCTGCGAAACGCAACCGGCAACGATGAACCCGCCATGAACGGTACTTTCATTTCGATCGAGCGGTCATACATCCATTTCGCGTCTTCCCAGACCGTGCTGATGTGCTTGTCATTGAAGACCGGAACCACGCGACCGAATTTCTGGAACGTGTCGGTGATCTCCTGAAAAAACCGCTTGCGTGGATAGAGCTGTTGCCCGAGGTCGTTCACCGGGTAATTGCCGTGCTCGCCAATACTCAACACGCCATCAACAGCAACGGAATTCCCGCCTGCTGTCACCGCGTTTTCAATCGAATCGAAAATCGGGATGCCGTGCCTCTTTAGAATTTCGAGGCCAAACTCGCTACCCTCCGGCTGATCAATGTAGATCGACGCTAACTTGAGTGCAGGCCCAGGTCCGCCGTCGTGTTGCCAGCCTTCCAGAATTTTGGTCAGGAGCACATCCGCGTGCGAGTTGCGAAAGTAAACGGTGATCACCGCCGCGACCGATTTTGGTGTCGGGCTGGGTTGTGATCCTGCGCTCTCCTGGGCAAACAAGGGCGAACAAGTGAATCCTGCCAACGCCGTGCCAAGGCCGAGTCGTAAGCAGTCACGGCGGGAGAGTCCAGGCGGAGATTGAAAGTCAGACATAAGTTGGTCCTTCCACGGCGAGTCGTTTCAAATTCAGGCGGCGTATCGCAGATCGACTATAATCGGAAATACGCTGACTCTACCGGATTCTATGTGCAGCTCCCAGCTCGTTTTGAAGCGAAAATCGAGTGTGGAAGAATGCATCGTTTAACGGCGAGCCGCAGGCGTAGGCGAATTCTCTGCCGCCTACGCCTGCGGCTCGCCGTTAAACGAATGACTTTCCCGTAAACACACACATCGAATCCGGTAGAGTCAGGAAAACGCTGCTGCAGCAGGCTGCTGAAGCCAAAGCGGCAGCGAGCTGACTTGCAACAAAACGAGACCCGACCGACCGGGCCGGTTTCATTTCCTCACGGCCAGAAGTAATATACGAATGAGGACTCAATCGCTGCGTGTCGGGTGAAAGGTTCAGCGTCACGACAGCAAGTTCAGAACTCATGGAGTACGGGATGCAATTGGCTGCGGACATTGCCGTGAGTTTGGCTGCGGCATGTGGTCGGTTTTTGGTTCGGCGTTACCTCAAGGAGGTGGCGGATGTGCCGAGTGATTCGTTGCTCGACATTGCCAAAAGGCAACTTTCCGACGTTCGGCAGCAGCGTGAAGTGGCACGGGTCTTCGAGGATTTTTCTGACCGAATGGTCGCTCAGATCTGGTCGTCGCTCGAAGGACGGTTGAAAACGCATCCTGCTTTGGATCTCAATGCCGTCGCTCGGGAGATCGCCGAGACGCTGGGCCGGTCGATTTCTGGCGACTTTGTGCTCAGGAAGCAGCTTGAGGCGGCCCCACTGACCGTTGCGTTCAAAGCGACGCGGTCGCCGTCGTTGGCAGGACTCGAACAACGGGCTTACGAGATGATGCTGGACGAGTCGTTGCGATACCTCGTCGAGTGCTCCGCAGCGTTGCCGCGATTTGAGTTGCCGCAGGCTTCTGAGTGCTTAAAACGTCTGCGGACCAGCGGCGAGGACATCGACAAAGCGCTGCAAACCGTCAGGCTGATCGAACGGCAAGTCATCGGCTCGCAGGGAGTGAAAGCCGCTACCCAGGAGCAACGTTGGGAAGCCGACTATCGGCAAGCGGTGATTCGTGAACTGGACCGAGTGGACCTGTTCGGTGCCGACCTCCCTGCCGAAGCGAAACGCAACCTGCTGACCGACGCCTTCGTGACGCTGAATATCAATCAGAAGGTGAAGCAGCGTGACGTGCGAGCCGACAACTTCGATTCGCGTGAGCAGCTGGGCCAGTCGGCCGACGCGCAGCCTGGCTTCAGCCCCCAGACCATTTCACAATACGATCTCGTCCCGGGACCGAAGCCCAGACGAGTACGCATCGATGAGTCCGTTGACCAGGAGCCGAGCGCTGAGAACGCCGAATACATCGGACTGCTCTCCAGCAAAGCCGTGTTCGACCGATTGGGCTTGGGCGAAGATGGTCGTCTGTTGATTCGAGGTTCGGCCGGCATGGGCAAGACAACGCTCATGCGCTGGGTAGCAATTAGCGCTGCGAAGTCGGATCAGCTTGACCGTGTTAGTGGGGTTCTCGTTGCAGAGACTCGACGTGACGGACCGCATTTCGAGTTTTACCCGAACGCGCAACAAAGAAGTGCGGCGCAGCAGTTCGTTAAACGTTTTAGAGCGGGTGCCACAGACTCGCAGACCGTCGCTGAGCTATTCGATGTTCTTGGTGTTGGTGGAGGAGTGCCAACGGACAAACGAGCCGAACTACAGTTATCGAACGTGTGCATTAAGCGCGTTTGGAAGTCTCAAGTCCCATTCCTCATCCCGCTGCGTCATTGCCAATCGGGTCGCCTGCCGACTCCCGAAAACTTGCCTCTGATCATCGCTGACATCGCCAAAGCCACTGGCCGACCTCCGGCGGAATGGGTCGAACAGGTTCTCAAAGACGGGCGGGCGTTATTGCTGATCGATGGTGTCGACGAAGTGCCGAATCAGAATCGCGACGCCATTCTTGAGGAGTTACAGGCACTCATCGAAGCGTACCCCGACAATCAATTCGTCGTCACGACACGACCGGAAGCGGTCGCGGTGGACTGGCTCAAGGATTTGCATTTTGAAGAAGCACGCATCGCTCCATTGGCCGAGTCCGACGTCCACAAATTCATCCGGTTGTGGCATGACGCGGTCGAGAAGGAACTGGCCCGTCGCGGTCAACCGGCGGGCGGCATTCGCGAGCAGGGGGAGCGGTTGATTGAAAAGCTGCGGAACACTCCAGGCTTGTTTTTTCTAGCGGCGAACCCGCTGTTGTGTGCGATGATCTGCGCGATGCACCATGATCGCGGACAAAAGCTTCCCGAAGGTCAGTCCGAGTTGTGCGAGTCGCTGACTCACATGCTGCTCCATCGCCGCGAGCGAGAAGGCGGATTGGAATGGCAGCAATTCCCGGCGGCATATCGGGACTTAACGTATCCGCAGAAGCGACGACTCGCGCAAGAGCTCGCTGTCCAGATGGTGGTGGAAGAACAGTCCGCTTTGTCCTATGAGCTTGCCCTGAAAAAAATCGAGCATTCTCTAAGCGGACTCGGTCGGACTCCGGCGGATGCGGCGATTGTGCTGACGAGTCTCGTCGAACGGAGCGGGATGCTGCGTGAGCCGAATCCCGGCTCAATCGACTTCATCCACAACACGTTCAAGGAATTTCTCGCGGGGGAAGCCTTTGGGAGTGGTGAGAATGTCGCCTTTCGCTCCACGAAAGGGCGTCCTTTCGCGGAACAAAAAGGGACATTGGCCGAGCGGGTCCTGGGGAGCGACAGCGTGACGGCTCAGGAGAGTTGGCGGCGGATCGCACTGTTCGCGGCGGCGACGAAAAGCTCATGTGCGAATGACCTGATCGAGTTCGCTTTGGCCGGATTGGACAAGATTCGGGAACACGACGCCCAAACCATTCGAATCGTCTTTGCGATGCAGTGCGAACGGGTCGCCAACGATGCCGCTGCCGTCATCAAGACCGACACACGCGACCGACTGCGTGGTCTCGCGACCGCCGACCATCTGCGACCACAGTCCTTTGCGGACGCCGATCAACTTGCTTTGTTGGGCGATGACGCGATCTGCTTCCTCGAACGACAGCAAGTTACAACACACGAGATGGCGGAACCGGTCGAACAGACGGCGGCCTGTGTTCGTGCTTTGCGGCTGATCAACACGCTCGCCGCGCGCCAATCGATCGACACATACCTCGACCACACCGAACTGCCGGTCGTGCTGGAACTCTGTCAAATCGTGAATCCGCTCACGCTCCCTGCCGTTCGAAAGCTTGTTCAAAACACCCCGTTTTACGAACGTTTGCCGGACGGCATTCGCGAGCGAATCAGCGACCTCGGGCCGGTCGCCACAGACCCGGCATGGCGCAACACGACGCAGCTCAACTTCAACGGAACACCGATTCGCGACGTGAGTCCGCTGGCGGGCCTCACGTCTCTGCAATATCTCTTGTTGGATTCTACGGGAGTGAGCGACGTGAGTCCGCTGGCGGGCCTCACGAAGCTGCAAGTGCTCGATTTGAATTCGACGGGAGTGAGCGACGTGAGTCCGCTGGCGGGCCTCACGGAGCTGCAGATCAGCGGGCTCGACAAAATCCAGGCCCGAGCGACGGAACGATCCCAAAGCGCGGAAGTGTCCGACCGCACCGTGATTGATGAGCAGGACACGGGCGAGGAACTGCTGGACGACGAACAGAAACGAGCTGTTCCAACGGAACGTCGCGACACCGAGGTGGCCTGGCGGATCGCACGGATCGATATTGCTAACTTTCGCGGACTTGGACGACGTGAGTTCAAATTCCGATCTGAGATTACAGTGCTGATCGGCAACAACGCGACCGGCAAGACCAGTGCCATCGAAGCGTTTTCTCTGACGCTCGGAGCATTCGCCCGTGGGTTCGATGATGCCACTCCACGCGGCTTCCAACCGCGCGACGTGCATGTCACTGCTGCGACCGGCGAGCTTCAATTCCCCGTCTCAGTTCGGGCCACGGGACAGATCGACGGCGACATCCTGGATTGGATTCGCGTCTACGAACAAGCCGACGGTCAGCCGTTCGAACGCGAGGAAGTTGTCGCCTGGTCTCGGGCTCAGAGACTGCAACGCCAAGTCCGCAATGGCGAGTCCGTCACGCTACCCGTGTTCGCGGTCTTCGGCAGTCGGCGACGCATCGATGTTCCGGAACTGGAGCCGCTGGAGACCTTCCCGCCGGGGTCGAGACTGCAAGGCTACGTACAATGGCAACAGCCGCTCGAAGACCTGCGTCCATTCATGCAATGGCTGAAAACTCGAGTCCTGGAAGCTCAGCAGAAAGGCGAGCCGCCGGCGGATCTGCTGGCCGTGCAAGCGGCAGTCCGCAGCGCTTTTGAAAAAGCGGTGTTTCCCCGCAGCACGGGCATGCCGCCTGTCACCGCTCAAACAGCAGAGACAAACAGTCCGCCCAAAGACGATGCCGGTGGCTCGGGCGATAGCGAAGACCGACAAGACGCCTCTCAAACGGAAATGCAACTGCTCAGCATCGACTGGGACATCCGCCAGAACCGGGCGGAAGCGTTGTTTTCCGACGGCTCACGTCAAAGACTGGGACTACTCAGCGACGGGCAAGTTGGCTTCCTCGCGATCATCGCCGAGATCGCCCGCCGCGCAGCGACGCTGAATCCGCACTTCGGAGCCGAAGCGGCGGCAAAGTCCCCCGGCATTGTGCTCATTGACGAACTCGACCTGCACATCCACCCACGCTGGCAACGGACGTTGATCGGCGACTTGAAACGAACCTTCCCGCGGATGCAGTTCATCATCGCCACGCACGCCGCGCTCGTCGTACAGTCGTTGCAAGTGGGCGAGTTGATCAATCTGGATCCTGATGGAGAGCAGAACGAAGACTACGAGACCATGAGCACCGAAGACATTTTGGAGTTCGTGATGGATGTTGATGGCGTGCAACGTGGCAAACGTTTCAATGACCTTCAAGCGGCGGCAGAGGAGTACTACCAGGCGATCGATGCCGCCGTCGGAAAGTCGCCGGAGGAGATTGAGATTTTGAAGCACAAGCTGGATTCACTCTCGGCACGCTTCAGCAACGACCCGGCCTTACACGCACTGCTCAAGCTTAAACGCCACGCGGCGGGCATTCCGGAGGCCGAGTGATGCGTCCGGTCGATAAAGGCCCCGCACCGCGGGTTTTCACCGCATATCAACAGGCCATTGAGCCGCTTGAAGAACGACTCGGTCCATACTGTGCCTACTGCGAGATGCGGATCAATGTAGGGCTCGAAGTGGAACACGTCGTTCCCAAGAGCATGGACAAGACGCTCGAGCTGGCGTGGTCAAACTTCTTGCCCGCGTGCAAGTGCTGCAACACTGTGAAGAGCAAGAAGCCGGTGTCTATCTCCCATTATGTTTGGCCGCACCTGGATAACACGGCTGCGGTGTTCTTCTACGACTTGAACAAAGATGGGCATCCCACTGTGGTCGCAGGTCTGTCGGTTGCTATCCAAGTTCACGCTCAAAACCTGATCAAGCTGGTCGGCCTCGATCGGCACCCGACATACTCGCCAGCAAACGACAAACCCAGGCGCCGAGACGTACGTTGGCGCTATCGCAGAGATGCCGTGTTGAGGGCGGGCGTAGTTCGTGGCTTAATCATGCTTCGACCAGACGATGACTCGCGTGAGTTTGGCAAGTTAGCGGCAGTCGGTTTCGGTTTTTGGTCGATCTGGATGGCCACCTTCACGAACGACACCAAGATGCGCCGTCTCTTGATCGCGGCGTTTCCGAATACGGCACTTCAGTACTTTGATCCAGCGACCACAGCAGTTCTTCCGATTGGCTGACCGAGTGTCGATCTTCTGAACCACGTTGCGGCTGCTGCCCGATAGAACGAGCGCGGTCGCGACGGGCCATGCGATGCCATTAAAGCCCGACGACGCCTGATCAGCAAAGTACCTGGGCACGGTTTCTGGTCCATCTGGATGACCGTCTTCGCAGACGACCCCAAAACACGACAATCGCTGATCGAAGCCTTCAACGCAGCCCAGTCGTGTTTCGACCCCGCAACAACTCAGCCGCAATCTCGAGTATCGTGACTGCTCCGTTCTATACTTCACGCGGTCAATACTGAGGGACGTGTTGTTGAGTGAGCCGCAAGGCGCTCGCGGCGTGTTGATTTAGCAGCGTTCGAGAAATAATTGACCGCATCCTCCTCTCCCCTGGAAGGGGAGATGGCTGGGTAAGGGGCAACGCCGTTAAGGATTTATCGTCGTGTTTTCACCGAGTTTCTCGAAGTCCCTTCTCCCCTGGTAAGGGGGAGAAGGTGGCCGAAGGCCGGATGAGGGGGTTATTCGCTGGATCGGACGCTATCGAATTCGTAACGGCGTTGGGTGAGGGGTATAAAAAGAGACAGTTATTTCTCATGTGGAACCCCGTTGGGGTTGAGTGTGCATGGAACTCATTCGTTTCACGACGAGTGATCAATTTCCAGGAGGGTGTGGGAAGCGGGTGCGAAACACGCAATGTGCGATTGTGCAGGAAAGTGGTGCGTTGCGGGAAATCGCTACTCGACTCGGAGAGTCAAGCTACTGCGGCTACTCGACTCGGAGAGTCAAGCTACTTTGGAACCGTGAGCCAGTACTCAGCGACTTGAGCGTTGTCCGCAGTCGTAAATGTTACTGGCTGAACATGCTTTGTTTCGGCAGATTCGGCTACGATCCGAATCGGACCTTGAAACGCTTCTGTCGCTGAGCCGCTGATTTTCAGTATCACGGATTTTGCCGTCTCGCCGTCTTTTTCTGAACGCGGACATTCAAAGGCAACCCCGTCAGGAAGTCCTGCCACTCGAACATCGACCGGTTCGGCAAAACCGTGCTTTCGCTCAATCGCGATCGGAATTTCGAGGGGCTTGTCTGGCTTGAGGGTACCGGCTGTCGCTGCCACCGCTGCCGCGAACGTCACGCGGGTTTCTGCGCAGCGAAGCACGTAAAAACAGCGATCACCGGAATTTCGGAACCGGTCGCGAATGATCACGCGAGACTGACCATCGGCGGGCATCGTGAGATGTAATTCGGCGTCATGGTTTTCGCCGCTGATGTCGTCGTGCTCTCTAAGGACTTTGCCTTGACTGTCTTGTACAATCAGTACAGGATCCAGCAGCGACCCGATGCGTTGGGCGTGAACACTCAGACTCAGCTGCTGCGATTTGCTCGCGTTGAACAGAAAAACGACGTCTTCGGTTGACGTCACGCGCCCGGTCACAGCGACTGGAAACGTCAACACTCGATCAGCTGTCAACTGTGATTCGACGATGGAAGGAACGTCGCAGCGCGGAACAGGATAGGGCAGTGAGTTTGGTCCCGTCAGTGCCTGCTGATCGCGATTCAACGTCACCGTCGGAGTCCCGATGTTCCAACCGAAAACCGCCAGTGATGTTTCATTGTCCTGATCAAACCGCATCGCAGGTTCAGTGTGTTCCACTACCGCAGCAGTGGTCACGGTCAGTCGATACACAAAGTCCGCGCCGCCGGCAAAACCGATCGTACTGTTCGGGGCGGCAGGAAACGCAAACGTGCGTACGAAAAATTTACCGTCTTCAGGTGCGGTGTAAGTGACGCGCGGGTCAAAGCTGAGGTCATCGTCATTCTGCGCAATCACAGTTCCCCGCGCATCGACAATCTGCAGTACAGCGTCCATGGGCGAACCAAGGACCGAATTTGCCTGCAGCGCACAGACCAGCGTCTGGCCCTTGCTGAGCGTGACGGCAAACGTATCGACGTCACCCGATTTTTCCAGCACACCGTTGATCGTTTTCGACGGCAGTTCTGCAACGTTGGCTTCGGCGATTTTCGCGTTGGGTTCTGACTCTGTCATTTCCTGAATCATGCCAACCATGAAGGGCTTCAGCTCTGTCGCTCCATCGGAGTTGCAGAATCGAAGCCAATGCACCCCCGGCTGCGTCGTTTCGCCGATCGCAACGCTGGCTGCGTCTTTCTTTTCATTCGGCGTCAGCACGATCGAATCGCTGTCGCTCACGACCCGCAAGTTTCCGTCGCCAGGCTTTCCGACCAGCTTCACATCCACCGTCGTCCCGCGCTGGCCGCCAGCTGGAATCAGCCGCTCGATCGCGGGCGGTTCTCCAGCCAGACACCGGTTCAGGAATGCGATCACGATGATACCGCATTTGCAGACTCGCCTTAGGACCGGCGCAGAAATAACGGTCGTCTTCCTCACGTGGAGCACGTTTTCAACGTGCTCGGCACGATGAAATCGTGCCCCACTTATTTCTGTCTCAGTCTTTAATCTCAACATGTTTCAGATCAACTCCATTATCGGAGTCGGATCACTCACCAGATGCGTCGGGCGACCCTCCGGCGTGTACACGATTTTTCCCGGATCAATGCCCAGTTTGTGATAAATCGTGGCCACAAAATTTTCCGGTGAGAGGACTCGATCAACTGCCGAGAACCCTTTGCGATCCGTCGCACCAACCACGGTTCCGCCTGGAGTTCCGCCTCCAGCCATCAGGACCGACATCGCATTGGCCCAGTGATCACGACCGGCTGTCGACTGGCCGGAGAGCGTTGACAGCTTCGGCGTGCGACCAAACTCCCCCAGAGCGACAACCAACGTGCTGTCAAGCAGGCCACGTTCTTTCAAATCCTGAATCAATGTTGCCACGGAATTGTCCCACTCCGGCAGGCGTTTTCGCAACGCTCCGAAGATATCGCTGTGATGATCCCAACCGCCATCGTAGACAGTCACAAACGGGACGCCGGCTTCGACCAGCCGCCGCGCCAGTAAGCATCGCTGGCCAAATCCGTTCCTTCCATACCGATCGCGAATTTCCGGCAATTCCTGTTCAATATCAAACGCTTTCTGCGCATCCGGTGATGTGACCAGTTGATGACCCTGCTGGAAGTATGCATCGAATGCCAGCAGCGGATCACCAGCCGCTTCATCGTTGATCCGGATCATGTTGTCGATCTTCGCCCTCAGATCCGTGCGCGAACCAAACCGCACGTCGGTCAGATCCCGAGGCAGCGCGACATCACGCACTTTGAATTTTTCTCGATTGGGATCATCATCCACTACAAACGGCGCAAATTTCGCGCCCAAAAAACTTGGACCGCCAGACCGTGCCATTTGCGGCATGCTGAAATAAGGCGGAAGTCCGTTGTCTTTCCCCAGTTCCTTCGCCACCACAGAGCCCATGCTGGGATGGAAACTGACAAATGCTCCGCAGCCAACCGGAATTCGCGGCGGTGCACCGGTCGTCATGTAATGATTGCCGGCACCATGATTTCCCTGATCGTGGCGAATGGATCGGATCATGGCGTAGTCGTTGAGACTGGCAGCCAGTTTGACCATGTGTTCCGAATAGGCCACGCCCGGCACTGAAGTTTCGATGTCCGAGAACTCACCGCGATATTCCAGTGGCGCATCGGGTTTGGGATCGAACGTTTCAAAATGTGACGGACCACCGTCCATCCAGATCAGGATGCAGCGTGTTGCTTTCGCAGTCAGCCCGCGTCCTGCATGCTGTGATTCCGCTACCACGCGCAGGCTGTCCACGAAGCCTGTACCAAGCAGCGCTCCTAGTCCAAGCTGTATTGAGCTGCGGCGCGTCAATCCATCGCATCGTGGTCGATTTCTCATGTGTTATCCCTAATTTTGAAATACAAACTCAGCCGAATTCAGCATCGCCCAGGTCAGATCTTCAATCACCTGTTGGCGTAGCGCGCCCTCAGCGACAAGTTGTTCTGTCACCAGGGTAGTCTCATCAACCGTCGGTTCACGTGCGAAGATCAGCCGATACAATTCAGTGGAAATCTCTGCTGCCGTTTTTTCGCTGCCGCCCAGCGCTCGCGCCTTTCCATTGTCGTGTCCGATATCCCGATACAGCTTCTCTGAATTCATCAGATGCAGACTCTGCACCACTGTTGAATCCGTGGTTCGCTCACAGGGCGGATTCTGATTCGGGTCCGGGCGACCGAACGTGTCGAGAAAGACAGAATCCGAACGGTGCGTCCAGAGCTGCTTCGCGGATGAATCCGGCGGCATGGCGGCAAACTCCGGTGCCACGCCGGTCACCTGAGTGACCGCATCGAGCAAAACTTCCGCACGCAATCGATGGCGATAGTGCCGTGAATAGTTCCGCGTGTCGGAAATGTTGGTTTCATTCGGCAGCGAACTCAGCTGATAAACGTGCGAATTCGCGATGACACGCACCAGTTCCGTCAGCGAAAATCCGGAATCTCTGAAGCTCTCACCAAGTGCCGCCAACAACGGCGCGTTCGTGGGCGGATTGGTCGCCCGCATATCATCGACAGGTTCGACAAAGCCACGAGTCATCAAATCTGCCCAGACTCGATTGGCCATCACCTGAGCAAACAAATGATTCTGCGGAGAAGTAATCCACGCGGCTAAAGCTTCGCGTTGATCTCCTCCCTCTGCCGTGGCCGGTGCTTCGCCGAACAACGGGCGAGGTTTCATCACTTCTCCGGTTACAGGATGTGAAACGCTACCCTGATTGCCTGCAAAGAAAAATTCCTCTGACCCTGAAATCGGAGCTGAGATGCCCGTCCCTTTATGCCCGATTCGGGCGAAATATGCGGCAAAACTGTAGAAGTCATCCTGGCCCCAGACTTCAAACGGATGATGATGGCACTTGGTGCATTCCAGCCGCACACCGACAAACAATTGACTGACCAACGTTGTAATTTCTTCCGGCTCGCGACGGTCTCGAAACATCGTCACGGCCCCGTTGTGAAAAGAACTTCCTCGCGCGGTGATCAGTTCACGGACGAACTGATCCCAGGGCTTGCGTTCATGAAACGATTGGCGAATCCACCGATCATAGTTGAACGTCGCCTTGATTCCGACGTGATAGGGATTCGGTCGAAGGAGATCAACCCACTTGTTCGCCCAGTGATCAGCAAAGTCGGGCTCCAGCAGTAATCGATCAACGAGTCTGGCACGTTTGTCGGTCGCCCCATCGGCAAGGAATGCAGTCACTTCGTCGGGCGTGGGAATGCGACCACAGAGATCCGTCGTGGCGCGTCTGAGAAACGTGTGATCGTCACAGACCGGTGACGGCGTGATATTCAGTCGCTGAAGATTGCGCCAGACCAGTTCGTCGATGAAATTGTTGCGGGGAAGTTGATGGTAGATTTCACCGGCGACGGCCTCTGCACGGGGAATCAATACGTCACAGACCGCAATCTGCCCCATAAACCTGGCCATGATGGCCGCGACGCCGGTGATTTTTCCTGCAGTAACAAGTCCCGTCTCGTCAACTGCAGCGATCGGTGCTTCGTTTGATTGAAACGCCGTCAGTCGAGTCACATCGCGTTCTGTGCCATCGGAAAACTTTGCCGTGACCACAAGGGCCTGAGTCTGATCAGGAGCGGAAACAATCGACGAAGGTTTGACGATGATCGATTTCAATGTCGGAGCATCAGGTGCCGCTCGCGGCATCCCCTGTCGGACCCAGTTGAGCATTGTCTGATACTCAGGACCGTCTACTGCCAGTCTTCGTCCGCCACCATGAGGAACCGTGCCTGCCGGCTTGGCAAGCAGGAGACTTTGTTCCGCGAAGGCCGGAAAGATTCGGCGTCCCCGGCCTTCTTTCGTAATCGCGTCGTAGTCCTGCTGAGGATCAAATCCCAACAGAGACAACTGAAAGCCCCCCTGGCCGCGCGCCTTCCCGTGACATGGTCCGCTGTTACAGCCCAGACGAGTAAAAATTGGTTGCAGGTCGTTTTGAAAATCGACGATGGAAGCTTCGGGAAAATCGTCTGCGCCAACCGCTTTCGTGTTCGACGAATGGGTAGGGATCACGGTCAGCATCATCAGTGCTGCTGACGAACACAACAGGGTCGTACGTCGGTGATTCACGGCGTCAGTCAACGAAGGAGGGAAAGATTGAGCAGGATCGCAGATTGTAAACTCAGCGCAGTACGACAGCGTAACAAATTCAGGCGACCTTTGTCACCAAACAACTGAAATTTGCAGCGGCTCGCCACCTCATCGACGACCGGCAACTCGTTCGGTGTGCCAGCGCTGCATCCCGGTTTCAGGAATCAAACGACAACACTGCTCCACGGAGTCTCATTCCTGGGGCTCGGCGGCGCCGAAATCAAATACCCACGAACGACGCATGAACGACAACTCCTTGATCTGGCTTTTGAATTCGAATCGCCTCGGAGCGAAGAGCGAATCCTAAGGCAGGACCAACAACGCGGCTGGCTCTCAATCGACCGACATCGATACTCCGGCTTCATCGCATGCTCGGCCCGTCGCGTGTTCGCCAGCCGTTACTCACTGACGCCTGAATCTGAGTCAGAGACGGCATTGAAATATGTGCCGCCAGTTTTGCCGAGTCAACCAGATTCTGGCGACTGCTGGCGTGGCCAGAGAATGCACCTTGCGTGCCATCAATCTGATTACATTTCCAGAATTGTCGCCAAAGCGTTCGCTGCGTCAGTCGATGTGACCGGAGCAGCGAACGGCTGAAAGAAAAGTCGCCCCGGTCGGTCTCATCGAAGCTGGTCCGCGCATCTCGTTGCCAGGTTCGGCGGGTCGAACTGAACTGTCGATCGGTGGTACAAATCTGACTCAGGACACGCGCTCCTGAGTGAGTTGGACGGGAGCGGTTTCATACCGACGTCGCGACCACTTCTGCGTTCAACGGACGTCCGCGTGTAGTCGACCTGACTGCGATACTTCGTGCAGTACAGCCAACCTGGAGAATCATATCGATGTCGTTCCGGCGTGTCGGACCGTAGCGGGCTTGCGACAGTTGTAGAACACGGCACGGCGAAGGTGCTTTATGAACTTCTCTGCCTGACCCTGCCCAGCGGGAGCAAGCCTGATAGGCGGCGTAGGCGTGGAAACGGCCCTACAAAGAAACACACATCACGACGAAAACCGCCTTCTTCAAAGAAATCTTCCCCAGACTCATCGAAAAAATCTGGCTCACGACACTCTTGT
>CAMAVB010000152.1 GCA_945861465.1 Candidatus Kuenenia stuttgartensis
GTCCACTCGCCTTCGGCGAGTGGACGCCAGGGAGGAGGGGGCGTTTTGTTCTGTGGAGCCAATCAATTGTCGCCCCGACCGGGACAAGCCCGGCGGAAGCGTCGTCGCAGGCACCGACGATCGGCGTTTTCGTAATGTGGTTTATCAGGTACTTCGAGCCCGGGGCTCCAGATATCGGGTGGTGGCGCGACAGAAAGTTGAGAGTCAGTCAGACAAATCTGAACATGTTGAAGGTCGTATTACACTTGGACAAGAGTGATGAGCATCAGTGCCGGAATCCGAAGGGGCGTGTATGGAGCCGAAGTCTCTCAACCAGACGGAAACATCTGGCAACAAACGCCGAATTTCGCGGCGGCTTAAGGTGGTACTATCTGTCGGGATGTTTTTGTTTGCTGGCATCTACGGCTTCAAATACTACTGGCTTGAGCACCCGGTCGGTACGGGGCCCGCAGGTCCCATGGTTTCCCGAGAGCCCTTTGAATCGGTCTGGAGCGATCGCGATGTTCTGCTGATCGGTCTCGGGGATAGTGTTACCGCAGGGTTGGGAGCACAACCTGGTTCGAAGTCGTATTTTAATCGGCTTGTCGAAACGACCGACGATGATGCAGACGGAATTTCCGGGATCTGTCTCTCGAAAGTCCTGCCGAATCTCTGGCACAAAAACTTCGCACGCAGTGGATCAAATTCGATCGAAAACCTTGAATACCTTGTTCCGCAGATTCAGGTGCAGCCCATTGAAACCCTTGGCGTCATCGTGATGACGACAGGTGGCAATGACATCATTCATAGCTACGGTCACCAGCCGCCCAAAGAAGGGGCCATGTACGGAGCGTCGTATGCGGATGCACAACCATGGATTGAAAACTATCGACACCGCCTGGCGAAGATCATTGACGAAATTGAATCGCGTTTTCCGGGCGGCTGCGAAATCTTTCTCGGCAACATCTACGACCCGACGGATGGAGTTGGCAATGCGGTCCTTTCAGGTCTTCCACGATGGCCCGACGCACTGCGGATTCATGCTGAGTACAACTCAATCATCTCCGAAGCGTGTTCAGATCGACCGAATGTGCATCTGGTTGATCTTCATTCCACATTCCTTGGTCACGGGATTTACTCTCGCCAGTTCTGGAACGAACATTATCGTTCCGATGACCCCACGTACTGGTATTGCGACAACTTTGAAGATCCAAACAACCGGGGCTATGATGCAATTCGCCGCCTGTTTTTGATTGAGATCGCAAAGGTCATTCCTGCAGTATTAAACGGCCAAGGACCGGCGCAGAAATAACTGTCGTCTTCCGGATGTGCCCCACGTTTTTAACGTGCTCGGCACGATGGAATCGTGCCCCACTTATTTCTGTCGCAGGACCAGGCCAGCCACAGTGCTGTGTTTTGAGTTGGTTGATGCCGGAAATGCATTTCCTGTTGCGGGAGGCTACACTGTATCAAAACCCGCCATGCACCTGGCGGCGTCATAGTCATCAATCACTCTTCGACAGAATCAGTGGACACGAATGGATTCAGACACGGCCTTCCCGTCTTCCGACGAAATTGCACTTCGGTATCTTGACCAGTTGCAGTGGCCTCCGTATCCATTTCAGGAGACCGCGATTCTGACGTGGTTCGATTCCGAAGACGGCATTCTTGTCTGCGCGCCGACCGGCACGGGCAAGACCCTGATTGCGGAAACGGCCCTCTACGAAGCGTTGCTCACAGGGCGGCGAGCCTACTACACGACGCCGCTGATTGCACTGACTGAACAGAAATTTCGCGAGCTGCAGGAGTCGGCCGTCCGGTGGGGATTTTCTGCGTCAGACATCGGACTGGTGACGGGTAATCGGCGTGAGAATCCGGATGCCAGAATTCTCGTCGTCGTCGCTGAGATCCTGCTCAATCGATTGCTGTCGCCGGAAGAAGTTTCGTTTGACGACGTGTCTGCCGTGGTCATGGACGAATTTCACAGCTTCAATGATCCGGAACGAGGCATCGTGTGGGAGCTGTCGCTGGGACTGCTTCCAAAACACGCGAAGCTGCTGCTGATCAGTGCGACGGTTGGTAACGCGGTCGATTTCGTTGTCTGGTTGGCTCGGCAGCATTCACGAAAACTCCGATTGCTGCAGAGCGACGAACGCCGCGTGCCGCTGGACTTTCGCTGGATCGCTGATGAGTTCCTTGCGGACCAGCTGGAAATTATGGCCGACGGCGACGAAGAGACGCGCTACACGCCAGCTCTGGTGTTCTGCTTCAACCGCAACGAATGCTGGAGCGTGGCCGAACAGCTCAAAGGAAAACGCATGCTGGCCGATGGTCAGCAGAAACTTCTGGCGGCAGAAATTGAGCAGGTCGATTGGTCCATCGGAGCTGGCGGAAAACTCAAGCAATTTCTGATGCGCGGCGTCGGAATTCATCACGCAGGACTGCTCCCAAAGTATCGCCGCATTATCGAAAGGTTATTTCAGAAGAAGCTGTTGAGCATCTGCGTCTGCACAGAAACACTGGCTGCAGGCATCAATCTTCCGGCAAGATCCGTGGTCATGACATCGCTGCTGAAGGGACCGCCTCGGGCGATGAAGCTGATCGAAGCGAGCGCAGCGCATCAGATGTTCGGTCGGGCCGGACGACCGCAGTTTGATACGCGGGGATATGTGTTTGCGGTCGCTCACGAAGACGATGTGCGGATGTTTCGCTGGCAACAAAAGTACGATGAGATCCCGGAAGACACCAAAGATCCGATGCTGCTTCGCGCGAAAAAGAACCTCAAGAAGAAGATGCCTCGACGACGTGACGGGCAGCAATCCTGGACCGAACGCCAGTTTCAGACGCTCCGCGAAGCTCCGGCGGCCAAACTGGCCAGTCGCGGTCGATTTCCATGGCGATTGCTCGCATACTTTATTCGCAAATCCGGCATGGTAATGACATTACAGGATGCCGTCCGCCGCCGACTGCTGGATTCCGATGAAAAGGACGACGCGGAAAAACAGCTCGTCCGCATGTTGATCACGCTGGAAGCCGGCGGTTTTATCACGCTTGAGCCGCCACCGCCAAAGTCGTCTGCATCCATGATCGCTGGTCCAACGACGCCCGGTCTGGTATTTCATTCCGTCCGCGCCGGGGACGTGACGAGCGAACTACTGTCGGCGTTTACCACGGCGACGGTTTCTGTACGCGACAGCCGCTGGGTGTCGTCACATCTTGCACCGATGGCGGAAGAAGACGTGGCAGGTGCCGCAGTCGGGGAAGTCGTCCACTTCGATGCGACCGAAGCACCGGAGGATTTTGGAGACGATGTCGCGGGCGATGATGCTCCGGATTCGGATGAAGTCGATGGCCCGTCCGCGATTGAGTCGTCGGATGCAACGGTCGCAGCCGAAGCCGTGGCCAGTGAACCCCTGTCTGAAGCACCGCGTCTGGGCCTCCTGGGGAAAATGATTCAGGAAGCACGGAAGGACGGCAGCGCAACGACAGGCCATGCATCGAAGCAATCGAAGCGTGAACCGAAGCCGCCGAGTGCTGAAGAAGTGATGTTGTCCGAGTATTCGCCGCGTCTGGCGATAGCGACCGAACAGATGTCCCTGCTGTTGCCGTTTCGCAGTATCAATTCGATCTACGGTGTGTTCCTCGCCGAGCAGATGCACAGAGCCAACTATGAGGAACGCCTGCAATTGCTCGAAAGTGCGCTGGATCTGCCGTCATCGGTGGCCAGTCAGGTGCGTGTTCCCTCGCCCGAGATGATGCCGGATGGCACGTTATCGACCGACTACCTGAATCCTCTGCTCCTGTCGCGCGGGATTGTGACGCAGCAGGAGATCACGGGTTATTATGATGAAGTGAATCGCCGTCGCATTTATCCATTGCCACTCGGTGACCGGATGAGGATGCTGTTTCACAGCGATTATCCCGGAATTTCCGACGTCTATGTGCGCAGCGTCTGGTGTATCGGCGACTTGCTGCGTTTTGGAGGCAACTTCGATCGCTACGTGCGGGCTCGCGAACTGACGAAGCAGGAAGGCATTATGTTTCGCCATTGCCTCCGAATGATTTTGCTGTGCGGTGAGTTCGCTCAACTGGAACCGCCCGGGCTTGACCCCGCCGAATGGCGGCACGACCTTGCCGAACTCGCGTCGATCCTCACCGAATCCTGCCGCGCCGTCGATCCGAGCAGTACCGATGAAATCATCACAACGCTGAAGAATCAGGCAGAGGGGCTGGATCATTTGTAGGATGGACATTCATGTCCGTCGCATGGCCATGAAACGCCGTCGAAGCAAAGGTTCTTGCGCCTTGACAGCCGTTCTACAATGCGACGGTTTCTGGCAAGCATCTCGGACATGAAGGTCTTCCGGTGCAGAGCTTCCAGGATCTGCTGAAGGATATGGCGACGCTGACTCGTAACAGCATCCGTTTCGAATCCAGCGCGTCTGAGTTCAATCAGTTGACCGAATCCACACCTCTGCAACGCCGCGCCCTCGAACTTCTGTCAACCCATGCGTAGCCAGAGTACGCATTTTCTTTTCAAGGATTTATGCAGGTTTTTCATTGAAAAACACTGCGTTTCGCTGCGGATCTTTGTTTGAATGGCGGTTCAGGTTCGGTTTAGTGATAATCCTCACTTGAAACAACGACAACAACTCTGCCAATACAGAATATTCACCCACTGCGTGGATACTCTGTATTTTTATCGCTGCCACCGCAGCTTCGCTGTGTCTGAGCCCAACGTGCCGTGGACCGCGGTATACTGATACGCAGCACGTTGACCGGGCGGTCTTCGCGTTCGCATTTCTGAAAAGGTCTTCTACACCGATGAGTTCACGCAACGGCATCCGACAACTGATCGTCATCAACGTCGTCGGACTGACGCATGAGATGATCGGTGTGAATACTCCCAACATTCGGCGGTTGCTGGAAACCGGATTTGCGCGACCTATGGGAACCGTGCTGCCTGCCGTGACCTGCACCGTGCAGGCGACGTTGCTGACCGGGTTGATGCCGTCGCAGCATGGGATCGTGGCGAACGGCTGGTACTTTCGTGATCTGGCAGAGGTTATGTTCTGGAAGCAGTCGAATCATCTGATTCACGGCGAACGAGTTTTTCAGACAGCCAGGAATCGCAGTGCATCGCACACGACAGCCAAGATGTTCTGGTGGTATAACATGTACGCCGATGTGCAGTGGTCTGTCACGCCACGACCGTCGTATCCCGCCGACGGTCGCAAGGTCCCGGACATCTACAGTGAGCCAGCGGAAATCCGCGACGAACTACAGCATAAGCTCGGACGATTTCCGCTGTTCAACTTCTGGGGACCGACGGCAGACATTCGTAGTTCTGCATGGATCGCTGATGCCAGTGTCGAAGTGTTTCGCCGCTTTCAACCGTCGATGCTGCTCGTCTACCTGCCGCATCTCGATTACAACCTGCAGCGACTGGGACCGGATCACCCGCAGATTGCGCAGGACATTCGGCTGGTCGATCGCGAGGCGGGTAAATTGATCGATGTGGCTCGCGCAGCCGATGCTGATGTGGTTGTGCTGTCGGAATATGGAATCACGGAAGTCAATCAACCGATTCACATCAATCGCGCGCTGCGGGATGCGGGATATCTGTCGGTACGCCTGGAACCTCTGGGCTGGGAGTCGCTCGATTGTGGAGCATCAAGAGCGTTCGCCGTGGCCGATCATCAGGTAGCTCATGTCTACGTGAAACGGGCACACGAAGTCGCGTTGGTCAAGGCACTGCTGGAACGTCTTGACGGCGTCGAGCGAGTCATGGACCGGGACGCCCAGCGAGCAGCGGGGATTGACCATGAACGCAGTGGCGAACTGGTGTGCGTCAGTCAGCGGAATGCGTGGTTCACTTTCTACTTCTGGCTGGACGACCGACTGGCTCCCGACTACGCCCGCACAGTCGATATTCATCGCAAACCAGGCTATGACCCGGTCGAGCTGTTCGTTGACCCGACAATCCAATTTCCGAGACTGCGAATCGCCAGCCGACTCGCGCGCAAGCTGCTCGGCTTCCGATATTACATGGACATGATTGGCCTGGATGCGGGAATTGTAAGGGGAAGTCACGGTCGGTTGCCGGACGAAAATCGGGTGTCGCAGGACGGCCCGGTGTTTATTTGTTCGTCCAAACAAGTCGAAACTGACGAATTGCACGCCATGGACGTCAGAAATCTGCTGTTGAATCTGCAATTTGGCAGTTGACGCTGGAGGCACAGCCAACTTCTCGACAGAATTCTGGGTACACTGTCGTGCATGAACTGAGGTTAGCGGTCGGTTGACTTAGGACCGTTCGAGAAATAATTGACCGCATCCTCCTCTCCCCTGGAAGGGGAGAGGGCAGGGTGAGGGGTATAAAAAGAGACAGTTATTTCTCGAGCGGCCCTTAATACCAACCGGAAGTCCCAGTGAGGCAGAAACGGCTGAATTCCTCGCTGGCGCTTCGGGTTGATATGAGTCTGAGCCCGAATAATCACTAAATCAACAAGCCGCTAGCGCCCAGCGGCTGATGTGCAGGGATCTTCTCAAGAAAACCAGATTTTTAACGTTTGCAGAGCAAAAGGACAATTGATATGGCTGGCCCGCAAAAAAACAGTCCAAAGAAGCCGGACCCGAAGAGCGTACCCGATTCTCAGGAGCAGGAGCCGGATGTTGAGCAGGTTCTGTTTCAAGGTCCGTTATTTGATCGCGAATGCAATCTGAAGGCCAACGCGAAGCTGGTGCAGGTCGCATTGATTCCGGTCAAGCAGATGATCTCGGACGCACTGTCCCGGCGCGCACATACCATCTTACTTGAACCACGCGAAGGTCGCGTCGCGATTCGGTTTGTGATCGACGGCGTTGCCTATCCGTCCGCTGCGGTTCCCGGACAGAAAGGAGCGGCGATGGTGCAGATGATCAAGCTGCTTGCCGGCCTGGACATCAATGATCGTAGCACGGCTCAATCCGGTGGCATGAAAACCGAATACGAAAAAATCCCTTACCATCTGATGGTTGATTCGATTCCCGTCGGAGGCAAGGCGGAAAAAATTCGCATCAAGGTGGATAACCGAAAAATCGTCCGCCAAAAGCCGCAGGAAATTGGATTTCCGGAACATCTGAAATCAAAAATCCGACACTACACTGCAGAGCGCAGCGGCGTGATTCTGATATGCGGGCCACCGGATACGGGCGTCACGACGTTAGCAACCGTTGTGTTGCACTGCGTCGATCCCTACTTATTTTCGGTTTTCAATCTGGCTGATCTCAATGTGCGTGAACTGATCAACGTGGCGGAATTCAAGCCGGAGGCGGGACACGATCTTGAATTTACATTCGAACGCATTATTCGCCGCGAAGCAGACGTGATTTACATGAATCCTCTCACGTCGCCACAGGACACGCAGACAATTTTTCAATTCGCCGACCGTCTGTCGTATGTCGCCGAAATTTCCGCGAACAATCCGGCGGAAGCCATCCGTAAGCTGATCGAATGGATCGGAGTTGACGAAGTCGTCAAGGGCCTCCGCTGCGTTGTGACACAGAAGCTGATTCGCAAACTGTGCGACGATTGCAAACAGGCGTTTCGTCCCAACCCCGTATTGCTCAAGAAACTGGGCCTGCCACCGGAAACATCGGTGCTCTACCGAGCCCCCTTGCCACCTCCACCGGATGACCCGAAAGCCCAGACCATTGAGGAGATGTGTGCCGACTGCGACGGTGTGCCGTATCATGGTCGCGTGGCCGCGTTTGAAATGTTTGAAATGACCGACTCGATGAAAGAAGTGATTGTCAACGGCGCATCTCCGGAAGCGATCCGCAGGCAGATGATCGCAGATGGTCAGACAACGCTGCAAAAGGATGCCATCCGTCTTGTTGCTCAAGGGCAGACATCGCTCGAAGAAGTCCAGCGAACGTTCAACCCCGGAGGCCCGAATAAGAAACCCGCAACAGGCCGACCAAAACCACCGGCAAAGTGACTGTGATTTGATAACGGGCGACGACAGACTTATGCCCTGTCAGTGATGGGTTGTGTGCCACTTGCTGTGCCAGTGTTTCATGCCGATGGAGAACACTGGCAGAGCCAGTGGCACACATCAAAGCGCGTTTGACAAAGCACTATAGAATGAACGGATCGCCCGGCAGTCAGAAATCAATACTGGTCCATAGAGGCATGGGATGGCCACCACAGCTTACAAACGATTTCGCATGCAGATCGAACTCCAGCGTACGTCACCTAAGGCCGTGCGATTGCCGGACGGCTATCGCTGGCTGCCGTGGCGGTCGCTGTTGCTCGAACGACACGCGCACGTTAAGTGGCGGGCGTTTCGCGAAGATCTCGACGGGAAGGTCTTTCCCTGTCTCGGAGACGCCGCAGGCTGCACAGCTCTGATGAAGGAAATTGTCGGGCAGGCTGCATTCTGTCCGGCGGCCACATGGATGGTTGTCTATCAGCCTGAAGCAGACTGGCCCGCAGTCGATTGCGGCACGATTCAGGGAGTAACGCGCAGTGGCGGCATGGGGTCGATTCAAAACGTCGGTGTGATTCCCGAACATCGCGGACAGGGCCTTGGCCGCGCCTTGGTGCAACAGGCTCTGCTGGGTTTCCGGCAGGTCGGCATGGGAATCAGTGTGCTGGAAGTCACGGCAGTCAACGAAGCGGCCGTGCGCCTGTATCAATCGATGGGCTTTCGTACAATCCAGGTGTTGTATCGTGACAGTTCCACTGGCGAAACAATGACTGAGGATGAGGCGGAATCACAGATCAGCAAATGGCCGAGACGCCTTTCGGGACAGTGAGGGGGTTGCGATGAGTTTTTTTCCATGCGGACAGACACGACGAGAATTCGTCTGGCAAATGGGTGGTGGCTTTGCCGGACTGGCCCTGACTTCGATGCTGAGTCAGGACGGATTCTTCAGCAGGCACGCCGCTGCCGGCGAGAACGTCGGTAATGCGTCACGGCATCAGCCGCATTTTACTGCGAAAGCCAAATCCTGCATTTTTCTGATGATGAATGGTGCTCCCAGCCAGGTCGATACATTTGACTACAAACCGTCGCTGCAGAAATACGCGGGACAGCCGCTGCCGGAAGGCAAAGCGTTCACGAATTCCGGCGGCCGCAAAGTCGGATTCCTCACTCCGGCCTTTCGACGTTTTCTCCCCGGCGGTGACAGCGGCCTGCTGATTTCCGACTACTTCCCGAACGTGCGACGACATGCCGATAAGTTGGCCGTCATTCGTTCGTGTCACACAGACAGCCATGCACACGGATCGGCGCTGGTCGCCATGAACACTGGCAAGACGTTTATCGGTCGTCCCTCATTGGGATCCTGGTGCGTCTACGGACTCGGGACGGAAAATCAAAGCCTGCCGGGCTACGTCGTGATTCTTGATAAACGGGGAGGCCCGATTGGCGGACAGCCGAACTGGTCGAGCGGATTTATGTCGGCGGCGTATCAGGGCACACTCTTTCGTCCGGTTGGCGATCCGATTCTGGATCTTCGAGGCCCGGAACATGTGACCCGCCAGGCACAGCGTGAACAGCTCGACCTGCTGGCGCGTCTCAACGAACAGCATCTCGCAGCGCGACCGGGAGGTGATGAACTGGCCGCGCGGATCGGATCGTATGAGCTCGCGTTTCGCATGCAATCGGAAGCACCGGAAGCGGTCGATCTCAGTCAGGAAACGGCGGAGACGCTTGCGATGTACGGCGTCGGTCAGCAGCCGACGGACGAATACGGGCGCAATTGTCTTGTCGCGAGACGTCTCATTGAACGCGGCGTGCGATTCGTACAATTGTACTCCGGCGGAGGCCATCTGGAAGAGACCTGGGACGCGCACGAGAGCATCGAAAAGAACCACGGACGGCACGGAGCGGAAGTGGATCAGCCCATCGCCGCGCTGCTCACGGATCTGGAACAACGCGGACTCCTTGAGGAAACTCTGATCGTCTGGGGGGGCGAATTCGGGCGAATGCCGTTCAGCGAAGGCCAGAATGCACCCGGCCGAAATCACAATCCCTACGGTTTTTCCATGTGGCTGGCCGGCGGCGGCGTCAAGGGCGGGATGGCGTACGGCGAAACCGACGAATTCGGTTTTGAAGCCGTCGTCGATCGAGTCCACTTGCACGACCTGCACGCCACGATTCTGCACCTGCTGGGCATGGACCATGAACGTCTGACCTACTTCCATCAGGGCCGCGATGAAAGTCTGACGGATGTGTTCGGCAAGGTCGTGACCGGAGTGCTGGCGTAGGTGCTGAACTGAAAAGTGCTTTTACCACGTATCGCATTGGGGTTGAATCTGCAGGCCAGCCAGCATGACGATGTCCCCTCTCCTCCAATTCGTTTGCCTGGTTACCGACAGCGTAAAACGGCAGCATCGCCGCAAACGATTTGGGGGGAGAGGGCACGGTGAGGGGTCTTCTCTCAAACGCTGCCATCCCAGAACCCCCCCATCCGGACTGTCGGCGAGCTTCTCCCGCAATCTTAAGGGGCGGCGCGTACCTGAACTTTAACAATGAAGTTCACGAGAGGCGTCAAACATGTTAAATTCCTGATCCATGAACATTCGCTCAAGACGGACCGAAAAGAACTCTCGTGAATCCTGCGACAGAGCTAAAGAAATTTGGAATCAGCGATGCGGTGACGCGGTCGTTCGCCGAGCACTCTGCGCCGGAGTTGGTCAACTATCTCGATCTTATTCCAGGTGAAATCGGCGATGGAACGCCATTGCCTTTGGACGGGGCAGTGGAACACGACCAACGAGCGGTTCTCTACTATGTGTCGGAGGATCGGCTCTCCATCTCGCCGACAAATCGCGAGACAGAGCTGGCTCGGCTCAATCGCAGTATTGCTTCCCGTGGTGAGAGAGCGTACCTCGCGATCGTAAAGCCCGGTCGACTTGAGGTGACTCCTGTCCGCCTTGGGGAAGTGAGTCCTGCATGGCAGAGATTTGACGCCGATCATCACGAAGCGATTAACTTCTACTCCAACCTCGTCCACGGGAAAATTGCGGGGCAGGATGCAGACGACCCGGACCTGGTGTTTGACGAGATGTACAAGTTGTTACTGACGGGTGCTGATGCCATCGCGCATCGCATTGGTCGGGAGAACGTATTGTCACTTGTGGGGCGAGCGTTGTTCTTTCGCTTTCTTTGTGATCGCGGCGTCATCTCGGAAAATGATCGCCCCAAAATTTGTTCGACAGCAGTCGATTTACGTGGCTGCTTCGACAACTCAGAGAATGCCTACCGAACTTCGCGCTGGCTGGATGAAACATTCAACGGACATTTCTTGCCGTTTCGAGAACCAGGAACTCGACGGTTCTTCGAAGACCTGAATCGTTCGGCAATGGTCTTCCCAAATCTGAAAGCAATTGTTCGGGGACTCGAACCGCTCGGCAATAGTCAGTTTCAACAGCGCTTCGACTGGGCGGCCTTTGATTTTGCCCACGTGCCTGTCGGATTGCTGAGTCAGGTATACGAGGCGTTCAGTTGGAAATGGGATCGAAGTAATTCAGAAGAGACAAGCGTCCATTACACACCGCGGAATATCGCAGTTACATTGGTGGAAGAAGCCTTTGCAGCGCTCAGCAATCCTCACGAAGCAAGAGTCCTGGATCCAGCCTGCGGTGCTGGCGTATTTTTGGTTCTTGCATTTCGTCGCCTCTACATGGAACACTGGAAGGCCTCAGGAATACGCCCGGACACTGAAGTTATTCGAAAGATTCTCGAAACACAGCTGTGCGGCTTCGACATCAGTGAATCAGCCCTGCGGCTTGCCGCTCTTAGTTTGTATCTGACTGCAATTGAACTTGACCCCAACCCGAGTCCGCCAGAAAAGCTGAAGTTCAGAGTTTTGGATGACTTGGTGCTGTTCAATCACCGCCTGGCTTCAGATCCTGAGACGGGTCCAGTTTTGGGCAGCATCCGGTCCGACATTGGAAATAAGTTCGATGCACAATTCGACCTTGTGCTCTGCAACCCGCCGTGGTCCAGCATTGACAGCGAAGAGATCGTCGATGGACTCGACTCAGCCAGCAAAGAAATCGTTACCAGGCGGAACGAAGTACTTGGCAGAGCCTACCAGAATCCACGCGGCGAGCCGGATCTTCCATTTCTCTGGAAGGCCACTCAATGGTGCCGTCCGAACGGTCAGATCGCGATGGTTTTGCCTGCACGAATTCTGTTTCGCCAGGGCGACGTTGCCACGCAAACTCGCACATCGTTGTTTCGACTGATCCGCTTCACGGGAATCGTCAATTGCTCAAATGTCCGAAAGACTAACGTCTGGCCGGATATGGATCAGCCATTCATGCTAGCGTTCGGACGAAACGAGATTCCGGAGGTCGACAGCACGTTTTGGTTCGTCTCTCCGCAAGCGGATTATTCAATGAATTGGCTTGGAGACCTTCGAGTTGACGCATACTCTGCGCATATTGTCACAACGGCTGAGACAATCGAAGAACCGTGGCTCCTAAAAACTCTTGCCATTGGAACGTGTTTGGATACAGAAGTAATCCGACGTTTAAGTGCATCGTCTACGACATCGCTTGATAATTACTGGGAAGGAGAACTTGGCCTGACAAGTCGACAGGGCTATACCGTAGGAGGTACGCCTCAACACGACGCCTCATTGCTCCAGACGCTGCTCGATGTAGGAGACGCGAGAGACACCACAACGAAGTTTTCGATTGACCCAGCCAAGTATCAGAATTTTCACCGCAAGACCCTATATCGCACTCTCTTGATCAAGCACCATTCGGATCCACTGCGAGTCTACCGCGCGCCGATACTTTTGCTGCGGCTGAGATTGCCTCGTCAAATGGAACATGGGGCTGCTCTGATAAGCTCGTATGATATTTGCTTTAACAAGAGTTTCTATGGCTACTCCGCCCATGGCCACCCAGATGCCACAACTTTAGTGCAGTATCTGCTCCTCTTTGCACACAGTCGGATATGGACATACTTTGCCCTTTGTACAAGTTCCAAACTTGGAGTCGAACGCACCCATTTTTACAAGGAAGACTTCGACCTTTGCCCCATCGTTAGGCTGGATTCGCTGCCCTCGGAGGCTCTTGAGCGAATACAATATCTGGCGTCGCGACTTACCGCAGAAGACTTAACAGTCTTTGAGGATATTGACAAGTTGTTCGGCGATGTTTACGGATTGACGCAACGTGAATTGCAAGTTATTGACGACACGTTAACAGTCCGCAACCCACACGACGAACTTGGAATCCGTGGAAGCACTTCACCAGCAACCACGGAGGTTAAAGCCTTTTGTTCCGAGCTCAGAACAGCGATGCGACCATTTGCGAAGAGGGTTGGCCGGGAGATTCGTGTTGCGGAGATTGGTGACCGATCCGAAGGTGACGCCTTTCGATTCATCGCTGTCTTCGTCACTGACGGTGCAGCTGTTTCGATGGCTGACGTTCAAAAACTGATTCTCAGCCTCGCCGATCGGACAGGGGCAAGCCTGATTATTCAGGCGGAGAAGAACGGCCTTCTCGTTGGAATCCTGAACCAATACAGATACTGGACAAAGAGCCGAGCACGATTGCTGGCGGCTGAAATCCTTCGTGACCATTTTGCGAACTTCGAGGACTGGGAAGGTCCATGAGGATATTCGCTACCGGACCGCCGCTGTTCCCTTTACCTCATGCTCCGTTGCCACTGGCAGTGTGGCTGATCGCGGAGGATGCGATCCGTATGGCGTGGGTTCGTTTACGTCAGCGGTCGCCTGCCGGGTTTGATCTTGCGTCAGCAAACGAAGACACGATTACGCTGAAATTGCACGAAATCCTCGTCGATGAAGTCTACGGAACAGGAGCAGTCGAAGGATTCGATGACACTATCATGCAGATCGGCAGCCGGGAACCAAAGTGTCGGAATTTCAACGGGAAACATCCGGACAAGATGCCGGACCTTCACATTGGCATTCTTCAGCGAGCAAATGTTCGACAAAGCCAGGATGGTATTTTCGTCGAGTGCAAACCGGTCGATGCAGTTCATACGGTCGGCGTGCATTATTGCAATAAAGGGATCAGTCGGTTCGTGAAGGGTGACTACGCATGGGCGATGACAACTGCATTAATGGTAGCATACGCCGCAAGCGGTTACACCATTGACCCGAAGCTGATCGACGCATTGAAAAGATCAGACACAATTTCCACTGTTTCGACGCCAACACCGTGTCCGTCGTCTGAAACGGTTCTTTTCTGCGATCAAACGCATGTCACGGTTCACCGTCGTGACTTTCATTATGTTGAGTCTGGTGAAGCCGCGCCGAACATCACGTTGCGACACCTATGGCTTCGCCGATAGTCGTCATTGAATGCTCCACATGGGGCGCAAGTGTGGGGCGCAAGTGTGGGGCCACCCAAAACAGGTAACAATGGCAAATCGCATGATTGAACGTTCATGGTCAGCGGATTTGTGCGGCCCAACTCAAGCGTGTCGCGACCCGGATGTCGGAATCGTCGATGCCACGGCGGCGTTGAAACGGGAGGCAGGGGTGACTCGGTTTGCCGAGCATTCCGTCAACGACATGAACACGCAACCACGATTGGACGCTCGACGGGACGGTGATTTCTCACGAACCTTCTTCCGCTTCGGCTCAAGTTCGATCGGAGCGAGCCAGCCAGCTTTCTCACCGTGCTCAATCCGCAGGTCTTTCGCTTCGACTGCGGAAACGTCTTCAGCTGATTTCAGGTCGGCAATGCGTTCCTGAGCACTCGTGAAATCACTCTGCTCCGGAGTCGCGGCCAAACCCGCACGCACCGGATTCAGATCCACATGCACCATACACGCCGTAATGGCCGATTCATCGGTGAGCACAGTCGCCTTGAGTCGACCTTCCCAAAAGCGGCCCGTGCATGCTTCCTCGGCATTTGCCATCCGCGCGATGACTTCCGACGTGGATCGCATGAACCACGACACACTGGACAGTCGAGCCCGCAGTTCCGCCAGCACTTTTGCGTCCGCCGTCAGCGATTTGAGATCCGTATCAGCAGGCTCAGCCGGTGAACCATCTTTGTTGCGGCGAGAAGGAAACAGGTTCCACCACCGCCGAGCGACAACTTCGTCAGACCACGTTTTAACCACATCCGGGCGATTTCTGAGGATCGCATGCAGGTGATTCGACATCACCGAAAACCCGAGCACATCCATCGCAAACACACCGGCGGGAAATTCCAGTGATCAACGCTACCGCCTTCGCTGATGTCACCTCGCTAATCGCTCGGGGACGCTCAGTTGCTTCCACTGCCGCCGATGCTCGTAATCTTTCCCGGTCAGCTCATCCGTGCCACACAGAAACCCGCGTCTGACGCACCGATTCACACAGTGAACCACCTGAATCTCACCTTCCGCCAAAACCTCCCGCCGATTCACCCGTGCCATTCCCGGTCCCCTTCGCATGAGCGCAAACATCTGACGCTTGAAGTCTCAAAATCTCTCTGACAAGCTGTATCCTGTCAGGGCACTTCGGATGGCCCCATGCAAGTCACCATTTATGCCGAACGAAAGTATGTTTGCCAGAGGCCTTGCAGGATGCGCAAGGGCGCTTTTAGATTCTCTATAAAACGGACTCCGGAACCATTCGCTCGCAACAGCATGACTGTGGTGTCGTCTGACATGAGGTTACTTGGGTTTAACTCTCGAATCGCCTCCAGCAGACGGGGTATAATTGACTCCGGCGATGTAGGACTGAAAGTGTTGACGATGTCACACACTCCCTGAGTTCCCAGCATTTTTCCGTCCCGATTCTGCGCTTCGGAGAGCGAATCCGTGTAGGTCAGTACCATATCATTCACGTTCAATCGAAGTTTAGTCGAACGATATCCGGCGTCATCGACCATCCCAATTGGCATGTTATTCGAGGATTTTTCATCCGTCCCCGCTTCACTCGAGCTCCATCGACCTGTGCGTGCATCCCGAAACAGCGGCAGTGGATGGCCCGCATTGCAGACAGAGAGAGTTCGAGTTGGAGCAAAAAACGTGCTGACAAGCGCTGTCGCGAAACTTCCAGTCGCCGAAATACTTTCGAACTGAGTATTCAGAGACGCAATCAGGTGTGTCTGCTTAATAAAATTGATGTTTTCCCGCATCAGGTTGCGCAACGCCACTCCAATCGGAGCAACCGAGGCTCCATGGCCGCTGACGTCCGCCAGCAGCATTCTGGTGATCCTCCCCGAGGCGCAGGATGACAGGTAGTAGACATCCCCGCCCCCATCGTTGCTTCGAAATGGCTCACTGTGGACCCACAGGTCGAGGCCCGGCACAGAAAACTGAGACCAGGTTGCTCTGTTGCCACCCCAGACTTCCATGCACTGCATTTTCTCACTGACAGGCTGACTTGTGTTTGTCATAACGATCTCCTGACGTCGTTAAATTGTCGCACGGGAGTGCTGATTGGTGTGTTACGAAATCATTTGACTTGCGGTTTAATCTGATGTCCGCCGGGCGAATGCGTAATTAACCGGCAACCAGCTACGGATTGACTCGATCCACGCGGGTGGGGTCAAAATCCGAATTGTGACAGAGTCCGGGAAACGTGGAATACCGGTCTTCATTCAAGAATCTGTGGCCCGGAAATGCACTTTCGGAAAGGCGAGTGGCGATACAGCCTTGAGCGTATCTGGGACGACAGTGCGGTTGCCAGCTTGAAAGTGTGAGACTTAATTCTATGCTTAGAATCGGGACAAGGAGCCTGAAGATGCCTGAACCATTCATGAATGATGACTCGTTACACCTGTCCTTAATGATAGAGCATTCCCACGGGACATTTGAGGTCGTAATGCGTCGCGTTGAGCTTCGGGAGAAGATCGGCTTTCTCCCGGTGCAGTTGATCCCCATGTCTGGTTCACGACACGTCGTGCCCACTCACAGCTGTCTGGGCAATGCGATTTCGATGCAGAAATGGATGGAAGAGCATTTGGATGTGTTTGCAGAGGGCTTGACATCCTTCGGATAAGACCTGCGGAAGAAGTTTTCAACGATACGAAGGACTCGGAGAGGTTCAGATGACAAGTGGCAGTCAATCTTATGTCGTTCTCGGTGGAACATCCTGCGTTGCCAAAGCCCTCGCTGAGCGAATTCGAGCGGCAGGCGGAAATCTATTGCTGACGACTCGAGACGCATCCTCTGCTGCCGAACTCGCGGAACAATTCTCTTGTGAGACCGCCGTTGCCAGTGCGGACAACTCGGCTTCTATCGACGGCGCTGTGCAGTGGGCTTTGGAGAGATTTGGAAGAATCGATGGTGTTGTGAACTGCATCGGATCCGTGCTGTTGAAGCCTGCCCATCTGACGACTGATCAGGAATGGCACGACACGCTGTCGACAAATCTCACATCATCATTTTTTCTGATTCGCGCCGCTGTCAAAGCGATGAGGCAAGGCGGTGGCTCGATTGTGTTGATCTCTTCTGCAGCGGCACAAATCGGACTCGCGAATCACGAAGCGATCGCGGCTGCAAAAGCTGGAATCATGGGACTGACACTCTCCGCTGCGGCGACTTACGCTGGACGTGGGATTCGAGTCAACTCAGTCGCTCCCGGTCTGGTGAAATCCGAAATGACGCGAAAGCTCTGGGACACCGAGTCTGCGGCTGCAGCATCGAAGCAAATGCACGCTCTGGGACGTCTCGGCGAACCGGACGACATCGCAAAAGCGATCGCATGGCTGCTGGATTCAGAAAACAACTGGATCACCGGGCAAACGATCTCGGTGGACGGTGGGTTGAGTGCTGTCGTACCGCGGACGAGAGTATGACGCATCAGGTTGCCAACCGCGACATTTACGGGAACATCTGAACACTGAGACAGAAATAGGTGGGGCACGATTCCATCGTGCCGGGCACGTTAAGGCGAGCGGCAGGATAGAACTTACTATCCGCAATTTGTACGACGGACTTCCAGTCCGTCGAGTAGCACCATGCGACGGACTGGAAGTCCGTCGTGCCGGTAAATTCATTTCTGCCGCTCGCCTGAGTGAAATATCGAAGCCGACGCTCATGATTTATATCTCGATTTATCGCAC
>CAMAVB010000153.1 GCA_945861465.1 Candidatus Kuenenia stuttgartensis
CCGAAGGAGTAAGCGTGGGCAACAGCCTGTTCTGTCATTCGAAAGTGACGTCCAGACGCTACAACGTCAATCGGAATGCTCACGCTGAACTACTCATTTGTAGACTGACCTGACGATTTTCCATGAAATCTGGTCGCATTAGTTTCAGAAAGCACTTCCAAAAACGTGGACTCGGAGGGCTGACGCCCTGCCGCTCGCCGGAAAACAGCATCACCACGTAAATGCCCGTGCCAGACACCGTACATGCCGCCGTATCGTGGCACCGCAGTTCGCAATTCCCTGACAATGAGGCAATACAGCAGCTGCGGGTTGTCTTCTGTAGGTCCTCCCTGCCGGGAAACGAGGTGAAGGATTTTCTATCGATAAAACCTTGGTTGAGTGAGCACCAAATCTCGCTGAGTGAATGCGATTCAGTCCCAAAGGAACGGCATGTTGTAGCCACGGGCGCGAGCCCGTGGACAGGTGTCAAGAATTATGGTGAGTCCCGCAGGGACGACATGAACCCTGCGGCACAGACACATGTCGTCCCTTTGGGACTGAAAAACGCAATCTTTGGAACGATCCACGGGCTCGCGCCCGTGGCTACAACCTGTCGCCACTCCGTGGCTAAAGCACAACCTGAACTCAACAGAAACGGCATTGACCAACATTGCCTTTTTCCAAAGAAATCTCCTTATTGGCATCGCCTGCCGACGAGAACTGCGCGGCTTGCAGCTACCGCTGACTACGGCTTCCTTTAGGCCATAGTTCATTGCGGATAAATTGTCCAAAAGCCGTCAAGACTTTATCTGCGGTCTCAAGGCAATGGTCGATGAACTCATCCGTCAAATAGAAAACCCAGGGTTCTGAACCACTCGTCGCCGAGGAAAACCACGCTACTGGCCACTTGCGCTCAACAATTTGCTGCTTGAATTTTCTGCGTTCGTCCAGAGGCCATTCGAAGCCACAATGGAACATTTTGTTACGATAAGCGAAAAGTGCTGACAGGACTTGGTCAATATCGGTTGGCAATTGTGACCGAAAGCCGATCGCATCAGCGAGTTGGAGAATGCCCCGAACAAGGTCGTCAAGTAAATGGCCTTTTTTGATGAAGTTGTGGCAATTCCATTGAATCTCCTGAACTCCCTGCCAGCGAGCATGCTGCAATGCGGGAATCGCTTCGGACGCCCATTTATTGCCAATTCCCCGGAAGCACTCAGTGAATATTGTTTCAAGAAATGGGGCAAGCATTCCTGCTGCCGCCATGCTGTGTGCCGCGTCCTGATAGACGGACGCTTGTATGAGGCAAATGTGATCGTCGACGGCACGCTCTTGCGAAATTCCTTTCAATCGGCGGGCTTCTTCTCCAGCCTCGTAAATTGCCTTCGCCAGAGACTGATCATTTTCGCGGTTTCGCTGCAGCAACCTGCGAATTGCTGCGAGCTGTTGGTCGAAGTCAAAATCCAATTCGAGGAAGTAAATGTAGAAACGAACATCCGGTTCCGGAAATTCGTCAATTGGACTTTCTTTGATCCACACCGGTCGTGAAGGTTGTGACATGTCGCTGCTCATTCATCCGGCCCAAAAACTCAAAATGAATTTCAATTTGGAAGCTCGTCGGTGGTTTTTAGAATTGTGCATGAGCCGCCGCAAATCAGTGGCAAAACCACAGTGCCATCCATCTGTAAATTGATACTTGGGGAAATGCGGAAACTTCTGAGAGTTGCCTCGAACAGTAGTCTACATGAAAGCTCTGCGGGCACAGCTGGTGCTGATCCGCAGAGCCCCGATGTGGGCGCCTAAGCCACAGAATCGCTGTTGGTCGGCTGGTCCCAGGAATCGTCGAGCAATTCGTCCGAATCGGAAACCACATGACTGCCGGAAATCCGAACAGCGTCTCCGGAGTGTGAAGTCTCTTGTTCCGGTTTCATCACGTCGTAGGCCACTTTGTGTCCAGGCAGCCACAACGGTTCAATCTGTTTTTGCTGAAACAACTGTGCAATATGCTCATGGCAGGTGAAGAACAGAACCTGTTGACCCTCGCGGGCGACTTCCAGCAGACAGTCCGCCGCCGCTTCAGTGCGTTCCTGATCAAAATTGACAAACAAATCGTCCATCACGAGTGGAAGTTCCACACCGCGTTTCGAAAATTCACGCACGAGTGCAAATCTGATGGCGAGGAACAACTGTTCCCGTGTGCCGCCACTGAGCTGTTCCACACGAAACGTCTGACCGTATTCGTCGTCAATACACAGTAAGTCTTCTCCAAGCGGTGCCCAGATGCGATGGTAGCGACCGGATGTCATACGGTGCATGTAGTCCGACGCCGTCACAAGTGTGCCGGAGATATTTTCCTGTTCGAAGCGGCGGCGAATCTGCACGACGGCATCGTGTTCAATCTGAAGTGCGAACCAGTCTTCCGATGCACGGTAAATCTCCGAGGCGACGCGGGCTTTGTTGAAGAATTCTGCATGGGAATCGCGACCGGATTCCAGCAATTTGATCTCCTGCTTCAGACTGCCCAGTTCTTCGTGATCCTGATTCAGCCGTTGTTCAACATCGGCCAGCTCGGAAGTTCGCAGTTGAATTGTCTCACGAGCCCTGAGTGCATCAAATCGAATCAGATCATCTTCCACGATGGCCAGTTCTGTCTCCGCAGATGACGCATCCATCAATTCTTCGTTTGTTTTCTTTACCTGAGATTCCAGTTGCACACGCCGTGTTTCCGATTCCTGCTGTTTCGTCAGTTCTTCCCGCGAAGACACGCCCGCACGGGCAAGTACGGCACTTCGTCGCAATTCTGCGGCTTCCAGTTGATGTTGCGTATGACGTCCGTCATGTTGTTTTGCTTCGCTTTCTGCAAGCAGCCTGTTCTTTTCGGTGCGATCCCGATCGTGAGTTTTTAGTTCCTGCTGCCATGACGTCAGGACCTCCAGCGGTCGGGAGAAGTTCATCTTCTTAGCATTGGTGAGCCGGTTCCCTAATTGTTCGACGCGCACGCGCATGGCCTCGAACATCCGCCGCAGGCCCTCAACCTCCGGTGCCGAATTTCGCCACTGCGTCAGCATTTCACGCACTTCCTGAATGCGCCGCCACCAGTCGAACGCCTGTTCGACATGCACCGTTTCGTCCATGCCCAGCGAGGTGAGCACTCGACACCACTCCTGTCGTTGTTCGTTGACAGTCTGCTGAGACGACTTGTAGCGATCTCGCAGTATCTTCAATCGCATTCGTCGCGACGCCGCACGAGTCTGTTTGCGCTGCAACACTTCGAGATCGGCGATGCGGGCCGAACAATCGACGATGCGATCAACCATCTCTGCCGTCGATGATTTCCAGTTCTCGGCGTTGTCCTCACGGCCTGCAAAGCGATCTGCCAGAGACATTCGGCCAATGCGATCCTGCAGAAGTCGCAGTTGTCGATCGGCCTGACGTGCTTCATCGGCAATATCATCAAGCTTAATACCAACTTTCGCATCGAAGTTGTTTCGCAGACCGTTGCGAACTCCCCACCACATAATGCCGGCGAAACCAAACGCGGCTGCAGCCAGCGCGCCGCCCAGGGCGCGGCGAGGTTCTCCGCCCAGCGAGAAAGTTGCGATCCCGAACAGGCACAACGCTGCGCCGATCCAGCCCATCGTGGTGATCGTCTTGTCAACCCACTCCGGAATCGATTCGTCTGTGTCCACGCGGTCGATCACGCGCCGCACGGTCTGGATTTTTAGTGCCAGTTGTTCTTCCTGCAGTCGCAGCCGTCCGAGATTTTCCAGTTCCTGCAGCCGCGCCAGCTCAATCGCGCTGGCTTCGGAAACCGGAACTCCGACGAAATCCAGCTGAGAATGGAGTTCCACGAGTTCCTTTTGACTGCGTCGGGTCATGCTCCGCAGCATTCGTCGGAGTTTCCCGCCACGCTGAAGTGCATCCTGGTAACGTCGAGCCGCTTCCAGCAGGCGATGATGAGCTGCCGGTGATGTGTCAATGGAATTCAGGCGTTCGACCGACCAGCCACTGCCGAGCTGGGTCATCTGATGATTCAGTTCACGTCGCAGTTCTGACGAGCGTTCTTCGGCATTTCGAATCTGCTCTTCGATCTGACGCAACCAGTCGCTTTGATCGACAAGACTCTGAATCGCGTAGCGTTCTTTGTCAAATAACTGATCGGTCTGCAGTCGTTCGGCCTGCGACCGCAGCTGAGCCGCCTGCTCGTTGAGCTTATCGCGGCGGTTAGTGGATTCCTGAATGTCTTTTTCGGCTGCAGTCAGCAGCTTCAATGCTTCGGTTGGATTCGTGGGTACAACCAGCAGCCCGGAGAGTTCAGCCTGGAGATCCTTGATCCGTTTCCACGGTTTGTGACAATTCTGAAGAAATCGCAGGCCACGTAATTCGTTGCTGACACTGTTTTCACGTTGCTGGAGCTCTTCAATTTCCTGCAGCAGCTCGCGGCGACGATGCGTCAGCTTTGCGTGCCTGTCGCGTGCCTGTCCGGTGTTGCGCCGATTTCCCGACATGCTGGCGTATTTGTCGAACAACTGTGGAATTCGACCGGACCGATTGTCTTCACCAAACATCGACGTACGACGTTCTTTGACATCGGCAAGAGCGTCCAGAATCTGTCGCCCCTGCGGCCCCAGCGACAGCCCATAGATGTACTCTGCAACCTGATTTGTGCCCAGCGTCGCCAATTGCTGCAACTCGCGGACGCCCACGGCAAAGATATCGGCGTAAACTTCTTCGGTGGTTCCCGACAGGATATTGTCCAGGGCGGCGTCTTTGTCGATGCCCTCCTGACCTCCCGAAATTCTCAATCGACCGCGACCCGCCATTTCAGCGCGGCGATGAATTCGCCATGTGCGACCGCCATGCTCACACCGCACCGCTCCGCGCCAAGGCTGTTCCGCGTCCGGCCGATGGAATGCCGGTTCTGTGGACAGCGGTTCGTAACCGTACAGCGTCGATCGAATGAATCGCATCAGCGTCGTCTTACCGGCCTCATTGGGACCGTAAATGACGTTGAGCCCTTTGGGATCAAGCCGCAGCAACAGACTGCGCCAAATGCGAAAGCGATCGATATCAATTTCCGTCAGCTTCATGCCGAATTCCTTTGCCAGACCGCGCTTCGTGCAACCCCTCGTTTAGGACTGAGACAGAAATAAGTGGGACACGATTCCATCGTGCCGGGCACGTTAAAAACGTGCTCCACGTCCGGAAGACGACAGTTATTTCTGCGCCGGTCCTTAGTCATCGGATTCATCCTCGTCCGCGTCGTCATCAACGTCTTCCGCTGCGAAGTCTGTGGTTTCGTCAAGGTCGTCGGAACGCTCCTTCTTCGCGGATTCATCCTGTGCGCCATCAATATCATCCGACAAATCAACATCGTTTGATTTGTCTGCATTGTCATCGACACCGCTGTCGCCACGACCGAAATCCGGCACAAACCAGGTCGCTCCGTCGGTTCGCAGCTTTGCCATGATCTGTTCGGGATCAACCGCAGGCAGCAAGGACGTCAAACGCTGTTTCCAACCGGCGGTGAGTTCCTGGCTGGTGTCGATGAGCGACTGGAGTGCATCGTCCGTGAGGATGCGTGACCGCCCTGCAATCTGTTGATACTGATCGGCGAGCGACGTCGGTGGATCACCCAGGGGCCATGCGTTCGGAAGTGATCGAATTTCGTGCAACAGTCGAATGGTGCGGCCGCTGTGTTTGAGCTCATCCAGTTCCACGGCTGCTGCAACATCCAGATCATTGCGAGCCAGTTCCTGCAGATCGGGCAATGCCCCGCGAAGTATCCATTGCACCGACCAGATGCGGTCAGCCGCGCCCGGCTTCTGTCCCAGCAACAGCGTTTTCATCTGCTGCAGGATGAATGACAAATTGGTGTGCGGCGCGACGTTGAGTTCAATCTGCTTCCAGTCCACACAACTGGAATCGACGGAGGAAATCCGAATCTCACCAGTTTCCGAAACTTCGACCAGCGAACACGCGCCGCCTGAGGCTTCCATCTGACTGCGTGGTTGAGTCGTGCCGGGACAGTGAACAACGCCCTCGTCCCGCCACAGCGTTGTGCGTGCCAGTTCGCCAGTCAGAGCCAGGAAATTCAACTGACCGTCGTGCAGAATTTCATCGACGTATCGAATAAATCCCGGATCAAGCGAGGGGTGTGCATCTGCCGAACTCACTTCAAGCGTTTCCAGAGATCGCTTGACACCGCGTCGGCCAGGGTCGGCTTTGCGGCTGTGTGCGCCACCTTCGGCATCAATCGAACGCCACACGCGAGTCGGATCATCGTCATTGGAATCAATGGACGATGGCGGTCCGCTGATCTGCTCACCGGACGCCACATGCATCAGCGACGCAGTGATCGTTTCGTCTGATGCAGAGGCCGCCATGGCCGCCATCCGTCTCGCTTCTTCGTATTTTGCTTTGCTCACAACGCCGATGCGAAACGGCTGAATGCCGTCAGTTCCCCTGGCCAGCACCCGAATACCGAACGCATCCGCTTCACCAAACCACATGGAAGACGAAAGCGTCGTGGCGAGACGATCCTTGACGTATAACTCTTCGGGTTCCGGGTTTGAGCTGTAAACAACGGAGACGTTTTCAGGCATCTCGGGGATTGCACGCCATGCTTCCGGTGGATCTGAATCACCAGGTAGTACAAAGACCTGAATTTCGTGTTCCGCGAGCCGCCTGACACCTCTTAGTAGTGTCAGCCTCGCGCGAAGACTCCGATCGGCCTCGACAAACACGTTGCCCGACAGCAGAAGAAAATCCACATCGTGCCTGACGGACGCTTCAATCACCTCGTCAAAAGCGTGCAACGTGGCGTCTTCAAAGGCAAAACGCAGCTCGTCGGTCAGAGGTTCGCCTGTTTGAAAACTGACAGGAACATCCAGCCGGAGATTGGCAGCATGAATAAATCGCTGCGGCTCAAATGCCATCAATCAGACTCCTTTCCGACATCCAAAACGGCCAACCATCGCATCCTGATTTCTGTAGAATACGTCAATGCAAGCCATCGTCGAGCACTATTCGACGCGATTCCATCGACGCATTCAGGGCACGCCACGAAGATTCGGTAAGCTGCCAGTGACTGCGGAGTCTAATGAACCTGCGAGTCTGGGGAAAGGCTTCCCGTCTTGCGGAATCGATACTTTTATTGACTTCATTGTGGCTTGGCTGGGGCAATTCCAGTGGAAAGAGGGTTGAAAGTGTCGGCACAGGACCTCAAACTGGCGTAGTCAGCCGAACAGTCTGTCTGATTTCCGCTGGTTTTGTGTGCGGCAAGATGCAGGCCGCCGGTTTTTGCACGTTAATTACCTGCGGCTAGCGGTATGTCCTGGAGTCTCGGGACAGACTCTTGGTGCGTCGGTTTGTCCTTATACTCATCGCAAGGTAACTTACCATGTTGGCTCAGTTGATTCCGCAGCAAGGCGGACCGCCCATTACTTTGCAGAGCGCGATTACAATTGTCGGACGCAGTGCCAAACTCTGTGATCTGGTGATCGATCATACCAGCATATCAAAGCAGCACTGTGTGCTGGTTAAGACAGATGGGCTGCTTTATCTGCGCGATCTGGCCAGCACCAACGGGACACGCGTTAATGGGCAGCGAGTTGTACGCGGCGCGCTTCTGCCGGGTGATCAGTTGGCATTTTCCGGGATCAGCTACCGAGTACACCTGGGCCCGGATCAGGGGCCAGGTCGTGTGATGCGAAATGGTGCGACAGATATGATTCCCGTTTTTGACGACGATCGGCTCTTTGACGAGCTCACCGACGACACCCTGCCCGGCCCCGACCAAAGTAAGAGCGATGTGCGTTTCCTTCGAGATTCGGACCTGCTCCTGCCCGATTAGCAGGCAGTTGCGATGTCGCTCCGACGACTCGCATTTCTGTGGGAGCGAGACCGAACACAACGCCATGCGGTATTTCGAGGCATTGTTCCCAATTTGCATCGAGATGGCACTTCTTTAATGAATGCGAAATAATTTTCATGTCGACAGTTTCACCGTTCCTGAATTTCGTCGTTTTATGTTGTCGGGCGGCAGCGTGCATCATTGCATTGATGGTTGTGCTCAGCATGCGCACCAGTGCAGACGACTGGCCTCAATGGGGTGGACCAAAGCGAGACTGTGTCTGGCATGAAGCGGGGATCGTGGACAAGTTTCCCACTGACGGATTGCTTCCTCGCGTCTGGTCAGTCGAAGTGGCCGAAGGATATTCCGGACCAGCAGTCGCAGACGGGCGCGTGTTTCTGACCGATCGCATTGCGGACGGCGAACTCGAACGCCTGCTGTGCTTCAATGCAGAGACCGGCAAACCATTATGGAAGCACGAATACTACGTGCGTTACTCAATTGGCTATGCCCACGGGCCACGCGCGACACCGGTGATCGATCAAAATCGAGTTTACTTCATCGGTGCCCAGGGCGATATGTTCTGCATGAATGTGAAAGACGGTTCCATCATCTGGCAGAAGTCATTTGAGAAAGATTTTGGAACTGAGATGCCGACATGGGGCATGGCGGCAGCGCCGCTGGTCGATGGCGAGAGGCTGATCACGCTCGTAGGCGGTAAGGAGAATGGGCTCGTTGTTTGTTTCGATAAGTTGACAGGAAAAGAATTATGGCGATCACTGAATGATCTCAGCATCGGCTATTGTCCTCCTGTGATCTACGAATTTGCAGAACGACGACAATTGATTATCTGGCATCCCTCGGCTGTCTCGTCGCTGGATCCTGAAACCGGAACAGTGTTATGGGAAGTCCCATGGGCGATCAAGGCGGGACTTTGCGTTCCGATGCCACGAAAACTGGACGATCGCCTGTTTCTGACATCTTTTTACGAAGGGCCGCACATGCTGAAAGTGAGTGCGGACCATGCCGATATTCTATGGAAGGGCAATGGCGTCAACGAAGAGCAGACTGACAAGTTGCATTCGATTATGCCGACGCCGGTTGTGACAAAGGACAATATTTTCGGAATCTGCAGCTACGGCCAGTTACGATGTCTGAAGACCGAAACAGGTGAACGTGTCTGGGAAACGCGGGAGGCCACGGGCGAAGGTCGTTGGTGGAATGCGTTTATCGTGCCGCAGGGTGATCGCTACTTCCTGCACAACGAACAGGGCGACCTGATCATTGCGAATCTGTCGGAGTCTGGTTACGAAGAAATCAGCCGGGCCAGACTGGTTGAACCGACTCGCCCGGTACAACGCCGAATGACAATCTGGTCACACCCGGCGTTTGCGATGAAGAGTGTGTTTGCCAGGAACGACAAGGAACTCGTGCGGGTGAACCTCGCAAAGTGACAGTGACATTGTGTTTCCAGGCTCCATGCGGTCACGATCGAGCCGTAGCCGGATTCGTATGAGTTCGGGAGTTGGACTTTGTTCAGCAAACGTTTCGAGTGCTGTTTTTTCGAGAAGGCTTTTGACCAGGCCGGTGATTCCATTCTTTCTCTTGTGAATTTTGTGCCTCTTTGTGGCCAGCAGACCTCTGACGCGCAGACAGAACCTGAACGAATAGTGGTGGCCACAAGAACTCACAAGAGACACAAAAGTAATGAACAAGCTCTTTTTTGTTAGACAGATTTCGAATGACGCTTCGATTGGCCGTGGCGACGGAAGATTTTGGCCAGCCACTGCGGCAGGCCATCGAACTTGCGGCAAAAAACAAAGTGCAGGGGCTGCGACTCAATGCGCGGACGGAAGTTCGAGCCGAAACATTTTCTGATACGGCTTTGCGACAGTTGAAACATTACGTCGCAGAACATCAGCTCAAGGTCGCCGGATTGAATTATTCCTCCCGACATGCGATCTACGACGAGCAGAATCTGGACCAACGGCTGGATGGAATCCGGTCAGCACTAACCCTCGTGCGGAAATTGGGAACAACGGAACTTCTGGTTCGTATCGGGCGAATTCCGGATCCGGAATCGGCAGCTCCTGTCATCAGTCCGGATGCACCGAAGGATGACGATGTCGATTCATTGCGTAATCCATTTTCGTTCGCACCAGCCGCATCGGCACTGCGGTCCGCTGCTGCATCCGACGCACAGAAGTTCCAGTTGCTGTGCGATATTCTGGCTGATCTGTCCAGTTTCGGCAGCCATCACGGGGCCGTGCTGCAGTTGCAGTTCTCCAGTTTTGAACTGAAGCGAATCCAGCAGTTGCTGAGTCGCATTGGTGCCGGATCGGTCGGAATCGTGTTCGATCCGGCCGCCTGTGCCATGACCGGCAGTTCTCCCGTCCGAGTTTTTCGCGATCTCTATCAGCACATCGGTTACGTTCGACTTCGCGATGCCCAAAAGGACGTCGATGGTGGCGGCATCGAAGTCCCGTTCGGCGACGGCAACGTGGACTGGACTGAGCTACTTCCCACGCTTGTCGAGGCAAACCTCCAGACCTGGGTCTGTGTCGAGCGCACGGGTGGCGATCAGCGAGATGACGACGTGCGCGACGCAATCAGAAGACTCGCACAGTTCTTGCCCTCGCCCGGATAGACCCACCGCCTGAATTCAGCCATCTCGCACCTGGATTGGTTCAGCGTATACTGCACGCGGCTGAGAACTGAGATAGAAATATGTGGGGCACGATTCCATCGTGCCGAGCACGCTAAAAACGTGCTCCACGTCCGGAAGACGACAGTTATTTCTGCGCCGGTCCTTAAGGGAATGAACAGGACGGCCCGTTGTTTCTTTTACCGAGACAAATACGCGGCTAGATCATCGGATGTCAGTCGTCCGTCGTGCAGTGCTGAGGCGATCAACAAGCCGTCGAGGCCCGCTCGCGCTGCTCCCGCCACACACGAGACTGAATCGACGCCACCACCTGAAATAATCCTGACATCCGGCGACAGGCGTCTGATGTCCTGACACCACTGCAGAGTCGGAATACCGAGTCCGGTTCCGACTGCCGCAAGATCCAGAACGATGAGTTCACGAATACCGCATGCGATCACATATCGCACCAGATCGAGAGGCGAATTTCCGTGCCAGCCGGGATCTCTGACAAGCAGTTCTCCGTGCCTGAGGTCGATACTAAAAATCAATGAGACAGGATCAAATCGTTTCGCCATTGCTGCAAGCTGCGTGAGGTCGTGCATCGACTCCGATGACAACACAACCTGACGCACGCCAATCTCAAGCAATGCTTCAATCTGTTCAACCGTTGTTGCACCGGCATCCACGATGAGTGGAACCCCCGTGCAAGCCATTTCCGCAATTGTGCATCGATTGATTTGCTGCCGCTCAATAGCATCCAGATCGGCGATGTAGCACAGCGAAAAGCCGAAATACCGGCGTAGCGCTGTCAATACCTCCGCCGGTTCCGCCGTGTTCGTCAGCCGACCTTGGAGCGGTCCGTACCGACTCCTCTGGCCCGCGACGGCCCGCACCGCAATTCCGTTCCTGATGTCGATGACCGGGATGATCTGCACGGCCGTCCTCACCGCCAGCCCGGCCCTGTCCCGAGCGACAAAATTCGTACCGTATCGGTCGCCACACGCGTACTAACCATCGGAATCTTCCGGTAATTCAGGGTGCATCCATGTCTTCAGGATCGGCGATAATGCAAGGCATGCACCTCCGCAAACGAGGCATGCAATCGCAATTCCTCCCGCCATATTTCCGTAGATATTCACCGAGTTGATCGGGGCGGGTATGCCCCCGTCAGCCGAAGCGTCCACGACTGTAAATTGTGAAATGATCCCCGCCAGGTACTGCGCAAAGGCGCTTGCAAGGTACCAGGCACCCATTACGGTACTTACCAGAATTTTTGGCGAAAGCTTCGAGATCATTGAAAGTCCAACCGGCGACAGACACAGTTCGCCCGTCGTATGCAGCATATAACCGAGCACCAGCCAATGAGCTGCAACCATTCCCCGTGGGTCCGCGCTTTGTGCACCAAACCAGAAGACCGCGAATCCAAGACCAAGCTGCAGGATTCCCAGGGAGAACTTAACCGGAGTTGATGGTTCCATCCCGCGCGTGCCGAGAAACGTCCATACCGCCGTGAAGAGCAGACCAAAAATCACAATACAGACTGCATTGACTGCCTGAAACGTGCTGGCCGCCAGTTCCTGGTCGCGCTTCGCGATCCCCATTCCGACATTGTCAGAATGGACGGTCCAGTCGATTTCAAAATCCGTCTTGTCTTTGTTGCCGTCTGCCGATCGCAATGCATCCAGCTGGTCGAGCGTAAACAGTCTGTCACCGTTCGTATATCCCAGCTGTTCCTGTGTGGGCTGAATCGAGATTGTTGTACCGACCTGATCCTGGGTGATACGAGTTGATTCCGAAACACGATCAATATTGCGGTCGGCAAAGTTATTCAGGCTGCTGCCAGCCTGTTCAAAAAATGCCCAGAACAGCATCGAGAAAAACGTCAGGGTCAGGACGACCATCATGCGGTGTCGAGGAACAGTTTTCATACTCATCGACTGCAGAATCAGATAGCCAAACGCCAGGATTCCGGTGACTGTCAGCAACAGGCCCGCTGGCTTGCTGACTTCGTCAAGAATGACCGACAGTATTTTCTGGACTGGACCTCCTGCCTTAAAGCTGTCAATGGTCTCCTTCCGGATGACCTGGAATGGCTCGCCACCGTTCACCACAGAAAAACCTGAAACAAACAGCGTGATCACCGGAATCACAATGGCGACACATGCGACAACAATCGCAACGCGCTGGAGCGGGACGGTTCCGAATCTGTATCTGCCAGCCCATCGCGGGAGCCCGCCTTTTGTCAGTGCGATGATCGAAATCACCCCTGCCGCAGTCAGACAAACGGCAACAAATGAATTGAGGAGTATGGCTGCTGTGTTGTTTGCGCGGAAGAAGAGCAATGCCGTTGCTGCGGCGAGTGCTGTGACTCCGATGATTACCTGTGTCACGCGATTCGGCATCACAAACACGGAAAGGCCAGCCAGCATTCCGACGGTTGCAAGCCCGAAACCATTGTGCCAACCGTACGTTTCACCGATGTAACCGCACAACAGCGGACTCATCGCCGCCCCAAGGTTTACACCCATATAGAAGATTGTAAATCCGCCGTCCCGCAGCGGACTGCCGGCCGGATAGAGCGTCCCCACAATCGTCGAGATGTTTGGTTTGAAAAAACCATTGCCCACGATGAGCAATGTCAGCGCAAGGTAGAACATCGTCGGATCCTGCGCTGTCATGATCAAGTGCCCTGCAGCCATCAGCAGCCCGCCGATGATCACCGCGATGCGTTGCCCGATCAGTCGGTCCGCCAGCATTCCGCCGAAAAACGGCGTCATGTAGACGAGCGCCGTATACGCTCCGTAAACAGTATACGCCCGCGCGTCGTCGTACTTCAAAAAACCCTTGATCATGTACAGGACCAAAAGTGCACGCATACCGTAGTAGGAAAAGCGTTCCCACATTTCGGCAAAGAACAGCGTATACAGACCGGTCGGGTGACCAAAGAGTGTTGGCGAATTGTTCGGAACATCGCCGACTACGGACGGTGAATTCATGGTTTGTCCTGTCTGGATTGACAATTTCCCCGGAATGAAGACACGCAGCTTAACTCTCCGACACGTTGCGCGACAACCACACAGGCAAACTTTGCATCCTCCGGGAAGTTGAATGCCGGACAGGCGAAACCTGCGTCTTGTGGTTTCACCGCAGCACAGGACAGCCGATTGAGTTGCCGCGAACTGCATTCCTTGAGTTCTGACACTCTGCAACATAGCTGTTTGCCACGGTCTGGCTCTTGCATCCCGCATCGCGAACCGGGATGATGAACGCATCATCGTGTCTCAAATGCAATCCTGCATGTGGTGACTGCCGAGCGTGCAGAATCGATAACATCCGGAAAAATGCTATGAAAAAATGCCGACGATGCACAAAACCGGCCACAATGCATGTCACAGACATCCGTGAAGGCAAAGCGGCCATTGTTCATCTGTGTGAAACGTGCGCCCAGGAACATCTGGGAAAGAATCCAGACGACGAGAATCCAATGATAGCCGCTGATCTGGCATCAAAACTCGATGAACTGATGGGCGACTCGCATTCGCCCGCAAGTTGTCCGAACTGCGGAATTTCGTTCAGTGAATTTCGTGAGAGTGGACGTTTCGGCTGTTCACAGGACTACACCGAATTCAGGACGGAGCTTTTGCCACTTCTGGATAACATTCACGAAGGCGTCGAACACAAAGGCAAGCGACCACGAAGTACCGTTGTGGGAACGCAGGAACAAGGACAACTCATCCAGTTACGCAACGCACAGCGAAATGCCATCGAAGAGGAAGACTACGAAACCGCTGCGCGTCTTCGTGACGAAATCGCTGGGCTCGAAAACGCCATGCGCGAAGAAACGCCCAAAAAAACTCGTAAAAAAAAGAAGTCTGCGCCGCCCGAGTGAGAATTGGTCGATGACAGCGATTATCTAAGATGACAGCGATTATCTAAATTGGACAGCGCCACTTTGCCCCCTCTCCCCCGATTTGTTTGCGGAGATTGCGTGGTTTTTCTTTGCAGTGTGGTCGCAAACAAATTGGGGGAGAGGGTTGGGGTGAAGGGGCTTTTTTTGCAAGTTGACATCCTGGACAGGCCCCTCATCCGGCCTGTCGGCCACCTTCGCTCCCGATTTCGGGGGAGAAGGGAAGGTGGAATGACGAAACGTAAATCTGAACAATATCTTATGCCGATCGGACTCTCAAAGTGGCGCTGTCCAACTATAGCTGCAATTTCCAGAGATTGGACATTCATGTCCGAGGCCAGGCCAGTCATCGCACCAGGATCGAAAGAACCGTAGGGTACAGCAATATCGACTTCGAAAGCGTTTGCCGTGCGACGGACGTGAATGTCCATCCTGCATCAAGACGCGCTCGCGAATGTCTGCACTTTAAGGGTCGGTCCGTACCCCGAGTTTCTTGTCTGGACTGGCAATTTCCGTACAATTCCGGAGTTGGGCAGTGCAACTCGCAGTGCTGACTCAACGCTTTTCAAGGATACATTTCGTTGAGTCCGGAACGCCCAGACAACTCGTTTTGCATGGCACAACTCGCGCGCACAAGTGGCGAATGGCTGAGGGGTGACGGGCCGGAGTCAGACATTGTCATTTCCAGTCGCATCCGTCTGGCACGCAATGTGGCGGGCTTTGCGTTTGTGACGCGTGCCTCCCCCGACGCGCGATTTCAGATTGTGCAGATGGTCAAGTCTGCCATGCAGGAAGAGATTCAACATCGCCCAGTGCATCATGTGAACATTGAATCCCTGTCAGCGCTGGACGGCCAGATGTTGATGGAACGCCAGCTCATCAGTCGCGAACTCGCACAGAGCGATGGGCCGCGGGCAGTGGCCATCAGTGAAGGTGAACGACACAGCGTAATGATTAATGAGGAAGATCATCTGCGGATCCAGGTACTCCACAGTGGATTTGCGCTCGACGACTGCTGGTTGGAATGCGATGCTCTGGACGATCAAATTGAAGAAACTGTTCCTTACGCATTTCATCCGGAACTTGGTTATCTGACAGCCTGTCCAACAAACGTCGGGACCGGAATTCGGGTGAGCGTGATGGTTCATCTTCCGGCGCTCCGCCTGACGCGGGAAATTCAGAAGGTGCATCAGGCGGCTCAGAAGATTAACCTGGCCGTGCGCGGTTTGTACGGAGAAGGCAGTCAGGCGATGGGTGACTTCTACCAGATTTCGAATCAGGTGACGCTTGGCAAATCAGAAGAGCAGCTGATTGCGGAAGTGAAAGAAGTTGTTTCCAGCATCATTGGCTGGGAACGCCGCGTTCGTGACCTGCTGGTTCGCGACAAACGTGCGGACCTGCACGACCAGGTTGCCCGCGCATTCGGCGTATTAACGAGTGCGCGATCGATCAGTTCAGAAGAAACGATGCACTTGCTGTCAAGCATCCGGATGGGAATTCAGCAGGGACTGATCGACAACCTGGATTTGGCGACCGTGAATGAGCTGTTCATTCACACGCAACCTGCCCATCTGCAGACGTTGCATGGCGAAGCCCTGGAGCCGGCGGAACGCAACACTGTGCGGGCGAATTACCTGCGGAAGCGATTGAATTCGTCATCGCTGGGTTGATTCCGGCGCGCAGCAAAAAATCCGACGCAGAAAGATCGCGCCGGATTTCAATTTAGGCGAGCGGCAGATAAGTTCTTACCGTACAGCGGACTTCCAAGTCCGCCGAAACAAACGACGGACAAGGATGTCCGTCGTACAGCAGGTTAATTCTTATCTGCCGCTCGCCTTAGAACCGGACGCTCAAGCGTTCCGGCTGATAACCCGAACGGAAAATCAATTCTTGACTGAGTGCTAATTCGACTGTCCGGGATTCGCTTGTAGTCGCGGCTTTAGCCAGAAGATGGGCTGAATGTTTATGATTTGGCAGGCCGAATTTCCGCCTCAAGGCGAGACTACGATCAAAATGGAACAGTCGAACTAATCGATCGCTGCGGGCTGACGACTGTGCAGAAAGGCATCATGGTCGCCATGATGGGTTCTGGCAAGGTCCCATGATTTCCAGCGACCTGCAATGTGGCCACCAATGAGTGCGACAAAATATCCGCCCGGAACGGCCCCGGAGATCGCTTCGCCGACGTATGTACCGTAAGCCGGGTACAGTATTTCGTAGGCTTCCTGTCGGGCCTGCAGATCTCCCGTCGTCATCACATAGCCAAGCGCGTCGTTGGTGGCGATTGCTTCCTGATAGAGAGGTACGATTGGCAGAAAATAGGCAGCGGCGTACGTGCCTTTCCACTTTCGTCTCGCGTAATCTTTCGAGTGGGCAGCTTCGTGAACAGCCAAAGCGGGCACGTTCGAATATAGATGAATCGTGTTCGAGTACGGATTGTAGTGATCGCTCCCGAACACTCGTCCGGGAAAAATTGTTTCGCCCAGCACAATGACCGCGCCAAACGTATAACGCCAACCGACGCCGACGGATTTGTTGGCAGCCAGACGTTTCCAGTCGTCAAGCGGGCGATATTGATTGAGCCGAACCTTGACCGTCGAAAGTTCGTTGTCGTTCAGGTACGCCGCGATCGCCGCTTCGGTGTGAGAATCGATTCGATGATTCTCGACACGCCGATCGAACAGCAGGATTTTCCCCGGAATTCCCCACAGCCAGCCCAGGGAATCGACGACGACAAGCGGCTTGCCACGTTCGATCTGCGTCTCAGTGAGTGCCGCCAGCTCCTGCGACGTGCGATACGATTGAGCCGATCCCTTCATGTACGGTGCCGTCGCACAGCCCGCAAGGGAAAGCATCCCGGTCGCCATGACAATGCGGATCCATGTGATCGATCTCGTCAAACTGCTCACCACGAAAACATCCTCCAAAGTCCGGAACTGTGTCAAGGTTTGGTTTTCAGGGTGGCCGGGGTTGGAGAGCGCCAGCTCGAAACCCGAGGGCTTCCTTCGCTCCGCTCAGTCCAGCCTCGGCCACCCAGCCCAAGTTTTCATGTCTCACAAAGCATGAGTGTCTGTGCTGTTCCGGAGCACTCTCCGGAATCGTAGTTCAGTCTTTAAGAGCGCAGCAACGGCAGTCAGCGACCGGGCGTGCATTGCGCCGGCAAACTACAATTTGGGGAAGCAATCGATGTCAAAAAGACGCCCAAACGTGCGTCAGGGATCCATCATCGCCAAATCTGCCGAACCACGTCTCTCTCTCAGCTATAGGGATCGTTTTTTCGACCGCGTTGCAGTTCACAGATGTCGTTCTATAATGAGCGTGGCAAATGAACTGGGATCTTCAGTTCCCGTACATTTTCCAGTTGGACGTACATTCATTCTACCGCTTTTACGGGGAGGAGCGGGACTCTTGAACGCTCTGCTTCGAATTCTGAGTCTACCGGCTCAACTGCTCTCGAAGGTTCCAGGTCTGGGGCCATTCGTGAAAGTCCTTTCGACGACTGTGGGGCAGAAAATCCTCATGGCGATCACAGGGCTCTCGCTCTGCGGATTTCTTGTCGCCCATCTGGGCGGCAATCTGAAGTTGTACGCAGGTG
>CAMAVB010000154.1 GCA_945861465.1 Candidatus Kuenenia stuttgartensis
CAGTCGCTTCATCGAACGGATGTTGACCATCTCAGAAACCTGCCGCCTCCAGAAACGCCCCATCTACCAGTGGCTCTGCGATGCCGTGGATGCCAGCCTGAAAGGCAAATCGGCTCCGTGCATCCTGCTCGACCCGTGAACGGTTACGGATCATTGTCTTTTCCTGCAAACTACGCCTTTGCTGACGGTGACATACTTTCGTTCTCGTTCGCCTCGATGGTTAATTTCATTAATGCCGATACAGATAATCGTGTTACCTTCATGTTGGTGAGTCAGAATACCAATGCGAATACATACACGTTTGCATCGAACAATAATCTGAGTCCCTCCAACCCAAAACCAACGCTGATTATCACGACTGTTCCTGAACCATCTACTTTCGCTCTTCTTGGTATCGGGCTTGTCGGACTTGTGGGATTCACGCGGCGGAAGAGCAAGAAATCTTAATTGCAGGGTCTGAAACGAACCGGAATCCTGCGGCAGGGTCTTGGTGGCGTCGGAGATATAATGCGAGCGGTGAGATGTGTCGGCACGCCGTCCACCTTGCGTGGATGGAGGCCCCGTCTGGTCACCAGATCGTGACGTCTATCCCACGTTGCAGCACGCCACCGAGCTCGCCTCGGTGGTAGCTTCGTTTGGTTCAGCAACGTGCCCGGCAGCCAGATTCGCTTCCACTTGGGCAAGCCAGAGTGGAAAGCGGCGTGATGGGAACGGTGCCGCGATCTGGTTGCCAAATTTGGCTTCCACCTGGACGAGCCAGGGTGGAAAGCCGACGATACGCAAAGCCGATGCATTATAGAATCCCCGCTGACAACACGGGCCGTTCAAATACTGCAACTGAAAACTTGGCAACAATCCATGATTGTTAGCAGTCCAGGCCAGCGGGGCGTTGATTTAGTGACGTTTTGACCTCATGGTCATACCAACCCGAAGCGCCAGCGAGGAATACAGCCATTTCCGCCTCGCTGGCGCTTCGGGTTGGTATTAAGTCAACAGACCGCTCGCGCCCTGCGGCTGATTGTCAACTCAAGATATCGTGCAGCACATGTCCGTGGACGTCGGTCAGGCGGCGGTCGATGCCGTCGTGTCGGACGGTCAGCTTTGTGTGGTCGATTCCCAGCAAGTGCAAAGCGGTCGCGTGGATGTCATAGACCTGCGTGGGATTGTCACGGTCCAGTGGTTTGTAGCCCCATTCATCGGACGGGCCGTAGCTGATTCCGCCACGAATTCCACCACCGCATAACCAATTGGTAAACACGTACGGATTGTGATCGCGTCCCATGCTGCCCTGGGTCGATGGCATGCGGCCAAACTCCGTCGTCCACAGAATGATCGTGTCATCCAGCAACCCGCGTTGTTTCAGATCCCTGATCAACGCCGCAGTTCCAATCGCCATGCCCATCGCCAGTGGCTTGTGGTCACGTTCGATGTCTTCGTGGCTGTCCCAGTTCCGCCTTGGAAATCCGTTGTCATTGCCGGACCAGATCTGAATAAACCGCACGCCGCGTTCCAGCATCCGCCGCGCGATCAGACATTTGCGTCCAAAGTATTCGGCCTCTTCCGGGATGTTGATTTCGGCCGGATAGACGGCGTCGGGTTTGTCGATGCCGTACATCCTGAGAGTTGCCTCGGTTTCATCGGCAAGATTGAAGACTTCCGGAGCACTCAATTGCATCTTCGCTGCCAGTTCGTACGAACGCAGGCGTGCTTCCAGACGCGAATCGCCGGGACGTGTGCGGCGATACGAATCATTGAGCGACCTGAGCAGCGACTGGCCGTCGGCTTCCGCACTCGGCGTCACAAAATCAGCGGTGGCGTTGAGATCGTCGATCGGCGTCCTGCGTTGTGGAAAAATCATGGTTCCCTGATGACTGGCGGGCAGAAATCCGGAACCCCAGTTCTTAGGACCGTTGCTGGCGAAACCTCGATGATCGGGCAGCACAACAAAGGTCGGCAAGTTATCGTTGAGCGAACCCATTGCGTAGCTGATCCACGATCCCATTCCGGGAAATCCGGGCCGATCGAATCCGGTGGCCTGCAGATACGTCGCCTGGCTATGCACGCCGGTTTTGCCCACCATATTGTGCACAAACGCGATGTCGTCCACGCATTCTCCCAGCGGGGCGACGACTTCACTGAGCGCTTTTCCACTTTGGCCGTACCTCGCAAACTGGAATGGAGACTTCATCCACGGACCAAGACCGTCCTGAAACGCTTCGACGTGTTCGCCAAAATCTGATGACTCCCCGTGATGCTTTTCCAATTGAGGTTTGTGGTCCCACAAATCGATATGGCTTGCCGCTCCTGCCATGAACAACTGGATAATGCGTTTGGCTTTTGGCGGATGGTGCAGCAGACCGCCCAGGACTCCGGCATCGACGTTGCCCGTGGTTGGCGATGTCATGCTCGACGCCACCGCCGATTCATGAAGCATGATGGCGGCAGCCAGAGACGCAAATCCCTGGCCGCTCGAATCAAGAAACTGGCGGCGATTGATGATCATGCGGTGGGTCTGAGAGACAAGATAAGGAAGTGTGCTGAATTGCATGGAGCCATGCAAAGTATATCGTCATCGTGCGACCGTGCCTGGTCAATATCTCGGACATGAATGTCCAGGCGACAGGAATCTTGGCGCGGGCTTTGCCCGCAACCCAAAGTAGCCGTCACTCTCCGAGTGACGCAATGCGATTCATTTGGCCAGTTCAGACAGGCGTCACTGACGGAGTCACGTCCTGGTTGATCCGCCCTTATCCCAGCTAATCGCAATTCATCACTCAGAGAGTGATGGCTACTTTGTACTCAACCAGATGCTCTCCTGCTGGTCAGGATAAATCTTCTCAGAATAGCAAAACTCACAACGTTTGCTGAGCAGCCTTGGACCGAGCTGGTCACGCAGCATCGCTCGCACCCTTGGACAGTATTCTACATCAAATTCCGAGCCTTGATGCTCAGGTATTCGTTGATCAGGCGTTCGGTCAGCAGATCCGGTGGCGTGTCGATGAGCATAATACCGGCTTCTCGAAGCGATGCCGCTTCATGCGCTTGACCGGTGAGGATCTGCGCGGCGGCAGCAGTATGGAATGCGTCGAGGTCAGTTTCCGGGACACGATCTGCCATGGCGCGCAGACCCACGTCCTGCAACAGAACACACAGCGGCAAATAGGGCAATGAACGCAGCTTCAGGCTGTCGCCGATGACGCGGAGCTGCAGTTCGTCGGTGACAAACGTAATCAGCACCACGAGCGCGCGTTTGCGCTGGACGGTCGTCAGATATTCCAGCGCCAGACTGTAATCGGACGCATGTGACGATGCCTGAATGTCGTAGGTCGATCGCAGAATCGATTGAATTCCCGGTTTGCCCCGCACAGGTCGAATGAAGCGTTCGATGCGATTGGAGAACGCCAGCAGCGCCACGTTGTCGCCCTGCCCCAGTGCGATGTAGCTGAGCATAATGGCCGAGTTGAGTGCGCGGTCGAGATACGAGATGCCGTCGGTCTCATTCCGCATGAAGCGACCACAATCGACCATGATGACGATGTTTTGATTGCGTTCGACGTTGAATTCGCGGCTGATGAGTGCGCGTTGGCGGGCTGTGGCTTTCCAGTCGATCTGGCGAATTTCGTCGCCATAGCGGAACTCACGCAGACGTTCAAATTCACGGCCCTGGCCCGGCATCCGCACCATCCGCACGCCGATTTCTGACAGCCGATTCTGCCGCGACATGAGTTCGTAGCGATAGACCGCGCGAATGTCGGGATAAATGCGAATGGGCGTCGCGAGCCGTCGCGTTTGCTGACGGGACCACAGTCCCAGGCGTGTCGGAAAGCGCAGATGCACGGCGACCATCTCGGAGGCACCGCGGCGACGAGGGGTCACGACATAATGGACGGTGGCCTCCTTGTTTGGCGCGAGATCAATCGTCTGAGGCAATCGTTCGACACTGCACAGTTCCCCCGGATCATCGTGCAGACTCAAACGCAGCATCGCTTGTGAGCGATTACGCACTACGAGCGACGCAGGGTTGGAGGCTCCGACGCTCAGCACCTCAGAGATTTCACGACGTACGTCGATCTGATCCGGCCCTGGACTGATCAGCAGATCGATGCATGCGACAGCGACCAGGACCAGATTGACGAGCAGCGCAAGGTCCGCCACGTTGCGATCAATGCTCGAAAACATGAGCGGAATCGCAAGCGTTGCAGCCAGCAGGACAAGTCGCCGGGTCGGGATCATGACCGGGGTGCCTCAACACTGTCCATGATCGCCCGGATTGTTTCATCCGGCGTCGTGCCTTCCAGTTCAGCCTCAGGTCGCAGACGGAGGCGATGTCGCAAAACCCAGGGAGCCAGTTCTTTGATATCGTCCGGCGTCACAAAATCGCGACCTCGACACGCAGCCATGGTGCGCGCCGCCAGCAGCAGATTGACACCAGCGCGCGGACTGGGTCCGATGGTCACTGATCCCCACGAGCGCGCGGCATCCAGAATATCGACGATGTATTTCAGAATTTTCGGTTCGACGATGACCTGACGCACGACATGCTGGATCTGGAGTACATCGTCGGCTTGCATCACGGGATGCAGGTCAAAGTCAGATAAGCGACGCGGGTCGCGACCGGCGGCATAGTGGCCAAGGATCTCCAATTCGTCGGCTGGCGGCGGATAATCCACCAGCAACTTGAACATGAAGCGATCCACCTGTGCTTCAGGCAGCGGGTATGTCCCTTCGTGCTCGATCGGATTCTGCGTCGCAATGACCAGAAACGGACGTTTCAGAATGTGCGTCTTTCCGTCCACACTCACTTGCGCTTCCTGCATGACCTCCAGCAATGCAGACTGTGTCTTGGGAGGCGAACGATTGATTTCATCGGTCAGCAGGATATTCGTGAAGACCGGACCTTCGTTGAAGCTGAATGCCTGTTGCTTCAGATCGTAAATGCTGTGACCTGTCAGGTCGGACGGCATCAGGTCGGGCGTAAACTGGACTCGCCGGAATTGGCACGACACCGTCTTCGACAGCACGTTAACGAGCAGCGTTTTTCCCAGTCCCGGTGGTCCTTCGATCAACACGCTGCCTTCGGCAAACAGCGCGATGACAGTCCCTTCCACGAGTTCCAGCTGACCCACGACGACTTTGCCGATCTGTTCGACCACGGACTCGAACAGCTGTTTGACTTCACTAAGTTCCATTGTTGACGATCCAGGAGGAAGGGGTTCGAGTTGTGGAGAAAGTTGCGTTGATTGAGGCAGTTTGTTGTTCCGGCACTTGTTCCATCACCACGGATGGCGTGTCCGAGGTATTTTTCCGAAACGCGGTGCTTCAGCCACAGAGTGGCGACAGGTTGTAGCCACGGGCGCGAGCCCGTGGTTCGTTCCGAGAACAGCGATTTTCAGTCCCAACGGGACGACATGTGTCTGTGCTTCGGGGTTCATGTCGTCCCTTCGGGACTCACCGTAATTCTTCATACCGGTCCACGGGCTCGCGCCCGTGGCTACAACGTGCCGTCCCTTTGGGACTGAATCGCAAACGGCGATTTCAAAAATCATCTGGCCCTCTCCTCTCTGCTACCGGAGACGCGATGCTGGAATGCGGCCAACCAGCGGAGACATGCCGCTGTTTTGGCGGGCGACAGCTGCACCGTTTCCGTCAACGCCTGTGCTTCGGCAAGTCGATCCCGGACTTCATCGACATTCATTCCCGCCCGGAGCGCCAGAGCCTCCGGCTGATCCAGCCGCACAATGCTGCCATACCGACGGCGCAACTGACTGCGGATATATTCGAGATAACTGCGAATTACCGCACCGCCGTCGCTGAGTCGATACTGCAGATTTCCCACCGCCTGAGCACTCTCTGTCAACGACCGGCGCTGCAGTGTCGAAACTTCCTGCGCCGGACCAAAGCGATAAAACGCCAGCCAGATTCCCAGGACAGCGACCAGCAACAACTGCAGCGTTCCGATTCGCAGCGAAGGACTCAACAGCACACCAGTCTGCGCGTACGAATCGCTGGCGTTGAAGAATTCGCTCAACACAATCGGCGTCTGCTGACCGGAGTCTTCGTGATTGTGGAGATAACCACGTTCGACCAACCTCACGGCCAGACGGCGGGAACCCCGGTCCAACATGCTGCGGTTCGAGAAGATGTCCGGGCTGGAACATACGACGACGCGCCCACTGCCCATCGGCCACGTCGCCACTTCAACACGATCAGACGCTGAGGTCACCAGTGTCTCCGTCGCCAGATGCGCCGGCACTTCCAGGTCCGCATTGGAATTCCATTCCACCGCACCGTCTACCAGGTCGCTGGACGCTTCGACGGTTTCGCCGACTTCGCCGGATGTTGAATACGCTTCAAATTCTTCCGGTGATGATTCCAGTCCGGGTGCCGGCGTCAGGCCCGGTGTTTTCTTTTTGAGCATTTCTTCCCGCGAGCTGATCAATTTCTCGGCATTTCCAGCCTTGGCCGCTGGCGGTGCGGATGGGCTTGAGGTCTGAGCCGTATTCGTCTTTGTCGCATTTGGTGGTATGGCATCCATCTCCAATTCCGATGCAGACTTTGTCGGTGCCTCTGCCACCGCCTCGTTTTCCGCGCCCGCAGCGTCGGTCGGCATCTCCGCCAGACCGGAGGGTGTGACAGGAACTGTGAGAGGCATTGTGGGCGTCGCCGTTGTCGAATCGGACAACAGCCGTGCTGTGGTATGAATTCCCAGCGATCTCAGTTCGAATTCCGGGTTATTCCAATTCGGTGCGAACAACAACGTGCCGCCGCCATAAACGAATTCGTAGAGCTGCGTCTGTTCCTGATCGTTCGGATATCGATCCGGCGAAGTCAGGATAAGGCACGCACGATCTTCGGGCACCACCAGCAGCGCATCGCGTTCGACGCTGGGAAAAAGCTGGCTGAGCGTTCGATAAAGTCCCAATTTGCCATCCAGCGTCGTGCTGTACGAATCCGACGCAGATCCGTCTTCGCCCGGCAACCACCAAAACTGCAGGACCACAAGCAGAGCCGCTGTCAGACCCCAGAAGGTGTCAGACTGCAGCAGTCGGCGTTTCTTCTTCATGGAAGGCTCCCTGAAAACATGTCAGACACAGTGCAAACATTTCCGCCGTTGGATTTCGTCGTCCGAAGTACACAAGTTCAAATTGAATCGCAGTCGTTAAATATCCGTCACGTTTGTCCGGGCGTCGCCAGACGGAACGCACGTAATCGCGGTTCGTGAGGCCCTTGCGATACCGGATCAGACCGGCGCGTTCAATCCAGCTCCTGCTGCCGAGCAGCAATTCGCGAATCGCGGCGCGGTGGTTTCCTGTCGCTGCAAACTGAATGGCGCGGGATTCGTAGGTCGAAGCGGCCAGTTCGCCAGGAGGCGTCGTAACGTCTGACAGGATGTCTTCAGAATCGGACAACAGACCATCTCGATTCCGCTTCTTGGCGTCAATCGATTTTACGATCATCGCGGTGATGACGATCAGTACCATCACAATGACAACGATGACCGCGATGACAAACACGTTTGCCAATCCGCCGAGACCGAAATTCCAGTCCCAGCTGCCCGATGTTGAATTGACAGGCTGGGCAGGTGCTCTGGGAGGTCTCCGGCCGCTGAATCCGCTGAACAGCCAGCGGAAAAAATCGCCGATCGCGCCAAAGACGTCATCGATCCTTTGCCCCAGCCATTGCAGCACGCCGCTCAGAAAGCCTTTATCGACGTCGGACTCCGGCAACTTTTCGAGCACCATGCGTCGCACAGAACGAAATTCATTGCTGTTCATGACCTGGTCACCGACCTGATCGATCTGCGAACCGTCCATCGGACTGGATTGCACGGTGGCCGCGATCACTAATCTGGAGCCAGGGACCGGCGCAGGAACAACTGTCGTCTTCTGGACGTGGGGCACGTTTGTAAGGTGCCCGGCACGATGGAATCGTGCCCCACTTATTTCTGTCGCAGTCCCAAACAGCAACATCGTCAGAACGGTCATTACAATCCATCCGCTGCCGAAGCTCCTTCGTTTCATATGGCCAGCTCCTCAAGTCGTGCGGCTTCCGCGCGAAACTGCAGCTGCAGGTCCCAGCATTCGTTCCGGATTCGCTGATCAAGATAGCAGAAAAACCAGGCCAGTCGAATTACGGGATATGGCAGCCAGATGGTCAACTGGATCGCCGTCAGCACTTTGGGGTCGTCATTCAGAAGTTGAGAAAACACGTCGCCCGGGTTCGCCGTACTGCCGAACACTTTTTCGAAGAAGATCGGCGAATTGAAGAGAAAGGTTGCAAGGAAGTCCAGCATCAGAAACAGCCCGCACGACAGCACCGCCCAGAACACCATCAGTCCCATCAATCGACCCAGATTTCGGCTGTAGCCACCGCCGCCAGCCAACCAACTGAGTCGCCTGGTGACGCTGTTGACAGGTGCCTGTTCCAGCAACAGAACTTCCGGAAAGTGTCCGGCGTATGACGTCACAAAGATCGACGGTAACACGAAACAGATTCCGCTAATCGCCTGCATAAACCGCGTCACAAAACTTAACAAGAACCACGCCCAAAAACGCTTTCGCCACGCTTTCAATGACGCGCGGACGGAAATCGGAACGCCAAACACCTGCGGTCCGATACAGGCGACCAGCAATGAGCTAAAAACGGAACTGAAAAACATAAAAATGACGATCGACCACAGCAGCATCATCGTTGTGACGGAAGCAAGCAGCCAGACCAGAACGCAGGACGGCACAGCGCAGATCAGCCACAATCGAAACAAAGGTCCGGAAAACTCCCGGGCAAACACGAACGCAAGGTCCAGACAACCGCCCATGGAACGACGTTCGACAGTGACAATGCATTCTTCAACCTTCATTTGCGGAGCCTCCTCGTCCGGCAAACGACAGGTACGAAATCACCAGCAGCCACAGGCAGGAACCGACTACATATTTGATTCCTGCACGAATTGGCAGCGGCGAGAAATAACCTTCCAGCATCGCCGCGATGGCCAGCATCGCACCAGCGCCGAGCGCCAGTTTCAACGACTCCTGGCCATGGTGTCGCAATGAATCCATGCGGGTGCGTTGCCCCGGAAACAGGATTCCGTGCGCCAGCACAAAGCCGCCGCCGCCGGAAATCACGATCGCCGTAAGTTCAAATGACCCGTGCGAAATGACGAAACTGAAGAAGTTCTCCGTCGTGGGCGGGCCAGCGGCGAGGATGTACCCGGTGACCATGCCGATCGAGATTCCATTGGACAACAAAATGTAGCAGGTCCCCAGACCGATAAAAGCTCCCAGCGCATACGCCTGAAATGCAATCCCGGTGTTGTTCTTGACATAGAAACCAGCCATCGCCGATCGCTGTCCGGCGTATTTCGCATCCATGTCTGTATAAAGTTCCTCGCCGAAGTTCTGGCTCGCTGCCTCCAGCGATTCCTTTCCCGCAATCATTTCGGCAACGTCCGGTCGCTGCCAGCCGACGAGGGTAGAAACCAGAAACGGAATCAGAAACAGCGCCAGCGCAAGGGAGAACGCTCCAATCCGGCGACGAAAGGTCCGTGGAAAATCGTACGCAAAAAAATCCCAGATCACCCACAGTGACCTGGGTGCCGATCGGTACAGAGCATTATGTCCCTGTGCGACCAGGTCATTCAGGTACTGTTCGAGTCGTGAGCCCCATTCTCGCGATTGCACCAGCGACAGGTCGTAACAGATGGATCGGTACAATCGCGACAAATCTGAAACGTCGCGGCTGGCCCACGCGCGCTGTCGAGTTGCGCGCAGCCGCGACACGAGCATCTCAAATCGCTGCCAATCTGGTCGACGCTGTCGAATGAAGCGCTCACGGTTCACGGTGAACCATTCCTTTGCTTGCGGCATCATCCGCCAGAAAGCGGGAAAGCGCCGAGGTCTCAATGTAGTCTGATGTTGCCGCGAGTCGTTGCGACTGGTGTCCGGCAACGGCGGTCGGGCGTTCCTCGCTGTTGTTTTTTGCGGTGGACTTTGTGCCTTCCGGATTATCAGCGAACGTCTTTAAGACGCGCAACAGAAACAACGTCTGCCGAATACCCTGGGTGCGAAAAAAAGGATGTGGATTGCGCGGGTCCGGCTGTGGATCGACGTAGCCCAGTCGCTTTCGCAGCGCTTCGCTCAAGGGGCGCGCAATCTCTTCGCGTCGTGCTTCGGAAATGATGCGATCGGTTTCGAATAGCCTCTCGATCACCGCCAATGTCCGTTCGGGAACACTGAAGCGGCCTGGGCATTCAGATCGCAGAAAGGCTTCGATGTTGGCGGTGAGTCCTCCGGCGCGGCTGATCCATTCGCGGCGTTCGTCGATCACCATGGTGTCGAATACCAGATCGCCCAGTCGCTGCAAGCGCCGTGTCATCAGCATTGAGATCATGCCGACGGTGTAGAAGAATGGCAACATATCGGCGGCACGCAGAAAATTCCTGCCGATGGCGCTGGCAGGGTCGATCGGAGTGCCGTTGGTTCTGACGACGCGAAGTCCCTGAGACCGTTTTCCGGGCGTCTGGCCGTTCCAGAATGCTTCAAACAGACTGAAGTAGAACCAGTCGAGAATGAAGGACATAATTAGTATTCCGCCGAATCCCAATCCAGCCCCAGCTTCACCGAAAGGCAGAAGAATGAGAGCCAGGAGGGAGACCAGCGTGATGATTCCAGTCTGGATAAGTCTGTCCAACAGCCATGCTGCGGCTCTCGTTCCGGCCCCGGCAATCACAAACTGAAAATCCGCGCCTTCAGGCGTTTCGACAACGACTCGCGTATCGACTTTCTGTTTCTGCAGTGGTGTCATGGAAAGACGGGGCCGTTTTCGGAAAAATGCTGGCCGAAGTCAGAGCGGACCGCAGCTGGTCAAGGGGTGTTTCAGAATGGCAAACATGACAGAAAGTCCGACGTATTGCAAGCAGTATGCCAGTCGCCTGAGTAGGATGGACATTCATGTCCATCGTATGACCATGCATCGACCTCGAAGCTGAAACAGTTACGCGGCAACAGTTGTTCGTCATTTGGACTTGGCGCGGGCTTTGCCTGCAACCCAGTCAAATCACAGTCGCGGTGTCCTGCCGCGAGGGCAAAACAAAAGAGGCAAAACAAAAGGGTCAGGACTTAATTAAAAGAGACCTGACCTTTTTTGTGTCCTTTCCGGTCTGGAAACTCTGAATCTCACGCTCTGATCGCTGATCGTACCCACGTCATTTTCCGTTCCGAAATCATGAAGTTACTGCGTCCGAGTTCCGGCCCGGAATGCGAAGTTCATTGCTACTGTAATAACGTCATCTTATGCTGCACCATGGAATGGCCTGCCTGTTATGGCAAAGGTATCAGACTTATTACTGGTGGTGTTGTCACTCATTTTTCCTTCCGTTCAGGGTGCCGGTGTGATTCAGCAGTTTCGACGACTTCGCCGTTTTTTTTCATTTCGTATGCATCGCTCAACAGTTGCGTCCCGCCGAAAGTTTCGAGGAGGCTTGACCGCACCATCGTTGGAGCCACTGGAGGCTCGTACGCTGCTGACCGGCACGATGGTTCCTGGCTTGGTTCATCACTGGAATTTCGATGAAGGTCCGGACTGGCATGACTCACCGGCATCGGCATTCTCGGATGCCCAGGGATCCGACCACGATGGACGACCGGTCATTCCAAACATTGCACAGGACAGTGTAGGGCAAGAGCATGCCACGCTTGTGAATTTCTCCGCGAACGCATGGGTTTCCGGTCAGCAGTTTACGGCCCTTGAGTTTGATGGTATCGATGATTATCTTCAGGTTGCTGGCAATCCCGGTTCTGACCTGACGCGATCATTCAGTCTGTCGGTCTGGCTAAGAACGACTCAGACAGGTGCGGTTGATGCCTTGCGTTCGCCTGGTCTTCTCGGAAATGACGAACTTCTGCTGGGAGGGCTTGATGACACAGGACGTCTGGGAGTCGCTGCGAAGAATCAATGGGTCACACGGACCCATGTTCCCGTCAATGATGGTCGCTGGCACTTCATCACAATCACTCGAAACTCGCCATTGGGAGTCATCCAGATCTTTCTGGATGGTGAAAGCTCGGCAGTTGGGACTGGTCCTCGAGGGACGCTGAATGCTGATATCGCGGCGATAGGTCGCCGAGGAACGATTTCTGGCACTGACCTCTTCTTTGCCGGACGACTTGATCAGATTTCACTCTTCGACCGCGTGTTAGCTCCGATGGAAATCAGTAACTATCAGCACAACTTTGGTCCGAAAGCATGGTCCATCACTTCCGAAGGGCTGACGGGATCATCGTTTGCCACAGGCAGCGTCCTGTTCAATGCGTTTGATCCGGAGGCTGATGCCCTCCGGGTTGTTGGCTTTAGCCAGCCCCGTTATGTGCAAGTCACGAGTCAGCTGGACGGGACCTTTCGCTGCGTTCCCGATCCCGGTTACGTCGGGCTCGATCAGTTTGATGTGACGATTGAGGATGGTCACGGTGGCTTCAGTCGGGTGCCGGTGTTCCTGGACATTCTGCCGACACCCGACGCAAGTGCCTCCCGGTTTGCGACGCAGTTCACCAACTTCGCCGCTATCGAGGCCAACGGTCAGCCAGTCGGCTATGCCTCAGCATGGAGGGTTCCTCGTGCCGTAGATTTTGACCGCGATGGAAGGACCGACCTGCTGGTCGCAGCAGAAGGAGTCGTTTGGCTCTACCGCAACATCGGCACGCCGCAGATTCCTGTGTTTGGAGCAGGAGTGCGACTCCAGGCGGGTGGAGTGGAAATCAGTACTGGCAGTGATGTCTCATCACTGACCCTGACCGACCTGACCGGCGATTCGATCCCGGATCTTGTGGTGTCAGATTCCGCAAACCACTTAAGAATCTATCGAAACACGGCCACCGCTCTGGCGACACCTGTCTACGCCGCACCGGTGTTGCTATCCGCCGAGAATAATTCGCCGTTTGACCTGAGCAATTCCCGATTTGATCTTGGCGACTGGAATAATGATGGTCTCCCTGACTTGATCGTCGGAGCATTCTCCGGGGATGTCAGCGTTTTCCTGAACACAGGCACCGGCCGTGCGCCACGGATGAGCACCACCGGAATAGAAATTCTTGAAGAGCCCTACAATGTCTTTCCGCGCTGGATCGACATCTCCCGGAATGGGGTTCCTGACCTGATTCGCGGGATCAACTGGGGCGACGTTCACTACTGGTTTGACCCCGTCCGTCATGCCGGCGATCTAAATCGCAGTGAGTCCGGACAACTGACAATTACAGCAGCAAATGGCACAAGTCCCGCACTTCAGACTTTGACCGATGGTCCGGTTGTTGATTTCGCGGACTTCAACGGAGACGGAGTTCTGGACCTTGTGATCGGAGGTCAGCTCGCTGGAAATAACGTGTTCCTTACCTTTGGCAGGGCGAAGAGCATGGACGGTTATCTTGCTGATCTCGAAGCGATTTACGATGCGCATCCAGCCGATCTGGGATTGGCTCTGGAAGCGAACAGTCAACAGATGCTGACCGAAGTCCGGACGGCCCTGCAGGGCATAGTCGATCTGATGAAGGTCGCGTCACCGAGCGAACGCCAGACAATGTATTCCACCTTCGCAACTCACATTCGAAAATATCCATGGCTGCGTCTGATAGAGGTCGATCTTTCTTTGCAGCATCATGTGCCCAGCCTGATTGTGCAGAACATTCTGATCGCCGGAAATCTGCTGCCGGATAGTCCCCGGCATCGGCGTGACGTCGCCGATCTGTTTCAGCTGTCGGGTTTGTATCGTCCGTTGTATCTGAATTTCCGGTTTCTGGTGGGCGATAATGTGCAGGCATCGACAGGTCAGCTGGAATCACTGTTCACGTTCCTCAGCTATCATCCGCGAGAGAGCTATCCCGACACCCTGTTGACCATTGATCAATTTTGGGGCGACGGACGCGGGGCACTCGTCGAGTATTTTGGCGATTCCAAGAATACGTTCTCCGACGAAACCGGGAGTGCATCCGACGAATGGGCTGCGGACCTTCGAGAAGCAATTCTTGCGGTCAAGCCAGGCAATTCGACATCTGGTGATATTTTCACGTTCGTTGTTGGCCATGAAGCAACGCATTCCCTCGATGCTTATGTTCGCAGCCGCGAAAATACGGATCTTGAACGACGCTGGGGACAGTACCTGGTACTGGCTGCCGGGGCGGATGTCATTGCCGGGACTGATGGCTTCCCGGACTTTGCCGCCACACGGCAGCATTTCTTTGAAGCTGGCTACTGGGACGGTGACGATGCCAGCTGGAATCAGGCCTGGACTGCCTACTGGAGCACAGGTCCCGGAGCGGCCTTCGGTGACCGCAATATCCTGCGAGGCGAAGCCGGTGGCCTGAATATGCAATTCTTTCTCGACAACCCGCAGGAATCTCTCGCGACTCAGGGAAATCAGCACTGGGTGGATTCAGAGGGACGTCTCATCGGAGCCATCGACCGGTTCCGCCAGGGCTTTACGCCGAATCTCACAGAAGCTCTGACGTTCCTGGATTTTCAGTCAGTGGGACTCAATCGAGTCCCTATGTTTGATATTGAACCCAGCGCGGCAACATCTCGAGCTGTCTGGAATGTCTCGTGGGCTGATCTTCGCCGCGATGACAGGGGATACATCACTGAAATCATCATGGCAGACAGTGGTCGTCGGTACCGATTTACGGTGACTGACAAGGGGGTCTATACGGGAGCCGAAGGACCGATTACGGCGGCAACAACGCTGGCAATTTCGAGTGCCAACGCCATGAAAGCCGAGGGCCAGTCCGGAAGCACCCCCTTGACATTCACCGTCATTCGCAGCGGCAGCACAAGTGGCCAGACCAGTGTCCAGTACCAGGTCACCGGGTCCGGTGTGCCCACCGCTGATTCAGCGGATTTTGGCGGCAGTTGGCCATCCGGAACACTGACGTTCTTCGCCGGTGAATTCAGCAAAGTGATCACAGTCAATGTCTCCGGTGATTCAACACCAGAGTCCCACGAGACGTTTCAGGTGGTGCTGCAGAGTCCTTCGGAAGACGCGTTCATCGACGTTGCCAATGCTCCCGGAAAGATCGTGAACGACGACAGCTGGCTCGCGTCGCCTGTGGTGTCAGGCCCCATCGGTCATGTCAATGATCGAACTCCAACGATGACATGGACTGCCATTTCAGGCGCGACAGGATATGAGATCTGGGTTGACAATCTGACAACCGGCCAATCACAGGTGATTTACAGTACTACGGTCAAATCCAATTCACTTGAGTCTCCTGTCAGTCTTGGGTTTGGCGTTTATCGAATCTGGGTTCGTGCAACCGGCCGCAATACACTTCCGTCTCGATGGTCTGTCGGTCGTGATTTCTATGTTGGCCCAGCGCTGCTGACTCCCGGGCCCGTGACATATGAAACGCGACCTGCGTTTTCCTGGACTGCCCTGCCTGGGGCAGCCAGTTATCAGCTCTTTATTCAGCAGGGCGAATCCGTGATCGTGAATGAAACTGGGATCACCGTGAACACCTTCACGCCTCGATCCAGTTTACCTGCAGGTGACTATCGCTGGTGGGTGCGACCGTCCGCCGTGAATGGGCAGAAGGGATGGTGGAGTCCCGAAGCCCGAGTGAGCCTTGGTGGACGGACTCAACTACTGACCCCGGCAGGAAAGATCACAGATGCGACTCCCCTTTTTTCGTGGACTCAGGCACCTGGTGCCACACGATATGAGCTTTGGGTCAATAGCGTGAGCACGGGAGCAACAAGAGTTATTCATCAAACGGATCTCAGGCAAACCAGCTACTCGCCGGTGACCCCGCTGCTGTCCGGCGTTTATCGCGTCTGGATTCGAGCCATCCAGGGCAGCGTCGCCGGTTCATGGAGCAACGGAACCAATTTTGTGGTCGCCTCTGCAAGTCTGGGATTACTGGACGAGGTAGTCGAAGCGAAACGCGAAGTCCAGAGGCTCGGTGCGAGTGCATAAAAAGACAATTTCCTGCTTGGTTGCCGGGGCAAAAAAAGGTCAGGTCCCATACTGTTCGGCACGGCATTTGAAGCGGTCGCAGCAAAATCCGGAAAAATTCTGTGAGCGCTATTGCGCGCCTTCCTTGAAGCTGCCAGGCTTCGCACATGGGAATCGCAAAAGGGTGGGGAATCGCAAAAGGGGGGGGAATCGCAAAAGGGGACATTGTGCTTTATCTGATAAGCAGAATGTCCCCTTTTTCGTTACCCCTTTTCGTTCCCCCGCATGAAAACACGCAAGGCGAGCGGCAGGGCGTCAGCCCTCCGAGCAAACCGCACCGCAAGATCGACAACCATCTTCAAAACACGCTTTCAGCCGTGTCGGATCGCGGTACGCGCTGGCCCTGGAAAGTCGGTGAATTCCGACGACCAGTGGGCGAATTTCGGCGGCATCTTCACGTCATCGTGGGAACCACAGAGTCGAATGCAATCGGTTGGCCACCGCAATCTGCGATTCGCTGAACACCGAACACTGAAAACTGAAAACTGAAAACCCGCAGCGAAGCTGCGAATTGCGTTTCCCATACGCCGCCTGCCGCTGCAACACCACCGGGCTTCTTGAACAAATGCCGCGATCCTGTGATCGACGAGCTTCGGCTCGAATGGCTCGCACCGCCACCAACCCTCTCCGCTCAATCCCGATCGTTACTCCACGCTCTCCGTCCGCACTCGCGAAGTCAAAGCCTTATGTGTTCGTCACGGTTTCGGTGCGGATATGCTCACCACTCCGAGTGACGCTGCCTGACATTCTATCGCATCCGACACCCTCATTCAAATTGGAAAATTGCCGTTGATGCGTCCATCGTTGAACCAAACGCAATGCTCGCTCAGCTTTTTAGGGGACGAGAAGGGCAGCCTCGGTCATCGGATTTGGAACGTCAACAAGTTTCCAACCACATCCGCAACCCGCGTGGAGTTTGTTTCCATATGCGACTCGCGGATTCGTTTTACGCCTCCACCGAAAGAGATTCTATCTGGGCGACAGTGCAACCCGGATCGCGCCGATCAAACATGTCGCTCCCAATAGCCCATAGACTATCCGCCAAGTCAGTTGCGTTGAAGCGTCGTTGGGTTCAAATGTAGCCATAAAGCCGAAGACACAAAAGCCCGCAACGGCAAGCAGCGCTACCACTGTCATGAGGCGTCGAATGATTGACATATGAATTGCCACTTTGAGCGACGAACGTAAAGTTGAGGGGCGCGCCGCTTTTGGCGCGTCCCTCTCGAACCCAATGTTAGGCCACAATTACGGCAGATGGGATGAAGTACATCCAGGCCCCCCAATTGATGAGCAGCAGGATTTATGCACTATGTCGTTAGGATTATTCGCGGAATGACCGCAGTCGCCACACGATATAGCGCGCAATCGATCTCCATCTTTTGTTGCGAATAGTACTACTACGTCAGGATCGGCTAAACGCTGAATCACACGTAACAAAAGATCGACGGATAGCTGGGTAGGTTCCATTCATTTTCTCCTGTTGGTACTGGATGCTCAATTGAGCGGATATTTCCATTGCCGCATCCGACTAGCAATAGCCGCAAGAACTGTGTTTGGAACTCAACAGAGCCAAACGACCAAAATCAGCCGGTTTGCGGGGCAGACTTGTTTACTGGATCAACAGCCCACGCAAACTCGGCTGCATTTTATTGTTAACACGAGCGTTGCGATTTTGCGGCTCTGCGTTTTTGCCGCTCGACCGCGCCGCGTTGTGTCCACACGGTAGATCGTACCGAACTGGATGTGACGTGGCAATCGCGAAGCGTTTTTGACACGCTGGAACGCGGTAGAATCCATGCCAGAAACGTAACCACATCCATTGACTCAGAGCAACCAGCCAGCGTTCACATCTGGTCAGCAAACGTTGAGCGCGTTGTTTTGCTGAGAAGAATTCAGGCGACCACTCAACTGCATTTCCGGCCCAAAGGGCCATCCGTTCCAATAGCCTGGCCTGGAGGGCCAGGCACGCGAACAGAAAAAT
>CAMAVB010000155.1 GCA_945861465.1 Candidatus Kuenenia stuttgartensis
ATTCTGATCGGCCTGAGCGACGCGCAAGTCGTGACGGATCGAGACGACAACATTTCGGCACGAACGGCTCAGACGCTTGAAGTGCCGTGCGAGGTCAGCGGGCAGCTTGCCGCAGGAGGCACAACCGATTGGTTTGCAATCCAGGCTCGACGCGGCGAGGGTCTGTATATCGAGGCGCTTGGTCAACGGATTCAGTCACCTGTTGATCTGCAGATCAGTGTGCATCGCGCAACACGATTACCGTCTGAAGCGACTTCCGGACAACTCGATGCGGAACTGGTAGACGAGAGTGACAGGCAGGATGCCTGGCCCACGCAACTGCAACTGCTCGCGAAATTCACCGACGAAACTCGCAGCATTGGTGGCGCGTTTCCGACGGGCCATCTTGATCCGGCAGGACGTTGGCTCTGTCCTGAAGATGGTCGCTATCTGATCGCGATTCGCAGTCTGAGCGGCGGTCTGCACAATGATCCCCGCCGGATCTATCGTCTGAGCGTTCGCCGCGAAGAACCGGATTTCCAACTTGTAGCGGTCCCGCATGCGAATCAAAGTGCAGGACTGAATCTGAAACGCGGAGGTCGCGAGGTGTTGGACCTGATCGCGTTTCGCCGACGAGGAATGAACGCATCCATTCGAGTTTCCGCTCAGGATTTGCCTTCGGGAGTTGAATGTCCCGACGTTTGGTTTGGGCCCAATGTTGATCGAACAACAGTTGTTGTCTCTGCGAATCGCGACGCGGCGGCAGGGTTGGGCGAGTTGAAGCTCGTGGGATATGCCGACGGCGTTGCGAGCCGCGAAACACTTCGTGATTCGCACGAAGGAGACGCATCGCCGGCACGTTCGAAACCCCGGCCGGTTCGTGGAGGCACAATGGTTGGTTCTGGCAGTCCCAATGGAATCGGCCGCCTTGTTTCGCAGATTCCCCTCGCCGTCGCGGGGGACTCACCGCTGAAGATCATGGCGGACGGCGATGAAGAGCTCGTGCATCACCTTTACGGCAAGTTGCGAGTCAAGCACTCGCCGGGCGGAGTCCTGGATGTCGCGGTGCATGTCGAACGTAAAGACCTCGGGCATCATGCGCCGGTGAAATTGATCGGTGTCGGGTTGCCGGAATCGATTCAAAATCAGGCTTCGATTATCCCGGCGGGGCAACAAAAAGGCTACCTCAGTTTCTATCTGCCACCGTCGTTACCCGTCGGCCAGTACTCGATCGTCGTGCGCGCCGAGACAACAATCCCCACTGCGGACCAGAAAACGGAAACGATTCTGGTGCACAGCAATCCGGTCGTCTTTGATGTTCAGCCCCAGGCGTTCCTCGTCGAAATTGATCCCTTCGCTGTAACTCAGGCAAAACGGGGCGAAACAATTACGGTCGGATATTCGGCGAGACGCGTGAACGGCTTCCTGGGTAAAATGCACACCGAGCTGGCGGCACCGGGCCGAATCACAGACATTGACGGCATCCGCGGACGGGGTGAGACTTTTACAGGTCAAACTGACAAAGGATCGCTTCAAATTGCGATCAACGACGATGCTTCATTGGGTCAACAGTCATTCCTCCGTTTGTTGACCGTTGGAGTTGTCGAAGATCAGGCAACGTACTTCGGCAGCAACCTGCTCCCGCTGGAGATTATCGAATGAATGCTGCGATCACTTCCTCACTAAGGAATTGTCCCGAAATAGTTCCCCGATTTGTACGACGGACATCCTTGTCCATCGCGACAGTTTCGACGGACAGGGATGTCCGTCGTACGAAAGTTATTTCGGGACAATTCCTGAGGTGCGGCGAACAAATGAGTGTCGGCTTGTGCTCCGCAAAAACACGTGCTTTCGCGGAGCGAAAGCCGACACTTCAGGCAATCACTGATACGCCGATCTTATGCGACGTGGGGCGACACCGTATGACCAGCACTCGATCCAGCTTCAGGCCCTGCCGAATCGCGTTCGCCGGTGTTCTGCTGATTTGCAGCGCGTTGACTTTGCATGCGGAACTTCAGGCCGCCGACATTTATTTCAAAACGGACGTCGTGCCGATTCTGACAAAACTCGGCTGCAACGGAGGCGGCTGTCATGGCAAGGCGACAGGGCAGAATGGCTTTCAACTCTCCCTGTTCGGATTTGACCCCGATCAGGACTACGAATCACTGGTCCGCGAAAGTCGGGGACGACGTCTGTCGCCGGCATTGCCCGATCGCAGCTTGTTGTTGTTGAAGGCGACGGCGCGGATGCCGCATGGCGGCGGTCGGCGATTGGAAGAGTCGAGCGACGACTACCAGGTGCTCCGTGAGTGGATCGCTCAGGGTTCACCAAAACCAGGAACCGATGACCCGCAGTTGGTACGCCTCGAACTGTCGCCGGAGGAACAGGTCCTGTCGAAAAACGAGACGCTGCAATTGACGGCGACGGCATTCTTTTCGAATGGCACATCGCGCGACGTCACAAAACGAGCGGTCTATCAATCCAATGATCCCAGCATTGCGTCGATTGAAAACGACGGCCTTGTCAGGACAGCCGATCAGCCTGGCATGGTCGCGGTTATGGCCCGTTTCGGCGACCAGATCGCCACGTTTCATGCCGCTGTTCCCTTCGTGAGCGATCCCGTGAAGCGGGCTGTGATCGAGGCGCAACTCCGTGGGATAGGCTTCCAGTCTGTCTCCTCTATCTCTCAAAACGATGGCAAACTTAACGATGGCAATCAGAGTGACAGGCAGGATCCCTGTCCCACGAATACCCACCTGTTGAATCAATGGCGACAACTGGGTGTTGTTCCATCGGCTCTGGCTGACGATGCAACCTTCCTCCGACGTGCGAGCATCGATATCTGCGGCACGCTGCCGAAACCAAAGGAGGTCACCGACTTCCTTGCTGACACGGGCAGCGACAAACGGTCGCGGTTGATTGATCGGTTGCTGGACCGGCCTGAATATGCGAGCTATTTCGCGCTGAAGTGGGCTGACATTCTGCAGAACCGCGGGGCAGGCTATTCGACGTCACAGCAGCGTGCCAGCACGGCGTTGTTTTCCGGTTGGATTCGCGATTCGCTTGTCGCTAACAAGCCGTACGATCAGTTCGTCTCGGAGATCATCACGGCGAGTGGCAGCCAGTACGAGAACCCGCCGGCGATGTGGTATCGCACCGTGCGGAAGCCCTCGGAATATGTCGAATCGGTCGCGCAGGCCTTTCTCGGAGTCCGCGTCCAGTGTGCTCAGTGTCATCATCACCCCACCGAAAGCTGGAGCCAGTCTGACTATTTCAGCTTCGCCGCGAACTTTGCTCGCGTTGGCCGAAAAGGGGGCTTTGCAGACGCCGAAGTTCCGACCGACGAGATCATCTTTCTCAATAATCGCGGCGAGACACGGCATCCACGGACGAGTGAGATCCTTAAGCCACGGCCACTCGGTGCGGCGGAGTTTCCCCTGGGTCCGGATGACGATCCACGCATCAGCCTCGCGCGCTGGATGACGAGTCCCGACAACCCGTTCTTCGCCCGCACGATGGCCAATCGGATGTGGGCCCACTTTCTGGGTCGAGGTCTGGTACATCCGATCGACGATGCACGCAGCACCAATCCACCGAGCAATCCCGAGTTGCTCGACACCCTCGCCCGGGACTTCGCCGACAGCGGCTTCAATGTGAAATTTCTCATTCGGTCGATCACTCTGAGTCATGCCTACGGCCTGGAATCCACACCTCATGACGGCAACGCGGGGGACTCGCAGACGTTCTCTCGCTTCTATCCACGTCGATTGAGTGCCGAAGTCCTGCTGGATGGAATGAGTCAGGTACTGGAAGTGCCCACGGAATTTGGCGGTGTACCGGCGGGAACTCGCGCCATCGAGCTGCCCGATGAAAATGTGGCCGCGCACTTTCTTGACGTCTTTGGTCGCCCAGCCCGAATGTCGGCCTGTGAATGCGAACGCGTCGATGCGCCAGCGCTGACACAGGCACTCGAACTCGTGAATTCCGTCGAGATTCAGCGCAAGTTGACCGCGAAGACCGGCTACCCGCAGCTTCTGGCGGAGAGCGGGAAGTGTGACGCCGACCTTGCGAACGAAATCTTCGTGCGAGTCCTCGCGCGACAGCCACGACCCGATGAACTGAAAACCGCAACCGATTACCTGACCTCAGAGCCCGACCGGGCAGAAGCCTGTCGGACGTTGTTATGGTCGCTGCTGGCGACGAACGAATTCCTGTTCAATCACTGAGAACATCGACCGAGGAATCCATTCCATGTCACAGATCCACCGACTCACTCGACGAAGTCTATTGCAGATCGGCGCTCCGCTGATGGGACTTGGCCTGTCCGATTTTCTGCGTCTCGAAGCGCGGTCGGCGGAATTGGGACATTCCCGAAGTAACAAATCCCTGATTGTTTTCTGGACAGACGGAGGTCTCAGTCAACAGGACACGTACGACGTGAAACCTGACGCGCCGGTCGAGTACCGTGGCATGTATCAGCCGATCGAAACCAGCGTCCCAGGAGTTGTTCTCAGTGAGAAGTTGCCATGCCAGGCAAGAGTGATGGATCGCTTGTCGATCGTGCGGTCAGTGCATCATGAAAACGGCATTCACGCGCCGTCGGCGCATTGGATGCAGACCGGCTACTTCGGACCGACACTCGCGCGGAACGCTGCTCAGAAGCCGTCGTTCGGTTCGGTCATCGCACGTTCCATCGGGTCGCGTCAACCACCGATGCCGGCTTACGTGACGATCCCGAAATCGGAAGCGTTCGGTTATCAGGGAGCCGTCTATCTCGGCAAATCCTACAACCCTTTTGAAGTCGGAGCAGACCCCAATGACAAAGAGTTCAAAGTCCCGAATCTGTCCCTGCCCGAGGGCCTGACTGCGAAGAGTGTTGATGCCCGCCGCACGCTGCTCGCGACGTTCGACACTTTGCGGCGCGACATCGACGACAGCGGAGTGATGGAAGGCCTCGACACCTTCAAGAAGCAGGCACTCGAAATGGTCGCCGGAGATCAGATGCGAACGGCCTTCGACCTCAATTCTGAAGAGGACAGTTTGCGTGATCGCTACGGGCGACACCGTTATGGCCAGAGTGCTTTGCTTGCTCGACGTCTGGTCGAAGCAGGAGCGAGGTGTGTAAATATCAACACGGGTAACTGGGATCATCACAATGACATCGCGAAGGGGCTCGAAGAACACCTGCCGCCGCTGGATTGTGCGATCGCGGCCTTAATCGAAGACCTGACGACTCGGGGAATGCTGGACGACGTCATCGTCTATTGCGTCGGCGAGTTCGGTCGCACGCCCCGCATGAACGGCCACGCGGGGCGAGATCACTGGGCCGACTGCTTCAGCGTGATGCTCGCTGGTGGTGGAATCCAGGGCGGACGCACCGTCGGAGCCAGCGAAAAATGGGGCGGCGGCGTTCATGAACGGCGAGTCACTCCGCTCGACTTGTTGGCCACGATCTATCACGCGCTTGGTGTGCCTTTGGACACACACTACGATGATTCCAGCGGACGCCCCACCAGCATCGTCGGAGGTGGCTTGCCGATTCGGGAGTTGATTTAGAATACAGAAGCCGTTCGTTTACCGCCTAGCCGCAGCCGCCGGCTTCTGCGGAGAAAGGCTGGCACCGGCAGCTGGGCGGTAATCGACTTAGGACTGAGACGGAAATAAGTGGGGCACGATTCCATCGTGCCGGGCACGATTTCTTCGTGCCGGGCACGTTGAAAACGTGCCCCACGTCCAGAAGACGACAGTTATTTTTGTGCCGGTCCTTAGTGCCGTTTTCAGGGAGTCTGATGGATGAGTTCGTTTGCCGGGCGCCGAGAACTTTCATCGTCACGAGGCCATCTCGCCAGGGGTTGCCATGGGGCCGATCATCCTCGGTTCGGACGGCGCGACCTGCTGCAGGTCGGCGGGATGGGGCTGATCGGCGTGGGGCTGGCGGACTTGTTGCGACTTGAGGCGCAGGCCGCTGAAAGTGGAGCACGGGCCGGTAAGGCGAAATCAGTCGTCTTCATTTTTCAATCGGGCGGCCCTTCCCAGCACGAGACGTTCGATCCCAAGCCTCATGCGCCGGACATGATTCGTGGCGAATACGGAGTGGCGCAGACGCGGATTCCGGGCGAACTGTTCTGCGAGCACTTGCCGAGGCTGGCGGTCCGCTCCGATCGGTTTTCGATCGTCCGGACCATGAACCACATCGCTGGGCGGGAATTCCGCAATGAACACAATAGTTGCATGTACCTGCTGCATACCGGGACGACATCGCTCCCCGTCGGTGACACCAACGCGTCCATTGCGGGATCACGGTCTGGCCGGATGAGCTGGCCTTCGATCGGGTCGATGATTGCTTACGCGACCCCACCAAACGCTGAGATTGGCTGGCCCGCGATGATTGAAGTGCCGCGGGCGAATCTGATGCAGTACCCCGGCCGCGATTCGGGGTTGCTCGGGCCTCGATACGACCGACTGGGTATCGACCTGGCCTGCAAATGCTATTCGCCGGACGCGGGAGGATCGTGCCCGAACTGTTACAGCCACGACGATCCCAATCTCGATCCCGAGCGCAAGCCTGGTCCCGGAGCAAAGGCGTGGTGGAATAATTCAAGTTGCCGAAATCCGGACTTTCATTTGCCGGATTTCGGCCAGGCGGAAGGGGTGACGGTTGGCCGTATTCAGGATCGTGGCACGCTGCTGCGACATCTTGACGAATTGCGCCGCGGCCTCGACCAGCGGGAACACGCAGGTTCGCTGGCGAAGTGGGATGCCTACCAGCGACAGGCGCTTCGTTTCTTGCTGGCGACACGACCTGGCAGCCAGAACCCGTTCGATCTGACGCGGGAATCCGACGGCACGCGGGACCTGTATGGTCGCGAGGAATGGGGTCAGGCATTTCTGACTGCTCGGCGGTTGATCGAATCCGGCGTGCGAATGGTCCAGGTGAATCTTCGCGGCTGGGATACGCATCAGAACGCTTTCCGCGACCTGAAAGGGAAGCTCCTTCCGTCGCTCGATCACTGTCTGAGTGGCTTTCTGGATGACCTGGCCGACCGCGGGCTGCTTGAGGAAACGCTGATCGTAATGTGCGGTGAAATGGGACGCACACCACGGATTTCGCCCATTGCGGAGGGTGGAAAGAACGCGTCCGGCGAAGTGTTCACTCCGGGGCGCCATCATTGGGGCGATGTGTTTCCCTGTTTCTTCGCCGGTGGCGGCATCCAGCCCGGTCGCATTGTCGGACGAACTGATGAACATGGCGGACTCCCGGAGACAGAAGCCTACACCCCCGAGGATCTTGCCGCCACGATCTTTCACTGTCTGGGAATCGGCCCCGACCGCGAGTTTCACGATTCCAGCGGTCGCCCCTATCACATCTATCGCGGTCAACCAATTCACGGTCTACTCTGACGATTGATCAGTCGATTGATCAGTGATTGAGCCGATGCAGGAACTCCCTTTTTCGTCTGCAGGCCGGCAAGGTTTTGTTTTCCATCAAAACCAAAGTGTCACTGGTCATTCAAAACAAATCAGAGATCACACTACCTTCAGCCAGCAGGTCGTATGGCCGGTTCTCTGCGTCGAATGCCAGCAGGTCAGTGATCCCCATCGCGTGGTAAACGGTTTTGGTGATGTCTGCGGGGGTCAGCGGTTTGTCTGACGGATATTCTCCGTAGCGGTCGCTGGAGCCGTAGGTTTGGCCACCTCGCAGTCCTCCGCCGGCCATGATGTCCGTCAGGCAATGAGTCCAGTGATCACGGCCAGCGCCGGTGACGCCACCGGAACGCGGATCGCCGATCTTTGGCTTGCGTCCCATTTCACTGGTGACTAAAAGGAGAGTCTCGTCGAGCATGCCGCGATCCGCCAGGTCTTCAACCAGTGCAGAAAACCCACGGTCGAACTGAGGCAGTAAGTCATCTTTGAGGCAGCCAAAGTTATTGCCGTGAGTATCCCAGCCTCCGCCGCTGGCGCACTTGCGAGCTTCGGCGGCTTTCTCATCGCCTTTCCAGAAGACAGTAACAAAAGGCACTCCCGCTTCGACGAGGCGTCGAGCTAACAGCAAGCTTGTTCCATTGATACCTTCGCCATATCGTTGGCGAACGGTGACAGGTTCTGTCGAAAGGTCAAACGCTTCTGTGGTTCCGGAAGCCATCAGCAGTGACATCGCGCGTGCCTGCTGGCGATTCCATTTCTGAACTCCCGCATCCTGATCGAATTCTCGTTGAGCCGCATCGATCTGCTTCAACAAAGATCCGCGATGGCTTAATCGCTGCTGGGATACATCGCCGTCCAGCACCAGAGCCGGCGCATGAAACTTCAGCGGATTCTCTAGAGAGCCGTCGATGTAGAGTGGATCATGTTCAATTCCGAGGCGAGCAGAAAACTGGCCGGGACGGGTATACGCCGGAGCGCCTTCCATATGAGGCAACGTGATCGCATTCGTCAGTTGTGGATGCGGCGGTCGCCTGGCCGCCACGACTGTTCCCATGTAAGGCCAGTCCGATGGATACGGCGTCCGGCTATTCCCCTGTGAAAGAAATGTCGGATCCGGAACATGTCCCGTCAGGTTGTAATAGTAACCTGCATGATGATCATTGGTGCTGACAGATCCCCCGATAGAATTGATGACCGTCAGATGATGCGCCTGTCGAGCCAGCAGCGGCAGATGTTCGCTCAGCACAACTCCAGGGGCTGATGTTGCGATCGGCTGAAATGGTCCGCGATATTCCAGTGGAGCAGTGGGTTTCATATCCCACATATCCAGGTGAGACGCGCCACCACTCAGGAAGAACAGGATTGTGGACTTCGCTGTCCCCGGCGAGCTGACTGCACCAGCGGTGTCCCGAGCCTGCACGGGGCGACCGAATTTGAGTCCGGCAAATCCGATCCCGGATGCGATTAGAAACGAACGGCGAGGAATACCGTGAGGATTCTGCAGACTCATGAGACGAGGATCCCCGGGAGGAAAAACAGGTAGCCATCGGTCGACGATGTTTGCATTCGCCGGAGGTGGGAGGCCGAAGCCTGAAATAGCGACCGCAATTCGCGATGTGATACCGCTGCAACAGTGTATCGTCAGTTCAGGCCCTCGCGGAAGTCTGGATTCGAGGTTCCGAGCCATCTTCAACAAATCGAGCTGTTGGCGAAAATGGTTACGATCGATCCTCAGGTTCTCAAGCCACAGAATTCTCGATAGCCTAAGGCTGACGGATCAAGCGGAGCGATGCTTTTCGTCTCCCCCTTTTTGTCTCCGTGGAGCATATTGATGAAATGTCTGAAGAATAGTTGGACCCACAGCCTGCTGTATGCACGGGTGGGCCGGTCGATTTTTGTGCTGGCTGCGAGTGCTTTTGTTTGGATCGGTCTCTTAACCAGTTCGCTCGCGCATGACCGGGATCCGGGGGTTGTCGCCAGCGTAGTCCGACCTGCACACCCCGTCCTGATTCGCAATCAGCACAGCCCCATGCTGCGCGTCATGATTGACGTTCCGACGGGACAAGCAGCCAGTTTGACGTCGCTGGAATTCGCGATGAATGGCACCGATGACCTGAATGACATCGAAGCGATCCAGTTGTTCGACGCAGGGAATCAGGAGACCTTTTCGTCAGTTGCTCCGATCGGGGAGGCCGTCGCCCCGGCGTTGATGATCACGCTGCCGATGGATCGGGCATTGGCTGAAGGAAAGAACATTTTCTGGCTGTCGTGTCGGCTGAAGGATTCTGCCGATCTGCAACATCACGTGTCAGCGAGGTGCTCGTCGATCGTCACTTCTATTGGAATCCTGACTCCGCTGGATGACACGGCGACTGACAGACAACGAATCGGAGTCGCTCTTCGAAAGCACAAGGACGATGGCGTTCACACCTATCGCATCCCGGCACTGGCCACGTCGGCGAAAGGGACGTTGCTGGCCGTCTACGACATGCGGCGCCGCGCCGGTCGCGACCTGCAGGAAGACATTGACATCGGTCTCAGCCACAGCATGGATGGCGGACAAACCTGGGAGCCGCCGAGAGTCATCATGGATATGGGCGAGTTCGGCGGGCTGCCTCAGGAGCAGAATGGCTGCAGTGATCCCGGCATCATCGTCGATCAGCAAACGGGCGAGATTTTCTGTTTCGCGTTGTGGATGAACGGCAAACCCGGCAAGCATCAGTGGGTTGACGATGGTTCGGAACCTGGTTTTGAAGTTGGCAAATCGGCACAGTTCATGATGGTGCGTTCGACGGACGACGGCCTGACCTGGTCTTCACCAGAAAACCTGACACGGCAACTGAAGCAGGAATCCTGGTGGCTGCTGGCTCCCGCGCCGCAGGCTGGGATCTGCCTGCCTGACGGGACCCTTGTGATGCCAGTTCAGGGCCGAACTGGTCGCGAGCCATTGGCCACATTCGCAACGATCATGACCAGTTGCGATCATGGTCGAAACTGGACGGTCGGCGAGCCTGGCTACAGCGGCGGGAATGAATGCCAGGCAGCGCTGCTCGGCGATGGTTCGATCATGCTGAATATTCGCAATGACCACGAACGGTTCCGAGCCGTCGTGGTGACGAAGGATCTCGGTCAGACCTGGCATCCTCACGAGACCAGTCGCACCACGCTCATTGAACCGAACTGCAACGGGAGTCTGCTGCGGTTCGATTACGAACGCGACGGACAGCAGCAACACGTGCTGCTGTTCGCGAATCCCCATTCCCAGCAGGGCCGCACGCATCATACGGTTCAGGTCAGCTTTGACGATGGCCTGACCTGGCCGGATTCACATCATTGGCTGCTCGATGACGGTCGCGGTGCCGGGTATCCCAGCCTGACACGCATCGATTCGGATCATGTCGGAATCGTGTATGAAGGCAGCCAGTCACATTTGGTGTTTGAGAAACTGCCGATCATCGATCTGCTGGAACCCACTCGTCGCCACGCATCACGCGAAATCTGGCAGCGCGAAGTGTCGAAAGAGGGGCTTCAGTATTTGGAGCAACGCCGTCAGTCGCCACCGTTTGGTGCTCAGGGTTTTGATGTGACTGGTCTGCGTGCAGGCATGAATTCGAGAAACGAACCGACCGTTTCCGGCGTCACACTGAAAAAGGTGGACGTGGGTGACGTCCCCTGTGAATGGGTCATGACTCCCGGTGCGGATCCCGATGTTCGACTTCTTTATTTGCATGGCGGCGGATGGGTCTCCGGATCGGGCGGCAATTATCTTCCGCTGGCTGCCGAAATCTCTCTTGCCGCCAAATGCGCGGTGTTGCTCCCGGACTACCGATTGGCCCCCGAACATCCCTTTCCAGAAGGACTCGACGACTGCGTCTCCGCACATGACTGGCTTATCGCGAATGGACCATCTGGTCCCGGCACCGCCAAAGCCACTTTTGTCGCCGGTGACTCCGCCGGAGGAAACCTGACGCTGGCAACTCTGCTGGCAATCAAGGAACGTGGACGGCCGCTTCCAGCAGGGGCGATTGCGATTTCTCCGGGGACAGACTTCACTCTGGCAAGCCAGTCGCTGACGTCGGTTTACGATCCGATCATCAGCTCGCGAACAATGCCGGAGTTTCGGACTCGCTACCTCGGTGTGACGGATCCGAAAAATCCCCTGGCGTCTCCGGTGTTTGGCGACTTTCGTGGACTGCCGCCCGTTCTGATTCAAACCGGCGAACACGAAATGCTGCGCGACGACAGCATCCGCGTCGCGAAGAAAGTGCGTGCCGACGGCGTCCCCGTTTTGCTCGAAATCTGGCCAGGAATGGTACACGTCTTTCAGATTCGAGGGTTGCCCGAATCTCGTGAAGCTGTCAGACGTATTGGGGATTTTGTGACAAGCAAGGTTGAATAAGGCGAGCGGCAGAAATGAATTTACCGGTACGACGGACTTCCAGTCCGTCGCATGGTGCTACTCGACGGACTGGAAGTCCGTCGTACAAATTGCGAATGGTAAGTTCTATCCTGCCGCTCGCCTAAAAGTGAATCATTGACCCAATTCCTGTCATGAGATTGACTCGACGTGGTGCTCGCGATGCTGCTCCCTCAAGCCTCGATCACCGGATGAACGGCAAAGGACGTTCAGATATCATCCTCTTCCGCCCGACAGCCTCCCACTCTGGATTTAACGCCATGTTTGCTAAGCGACATCAGACCAATCGTTTGGAACAATCTGGCGTTCGACTGGGGGGCCTTCTGGGAAGCGACCTCACTCGACGTGGCTTGCTGCGCTCGGTGGCTCAGGGCGCTGGCTGGCTCAGCTTGCCGCTGGTTATGGATCTGCAGGCCCTGGCGGCTTCGACAATTTCCCGCAAGAAGAGGTCGCTGATTCTGCTGTGGCAGGATGGCGGCCCGAGCCACATTGAAACATTTGACCCCAAACCGGAGGCTCCGAGCGAGTATCGCGGCGAATTGAGTGCGATTCAGACATCGCTGCCCGGCGTCGCCTACTGTGAAGTTCTGCCGCGTCTGGCCGCACTGGCGGATCGAACGGCCGTCATTCGCTCGCTGCATCAGCCGTCGTCTGATCATGTTGTCGGTTCGCACAATGTCCTGACCGGATGGTACGACCAGTCGAACGGCGGATTGTCGCGCTATCCCGATCTCGCGAGCGTGATTAGCCGGTTGCGGAGTGGAGTTGAGGACTCAGGAATCGCGATTGGCGCTTCGACCGATCCGCGATTGGCGCGGGGAATGCGAGGGAACACGAGCAGCAAGGTCCCTTCCGATCGATCGACCGATTTGCCTCGGTACATTGACATTGGCCTGGGACTCCATCGCGGCGGACCTGCGTTCCTGGGACCTGTCGATGGTCCGTTCCGGGTCGCTGGCGATCCAGCGAAACCCGGTTTTACCATCCAGAACCTCGAATCTTCGCTCAGCACTGATCGTTTGACTGCTCGGGACGAGATCCTCACGGCACTGGATCGGCTTGGCGGATCAGACGGTTCACTTCTGAAGACCGAAGATTCATTTCGCGCGATTGACGCATTTCGTAAACAGGCCTTCGAGCTGGTGACCGGCGGAGCGGCGGCCCGCGCCTTCGACCTTTCTCGTGAGCCCATCGAAGTGCGGCAGCGATACGGGCTGCATTTGGCCGGCCAACAATGCCTGCTGGCTCGACGCCTGGTCGAAGCGGGGGTCAGCGTCGTGGCCGCGCGTTTCTCGCCCGACGGACGCGGCGACTACGACCGCACGATGATTGGCTGGGACGACCATGCCGTCCACGGCAACATCTTTGCAATCATGCGACAACGAGGCCCGCAGTTCGACCAGTCGGTCAGTGCTTTGATCGAAGATTTGGAACAGCGAGGCCTGCGCGACGAAGTTCTCCTCGTCGTTGTCGGTGAATTCGGGCGGACGCCGCGAATCCACGTTCACAAGGGCTGCCCCGGGCGAGAGCACTGGGGGCCTGCGGGCTGCGCACTCCTCTACGGTGGCGGCCTGAATATGGGTCAGGTTGTGGGGTCGACGAACAGGCTGGGTGAGTCTCCGCAGGATCGCCCCGTCACCTACCAGGATTTGCTGGCGACCATCTACGACTCGCTGGGCATCAATCTCGCTCAGACATTTATCGATGAGGCGGGGCGCCCCGTTCCGCTCCTGCCTGCCGGTCAGCCGATCACGGAATTGATCAGCGGTCGTACTCCAGTGGTTGCGGGGTCGCCACTCGCGGAATTGATTCCGCCGCTTAAGCGAGCGGCAGATGAGATCTTACCGTACGACGGACTTCCAAGTCCTTCGAAAACTACGACGGACTTGGAAGTCCGTCGTACATTAGGCCAATCCATTTCTGCCGCTCGCCTTCTCAAGACCCCGACGGAAGCCCCGTCGGCGATCATCCTCTCATCGAATTCCACCGCAGACGATTTGCAGCGGCGAACCGACAGAAGCCAGTGGCTTTCACTCGAGCTGCAAGAGACGCACATCGACGATCACGGCCTGGCTGCGGTGTCAGATTGTCGGTCGCTGCGACGTCTGCTGCTGAACGGTCTGCCGATCACTGACGCGGGACTTGTGCACCTGTCCGGGCTGACCGAATTGGAGGAACTGGGGCTCACGGGAACGCGAGTGACAGACGCTGGCTTGCTCCAATTGAGGTCGTTGCGGAAATTGCGGCGGATCGCAATCAATGGAACCGGTGTTTCGCTCGCGGGGGTCGTCAATATGTTCGTCCAGCATCAACAACGGACATTGATCGACGCGCTGGCTGCTCTCGATCTTGTTCGTTTCGACGACCAACAGCAGGCCGTTACCGTTGACGTTGCCGGAACGTCCTTTGGCGACGAGGAATTGAGACATCTGGGGTCCATCCCGAGTCTCCGGGAACTGCATTTGGCCGCGACTCGCGTGACCGATCAGGGGCTTGCCGCGATAGGAACGCTGGAAAATCTGGAACATCTATTCCTTGCGAAATGTGCCATCACCGACGTTGGCTTAAAATCGGTCGCACGATTCCCGCGTCTCCGGGCGATCAATCTTTACGGAACGAGCATCACGAGCGCCGGACTGGAGGTTCTCACGGAACTTCGCGAACTTCGCACACTGCTCATCACCGACTTGAAACTGAGTACCGCGGCCGTCGAAGCTCTGAAGAGCCGACTGCCGCATCTCACGGTCTCCGACTTTACGCCCGTGTAAACCGATTCTGTCGATGAATGTGGTCGTCAGGCGAGCGGCAGATAAAAATTTACCTGCTGTACGACGGACATCCTTGTCCGTCGTGTGTTTCGGCGGACTTGGAAGTCCGCTGTACGGTAAGAACTCATCTGCCGCTCGCCTCACAGTGAAACTTCTGACAACCATCGGACAGACCTCACAGTCTGCTCGCACTGGTGCCATTTTTAACCACGAGAGGTATCATCCGCTGGCTCCGAACGAGGGACTTGTCAGTCGGGTGACCATGCGTGTCTGTTACGATCGAGGCTTTTAGTCCGCAACGTAACTCGAAAAACTCTCATGAACCCATCCAGCAATCGCCGTCAATTCCTGCAGCAGGCGTCCCAGACTTCAGCCGTTCTGGCGGCAGCCACGTCGCTGAGCGGCGTTCATGTTTTTGCGGACGAAAAGCCGGTGAAAGTTCGGCTGGGGATCATCGAGTGCGGCGGGATCATGACGTCTCACGTGCAGGGACTGGTTGACCGACTCGACTTCGATCCCGCCATCGAGCGCTTCGTCAATTGCGACGAAACCAATTCACTTTTCAGCAAGAATTATCGCGAGCCATACGGCTTGCCGGAGACTTCGCCAGAATGAAACATTCAACACCGAAACGATTCCTGTTGGCGAGTGCCGCGATCTCTGTGGCCTTCGTCCTGATTTCGAATCCGGCGCTGCTCGCCGACGACACGAACGACGAAATCCTCATTCACAACCGACACCAGTTGTCGGCCCAGCCGAGTCCATGTCACCGGATCGCACTTGGCGAACCCGATGACTACAAGCCCTGCATCGCGAGGTTGCCCATCGGCGAACTGCTGCTGACCGCGTTTCATCAGCACAAACGTGATGGCAACAAGGTCATGGAGCAGACGCTGCTGTTTCGCTCGAAGGATGGTGGCAAGACCTGGTCGCAGGCTGAGAAACTCGACCTGCTCGGCCGCGAACCGTATCTGACGGTTCTGAAAGACGGCACGATCTTCATTACCGGCCACTTGCTGGCAGATGACGTCCGGAACGAATGGGGCTACACGACTGGCTTCCTGCATCGTTCGACCGACGGCGGGCGAACGTGGCAATCGACGCGGATCGAATCGGAACAGATCAAGCCGAAGGCCAGCAATCACACGACTCGCAACGTGCTGGAACTGGCCGACGGGACGCTGCTGCTGGGCGTCGACTATGATGGTGGAGGCGGACCGTATTTCGTCTGGCGATCATCCGATGGCGGCCAAACCTGGGACAAGTCGCAGAAGTGCGAGCCGAAGGATTTCAAGAGCCAGTACGGCTTCTTCGGTGGCGAGACGTGGCTGTGGCAGGCTCGCTCGGGCAAAGTCTGGGCGCTGGTTCGCGTGGACAGCAACGAACTGCCGATCAGGGACCGGCCGATCCAGGCGGGGAACGATCAGGCCGACCACTTCATCCTGTTTTCGTCATCCGACGGTGCGAAGACGTTCGACCGCATCCGCGATTTCGGTGACTACGGCGAGATGTACATGTCGCTGCTGCGACTGCAGGACAAGCGGCTGCTGCTGACGTTCACGGTTCGCGACCTCCAACCGCCGCTCGGCGTGCGAGCCATCGTCGGGACCGAAACCGAGGACGGGTTCGAGTTCGACTTCGCTCACGACCGCCTCCAGCTCGACACGAAAACGCCGGTGGGCAAGTACCAGGGGGGCGGCTTCGGCCCGACGGTGCAACTCGAAGAAGGCACGCTGGTCACGTCGTACTCGTATCGCGGCGCGGACGACAAAACGCATCTGGAAGTCGTCCGCTGGAAGGCACCTTTACACGAGTAACGGAGAAAGCAGCCATCGGACAACTGATGACTATGCCGCTGCCAGTCCGCGGCGACCGGCTCTTGCTGAAGGTCGAACAGCGTGTCTATGCACTGGTGCATAAGTAAGTTGGCACAAATCGTTTAACGGCGAGCCGTAGGCGTAGTCGAATCCAGCGTGCTTCCGCCTACGCCTACGGCTCGCCGTTAAACTAAAAAACTTCTGCACTGGTGCTTATGTGGGAGAATTGATGGTCGCACTGCTCCACGAAGAAAACGGAACTGAGCTGCGTAGTCGGCTAACCCCTCAGGCTCAATGGGCACTTCTCAATCTGCCGCTCTCCTGGAAACCCAGCGGTCTCCGGTTTTAGACTCGTAATCAACCGAATTCTGGCTATCATCCGGGCAGGAAAAAAACTCGATGAACGACAAAAACACCCACCGCAAGGCGAATCTGCGGGCCGTCAGCCGTCGGGGGGCGTTGCATGCCGGTTTGCTGGGAATTGGGGGCATGAGTCTGGCGACTCTGCTGCGACAGAGAGCCGAGGCAGGTGAGACGTTGCCGAAAGATACGGCCGTCATCTTCCTGTTCCTGCATGGCGGTCCGAGCCAACTTGAGACATACGATTTGAAGCCGAACGCGCCTACCGAGATTCGTGGGCCGTGCATGCCGATCTCCACCAACGTGCCGGGCCTGAGTCTCTGCGAACTCCTGCCGATGCATTCTCGGATCGCGAATCGCTTTTCGATAATCCGTTCGTGTACACACGGTGACGGCGGGCATTTCGAAGCGCATGGCCGGTTCATGTCGGGCAATGCGGGGCTCAAAACGGGGACGTTTGAGTCCACGCATCCGCAGATGGGAGCCATTATCGGCCGGGCACTCAAATCCCGAGTCCGTGGAGTGCCAGCGGCTGTGGGGATGGGCCTCGTCATTTATCAGAGTGCTTTCGGCGAGTACCTCCCGGGAATCGGGAACGGCTATTGGAGCAGCGCTTGGCGGCCACCGATCGTGACGAAAACCGGCTTGCCCAACTCCACGTTGACAATCGATGGGGCACGGCTCGACGATCGGGTGACGCTGCTGCAGCAGATCGATGGTTTCCGACGGGATGTCGATAGCCGTTGCGTGATGGAGTCAGTCGATGAATTCAATCGTACGGCAATCGAGATCCTGACCGCCGACAAGGTGCGACAGGCATTTGATCTCGCCCAGGAGGATCCTCGCCTGGTCTCGCAATACGGGGACGAGTGGGGGCAGAACGCGCTCGTGGCGCGGCGTCTGGTTGAAGCAGGAGTCAGCTTTGTCACCATCAGCGTTCCGGGCGGCGTCAAGGCGATGGACGCGCCAGGATGGGATGACCACGCGATCAACATCGACCTGCCGACGATCATGCGCTATCGGCTGCCGGTCTATGACCAGGTGGTGACGACGCTGATCAACGACATTTACGATCGCGGTTTGGACAAGAAAGTGCTGCTGATTGCTGCAGGAGAATTCGGACGGACTCCGAAAGGAACACTGCAGCCCGGGACAGGGACGGGAAAACTCCAATG
>CAMAVB010000156.1 GCA_945861465.1 Candidatus Kuenenia stuttgartensis
ATCCGGACTGCCGTACGCAACAACGGTGGTGGTCATGCAAATCACTCACTGTTCTGGACGGTCATGTCCCCCAATGGCGGGGGTGCTCCAACAGGTGATCTGGCGACTGCGATCACGACAGCTTGTGGCAGCTTCGATGCTTTCAAAGAGCAGTTTTCCAAGGCAGCTGCAACGCGATTCGGCAGCGGTTGGGCGTGGCTCAGTGTCAAGACGGACGGCTCCCTCGTTGTGGAAAGTACGGCGAATCAGGACACCCCACTTTCCGAAGGGCGAACACCAGTCCTTGGGCTGGATGTCTGGGAACACGCCTACTATCTCAACTATCAAAATCGCAGACCGGACTACGTGTCGGCATTCTGGAACGTGATCAACTGGGCTGAAGTTGCGCGTCGCTTCGCAGCAGCCAAGGGCTAAGGGCTAAGGACTGAGGACTGAGACAGAAATAAGTGGGGCACGATTCCATCGTGCCGAGCACGCTAAAAAACGTGCTCCACGTCCGGAAGACGACAGTTATTTCTGCGTCGGGCCAAAGCAATATTCAGGAAGAACAGTATCGATTGCTGACGGTGAGCAATTAGTCTGGAGAACGTGACAAACCAACGCGAGGTTCCTGCCTTCCTCGCGTTGGTGCGTCTGCTCACTGGGCACCGCTGTGAAGGATCCTGACCGATGAAAATGCTTCGACGGGATTCAGGGGCCCGGATGTTGTGCTGAGCAACGCAGGTGAAGCGATCGTTCTATCGAGGATTACCGACCTCAAACTTCCCGACTTACATTCTGGATGAATCCACTTTTCAAAGGAAGTCGTATGCGAGTTTTTTTCCGTCGTGTATTGATCGTCACTGCGTGTCTCCTGCTTCGTCTGACGACTGATGCATTGCAGGCGGCAGAAGAACTCAGCCGCGAAGCGATTGTGTCGCGAGTGCGAGGCGATATTGAATTCCATACTTCGGATGATCAGGAAGGCCGTGGGATCGAAACGAAGGGAATCGAACGATCTGCCGACCGCATTATTGCCGAGTATCAGAAACTCGGACTGCAACCAGCAATGCCGGATGGGTCTTTTCGTCAGCCGTTCGAAGTGTCTCTGGGCGACGTTGTCATCAGTGAATCGACGCACGTAAAACTGACAGCACCGGATGGTACGGTGACCGAATTAAAACTGAATGATGAGTTTCAGCCGATTCGTCGCGGAGCGAACGGCCAGGGTATTGGAGGCGTTGTTTTTCTGGGATATGGAATCAGCTCAGACGAAGACAAGTACGACGACTATGCCGACATCAATGTTGAAGGCAAGGTCGTCATCGTAATTCGCCGAGAACCTCAAAGTTTCGATGGCGGAGCCTTTAAGGGAACGGCCACGAGTTCGAATGCCTATATTGATCGCAAACTGGAATTGATGACGAATGCCAAGGCGGCTGCGGTCCTGTTTGTGAACGACTTTGCCGGTTCGCCCACAGTGGAAACCGATGAATTGGCCACACCATCCAGTTTTGGAAACGATGGGGAGGCTCTGCCGTTTGCCCATGTGAAACAGAGCGTCATCGACCGCGTGTTGAATGCCACGCCGCTGAAGACAAAAGACGGCGAGTCATTGTCCAGTCTGAAGGCCGTCGCACAGTACATCGACGCTGGTCTGAAACCGGTGTCTCAGGAATTGACGGGTTGGTCTGCTGACGTGACCACAAAATTTCAGGGCAACACTGTAACAGCATACAATCTGATTGGGGTTATTGAAGGTGAAGGACCGCACGCAGATCAGACGATCGTGATCGGAGGTCATTATGACCATCTGGGATTCGGTGGTTACGGTTCGCGGTCACCAACGCGAAATGGCGAAATCCACAACGGGGCCGACGACAATGCGTCTGGTACAGCGGCGGTGGTTGAACTGGCTCGACGAATTGCATCCGGCCCTAAACCGAAACATCGCATGATTTTCATTTGTTTTTCGGGCGAGGAACGAGGACTCATTGGCAGCAACTACTACGTGCTGCACCCCGTCGTGCCGCTGGACGATACAATTGCGATGATCAATTTCGACATGATCGGCAACCTGAAGAATAATACCGTGGAGGTTAACGGTGTGGGCACTGCGGAAGAGTTTCGTGACATCGTCATGAAAGCCGATGAAGCCACGCCGATCGATATTTCAATTATCGATGGCGCGTTCGCCGGAAGTGATCATCTGCCATTCTATCTTAAACAGATTCCCGTCATGTTCTGTTTCACGGGTATGACGTCAATCTATCACACACCAGATGATGACTTCGAAACGCTGAACATCGAAGGTGTCGTATCTGTCATCGACTATTCCGAACAACTGCTGCGCGGAATTGATGGTCTGGAAAAGCCACCCACGTTTGTTGCGGCTCAGCCCGGCAATCGTCGAGCTGCAAATCGAGCTCCATTCCTTGGCATTCAGCCGGACCTTGCTGCCAGCGGCGCAGAAGGAATTGTGGTTCGAACCGTGCGGGAAGAATCTCCGGCACAGGCTGGCGGTCTTCAAACCGGCGACATTATCACAAAGGTCGATAATACAACGGTTGAAGGTTATCAGACGCTGATCGAAATCCTGATCGCGTCAAAGCCCGGCGACAAACTGAAACTCAGCTTCAAACGCGGCAGCGAAATGAATGAAACCGAAGTTGTACTTGGCGAACCACGTCGATGACAACAGTCGGCACGGCAACGATGGGCACCAGACGGTTGATTCCATGTCCGTATCCGGACACAAAATCACAACAATCCAAAGCGCTGCAAAGTTGTCTTCAGCTCGGCCAATTGAGATTCAGTCAGAGAGGTCAAAGGAAGCCGAACCTCACCACAGTCCATTCCGATCATCTTCATGGCGGCCTTGACAGGAATCGGGTTCGTCGAAAGCCCCAGCATATCGCGGCACAATGGGAAAAGCTGATGGTGCAGTTTCTGAGCCTTCGTGACATCACCGGACTTGAACGCTGTGACCATCGCTTTTACATCCTGGGGCACGATGTTTCCAGCTACGGAAACAACACCACTGGCACCCAGCGCCATCAGCGGCAACGTCAGACTGTCGTCACCGGAGAGCAGTGTCAGGTCGGAAGCGGAGAGAATCTGTGAAGCCTGATCCATTGAACCGGTAGATTCTTTGATCGCGATCACACTCGGGCAAGTATCTGCGACGCGACAGATGGTTTCCGGTTCCATGTTCTTCGCAGTACGACCGGGAATGTTGTACAGCACTATCGGCAGATCAACATGTTCTGCAACCGCGCGGTAGTGCTGAAAGAAACCTTCCTGAGTCGGCTTGTTGTAATACGGGGTCACCATCAAAGCGCCATTCGCTCCCGCGCGCTTGGCAGATGCCGTCAGACGGATCGCCTCTGCTGTGCTGTTTGATCCGGTTCCCGCCATGACTTTGATTCGCCCTGCGGCGTGTTCGCATGTGATTGCGATGACTCGCTCGTGTTCGTCGTGAGTCAACGTCGGACTTTCACCAGTTGTTCCGACCGGGACCAGTGTGTCGGTTCCGGATTCCACATGAAAATCGATCAGAACTTTGAGCATGCTCTCGTTCAGCGAACCATCGCTGTGCATGGGTGTGACCAAAGCAACCGACAAGCCCGCAAACATTTCTCCACGTCGTGCCATGATTTAATCTTTTCACCAAACAGGATGCAAAATCGACTCGAACACCAGCAATATACAGGATTCGCGACACAATTCCAGGCGGTGTCAAGCAGACTCCTACCACGCTGGAAGTCACTCTTCCGGTTCGTCGGCAGGATCCTTAGCCGCGTTTGAGCCAGTCAACACCCGACAACTGCGCCAACGCCAGCATCAGTGCGTGAGTCCCGTTCCGACCGAAGCCCTGAGCTTTTACAGCAAGATAAAGCTGTTGCGCCAGCGCGAGTCCTGGCGTCGATAAGCCCATGCGGCGGGATTCTTCCAGGGCGATACCCATGTCTTTGATAAAGTGTTCGACGAAAAATCCGGGATCAAAATTGTTGTCGATGACACGCGGGCCAAGATTCGACAATGACCAGCTTCCTGCGGCACCGCTGGACACGGACTTCAGCACATTCGGCAAATCCAGTCCGGATTTGTAGCCATAGAGCAATGCCTCACAGACACCAATCATTCCGGTCGCAATCAAAATCTGATTCACCATTTTCGTGTGCTGACCGGCACCGGCACCGCCCTGATGAACGATGGTTTTTCCCATCGCTTCCCACAGCGGCTGTAACGCCGTCACCACATCTGCATCACCACCGATCATAATTGAGAGTGCCGCATTCCGAGCGCCGATGTCTCCACCGGACACCGGGGCATCCACGCTGTGGACACTTTTTGCTTTCGCTGCCTGGTAAATCTCAACAGCAAGAGACGGCTGACTGGTTGTCATATCGACGAGAACACTCCCCGCCTTCGCTCCGGCCAGAGCACCTTCATCGCCGAGCATCACCTCGCGCACATCCGACGGGAATCCGACAATAGAGAAAATCACATCGGAATTCTGAGCGACCACTTTTGGCGATGCAGCCCACGACGCTCCCTTACCGATCAGCGCCTCCGCCTTCTGCTTTGTCCTCGAATAGACAGTCGATGCAAAACCCGCGCTGATCAGATGACCACACATGCTGGAGCCCATGACCCCGGTCCCGATCCAGCCAATCCGAGTTTTTCCGGCCACAATCTGCGGTATCGCCATCACGATTTTCCTGTTGCAAACCCCACTTAATCACTGCTGGAAACATGCCACTCAGCTTTTAGTGGGCAGTATACCGAAGATTGGGAGATCTTCCAGGGCACAGAACAACGGCAAATGTGACAAGCGACTCTCATATGTCGATCCGGAAAATGCTTTGCCTTCATGGGTTTGAGTCCGTTGACTCAATTCAGCAGCTATTCTACGCTGCTCCAACGATCGTTGTACTGAGAGAGATCTGAGAAGCTATGGTTACGCCCACGTCTGTATCTCGTGATGTTCTCGTCGCGATCCTGAACAACGTGCGTGATTTTGAGATAGCGCGTGACAGCCATTGGTATCGAATCCCGCTTGGCAGCGTCGAGAAATGGCTCACCAGGTCGTGGCCGCCGCGGTGGCTGGCATTTTACCAGACGAAAGTTTTTAGACGTGAATCGCATGCGGTGACATACTTCGCCGAGGTTCATGAAGTACGACAGGTACGCCGAGGTCAGTTGTTTCCGGATCAGACGCAGGACAGGCGACGTAATGAACCCTACTTCCAGTTGCTTCTTGGGCAATTGCAACGGCTTCCCCAGCCAATTTTTAGTCGTCGCTTTCGTAGAATTATCTTTATCCAGACGACATGGGAGAAATTGAAGACCGCCGTCGAAATCAACGACCTGTTTGACGAGAGTCCATTGGAAGATCGACTTTGGGCTGCTTTCAAGCGGCTGAAGATCGCGGCTGAACGCCAGGAGTACATTGAACTCGATTCAATGGTTGCTGCACTTGATTATGCCGCACTTGATTTTGCCATCTACTGCGCCCACGGCAGAATCGATGTCGAAACCGATGGCGACACCTGGCACGCGAATCCCGAAAGAGCAGCGTTGGACAATCGTCGCGACAATGCGCTTAAAATGATGGGGTGGTCGGTCCTTCGGTTCAACACGACGCAAGTGTGTGAGCAGATTTCGGACTACTGCATTCCGACGATTGCCACCACGATCAACAGTCTGGGCGGTATCGACGACAACGGCGTTGTGCCGCGCCGCGTTGAGCTACCTGATGAAGGCGGTCGGTACCAGAAGGGCTTGTTCGACAATGAATGACTTGCCCAGCGGCACCCAATCGAGGCATCTCGGATGAAAGTGGTTCCCGCGGGTTTCGCGGAAAGCCATCCGAATCACGCAAACTGTATTTGACGCCACTGTACGAATGTTGCTCTAATATGGTGGTTTCTCGGCGGTTGTTTTTAGACTGGTCTCGGGATAATCCCCGGCGGGCCACGCGGAGGTCATCATGGAAATTGAAGATCCGAACAATCTGCCGCTGGTGGAGCGTATTAACAAGGCGGAGCATTTCGCGCGCGAGCTGTGCGAACATCTGCAGCAGGCTTTTCTGCCTAAACTGTTGGATCTGCGTTCGTCCAGCAAAAAATTGGACCCAGCCGTCGTCAGCGACCAGACAATGTTTGATCAGATGGCAGCCGTCGTGAAAGCGGAGCAGTTTGCATCCGACATTCACGTGCGGCTGATCAGGTATCTGGAAAGCATTCGAAAAGACGCGAGTGGTGTCCTGGGGATCGCAGAACCAACGTCGGAGATCAAGGAGCGGAAAACTCTGGTGGACATACAAGATATTGTGATTGAAGAATAACTTTAGCACAAAATCGGCGATTTGATTTACAAGTGAAATAGTCTTGACTAACCTGCCGCACGTCGCTCGCTGAGCCAGTGGAATTTGGCCAGCAGCGAATTAGCCCGAAGGGGGCTATTAAGGATTTCTGATTTCAATTTTGGTTCATTGCCGAATGAAATCAGTCAACCGAATGGAATCGGTTACGTACTGCAGAAAGGATGCTGCCATGCCTGTCATATTCTCCATCTTTCCAGGATGGACCAATGTCTGCATTGCTGGTCTTCGCTGCAGCGCTCAATTTGCTTCCAGCCCGCTTCGCACCTGAGACGCAGCAATTCGCGGTGTCCAGTCGATCTGCTCAACGTAGGAGGGAACCTGTTCATGAGCATTCAGAAACCGATGGTAGGCATTACCGGTGATTTTCGTCCGGAACGCTACAACAGTGCAGCACTTACATGGTTTAACACGGGTTATTACGACAGTGTGAGCGCTGCCGGTGGTATTCCGATGCTGCTGCCCCCGCTTGAAAACGATGATGATCTGAATCGAATGATGGAGAATGTGACCGGCGTTGTCGTGTCAGGCTGCAATCTGGATCTGGATCCCACGCGGTTGAAGATGCACATTCATCCGTCCGTGAAAGTGATGCCGAAGCGACGCGAAGACTTCGATCGTCGTGTTGCGGAAATTGCCATCAAACGCCGTCTGCCGATTCTGGCAATCGGTTCCGGGATGCAGTTGGTGAATGCATTGTGCGGCGGCACGCTCTACCAGCATATTCCCGAAGAAGTTCCCCGCGCTCTGCATCATCGCGATCCAGTCGAACAGAATCTGCGACATGTGCTGGAGATTGTTCCCGGAACGCGTCTGGACGCGATCTACGGACCTGGTGAAGTCCGCGTCAATAGTGCTCACCACATGGCCGTGAGAGATTTGTCATCACGCTTTCGTGTGAGTGCAACGTGCCCGGACGGAATAATCGAAGCTTACGAATCGATCGAAGACGATTGGTTCTGTCTCGGAGTTCAATGGCATCCGGAAAGCAATACGGCGTCCGCACTGGATCTGCAGATCTTCGAAGCCTTTATCGATGCTGCAGTACGAGAGGCCGCTCCGGCAGACATTCTCCCGATGAACGACCTGTTCCGTCGCGCTGCGTAGTTTGTGCTGCCAGAAATCGAAACTGCTGTGTCACATGGCCAGATCCCTTGATCTGGCCATGTTCGTTTTGTGGGAGTACTTGCTTCAGGCCGTGGGAATTCGTTTCGCCTGTTCGATCAACTGACGCACCCAGATCTCAACCTCAGCAGACAATGGTGGATAGCATCGTCGGGAATAGTCAATTCGTTGATCGTAGCTGCCCGCATCGTACGCCTGCGCCAGCGCTGCGCGAATGTCGAGGCGGACATCCGGGTCGTTGCCAGCGAGTGGAATTCGGATGCATGGCAACGTCTGCCGGATGCTGCGTGGATAGACCTCAAATCGACGTGTGCGAGCCCGATGCACGGAAACCAGGTAGTCGTAATCGAAACTACCTGCGGTTAAGTATTCTGCGACCGCCACCACATGTGGCCCGCGACGCAGCAGATCAATTTCCACGAGATGCGTATCGCTGCAATGCACTTCGCGCTGCTTCGTGACGTACGACTCGCGCCCGGCTCCAGCATACTTGTTGCTCGGACTGACCAGTTCAATTATCGTGACGACGCGCATATTGGATTCCCGATCGAGAATCTCAATGAACGGCTGCCGAATTTCCAGATCCTGCGCTTCAAGGACAATCGGTTCATCAACCTCGGGCAGGTCTGCAACCGCAACGCCGCCGCTCTGATCTGATCGCCCGATAGTTTGTCGCACCCAGACATCGGGAATGATCGGGTGAGCATGCCCTTCTTTCGCTGATTCGACGTAAACACGTTCCCCGACCGATGCGGCGTATCGCGGACGAATGCGCGGCGCGATCTGGTCGCGTAAATACGTCACCATTGGACCATGAATCCCCGGGAAGATCACAGGGTTTTCGAGATACGGGTCCATCCCCGGAAAGAACAGCGGCACGGCAGAGTCCTTAGTCAGTCTTTTGCCAGAACAAAGGCACCAGATTTATGTCAGCATAGCAAACCCGTGCGTCGAGATCACGAAATTTTGAAAAAGCGATCCAAATACCGGGCATTCTGAACGAACTACGAAGCAGACCGAGAACTTGGTTTGTCTGCAGCGAGTTTCGCCATACGATTCCGCAGTTGGTTTGTTTCGAGCACACATTGATACTTCGTATGAAACACCGTCATTTGATTTTAGGGACCGTCGCATGGATCGCAATTGGCGTTTCCGCATGGATGGCAGTGCGCGGGACGGATGCAAAGGAGCAGAATTCTGTCGCGGATGTTGTCGGTGGAATCGGTCAATGGCTGGCAGGTGGGACATCGGAACGAATCGCATGGTCAGAGACGCAAATTGTGCTGTCGCCGGGAGATCCGCTGCTGATGCGACAAGCCGACGGTACGTTTCGCCAGGTGGGACGTGTGCGTAACCACTTTTCTCGCGAACCAAAAGAGGCGTGGACGAAACAGGCGTCGGTCGTCTTCTACAACACGGTTGCGGCGGAATGTCCCGACGGTTTTCTGCTCGAATACCACACGACGCCCACGGCTCTCGACTGGGTTGTCCGTACGATGGTGCCGCCGCAGCGACAGCAGCAAATCGCGAGGCTGATTGCGGACGACTGGGAATCGCATCGCGAAGATGTTCTGACCCAGTTGCAGCCGGTCCTCGAAAAGAGTCTGGCACATGCGGTGACCGCAATTGAAGCGGAAATTCCCGCGGTTATTCAGGACCATCGCAATGAGTTCGGGCAATTGGCGGATCGCTACCAGGCTGAGATCATCCGAAAACAGATCGTGCCGCTTGTCCGCAAAGAGATTCTGCCGATCGTCGAAGAAGAGATCACTCCCGTGGCCAGCGAACTGGGCAGGGAGCTGTGGGATCGTGTTTCGTTGTGGTCGTTTACATGGCGTTACCTGTATGACGTCTCACCGTTGCCTGCGAAGAACGCGGTGAAATCAGAATTTGAACGGTTCCTTGACCAGGAGGTGCGGCCGCAACTTGAAGCACGTTCTGATCAGTTCGTAACGATCACGCAGCGGATTATTTCGCGCGTGAGCAGGAATGACCGCGTCCGCAGTGTGATTCGTGAAAATCTGCGGAAAGTTTCGTCGGATCCCGAGCTGCAGGCGATTATCTGGAGCGTTGTGCAGGAGTCGATCGCGCAGAGCGATCATCTTAAAACGTCGCTGCTGGATTATTGGAAGAGTGCCGAGGTTCAGACTGCGTTGCAGGTCGCAAACGTGCGTTTCGAGCCAACCGCGCGCGCCATCGGTGACGCAATCTTTGGCAGCCGGGAAAAGGGTGTCACTCCGGAGTTTGCGCGTGTGCTGCGGAGTCAGATCCTGCTCAAGGATCGACGGTGGCTTGTGGTTGTGCCGATCAGGACAGCTGAACTCAAACTTCGTGACGTCAGCAGTCACTCACAGCACGATTTGCAGATTTTCATCGCGAAGGAATCAATGGAGTTTCCGATCGAATTTGAAGGCACGGCACAGAGTCCGCTCACGCCGACGGCTCCGGAAATTTCAGCCGCCCCCGCACTGGTGAAACCCTGATGGAAGACGCAGAATCCGCATCAGAATCCAACGTCGGCAAGCCTGCCGAAGCAGTGACGGCAGGGACCAGCATTGAAATCCGCAACCTGACGGTACGGGCGGGCGAACGCACGCTGCTGAATGCTGCAGCCTGCACATTTTCCGCTGGTGAAGTTGTCCTGCTACTTGGTTGTAGTGGGGTCGGCAAGTCCGTTTTGCTGAAGATTCTGGCCGGGCTGATTGACGCTTCACATGCCGGCATCCAATACACCGGTGACATTGCATTCATCGCCGCCGATGGAAAAAGACGAGGTGTTTCGGACGCCTCGCATCAAGTTTCGGTCGTCTTCCAGAACTTCGCGCTGCTGGACGAATTGTCGCCCGTCCAAAACGTCCAGATCGCCCTTGATCATGCTCAGATCCGACGCAAAGACGCCAAGGCGCGTGCGACCGAACTGTTGGAGGATCTGCGAGTTCCCACCGACCGCGCGACGGCAGTCTTGAGCGGCGGACAACAGCAGCGACTCGCAATCGCCCGCGCCATCGCTCCGAATGCCGACGTTGTGCTGTATGACGAACCGACGTCAGGCCTGGATGCCAGAACGGCTCAACAGGTCGCCGACCTGATCCGCGAAACACAGCAGCGGTATCAACGCACGTCAATCCTCGTCACTCATGACTACGAAACGCTCAGTCGAATTGCCGATCGAATTATCCTGCTCGATCATACGAAGCTCAGGCTGGTCGAATTGCCAAAGGAACAATGGTCCGATCTTCCCGCCGCCCTTGGCACACCACCGCGCGCTGCCACTGATGTGATCGCTCATTCCTGGGCAGAAAGAATCAAACAGGCATGCCTGATATTTCTGACGCGATCGGGAATCCTCGTGGAAGAAGTTCTGCTGTTGCCGTTTTCGCTGCTGCCACTGTGGCGAAGCTGGCGCTGGGGATTGCGGTATACGCTGTATTACATGCGTCTCGTGGCAGGTCCATCGGCCTGCATCTACATTGGGATCGCGGGCATGATTCTGGGTTATGTCGCGCAGGACTTTGTGTTTCGCTATCTGCCGTTTCGCCAGTTTACAGAACCGTTATTGACCGAGAATCTGCTCAATGCCACGGGCTTTTCGCTGTTCCGATTTCTGGTGCCGATTCTGTCCACAATCCTGATCGCCGCTCGTTCCGGTGCCGCTGTGGCTGCGGATGTCGGGAGCAAGGTCTACGGAAATCAGCTGGACGCGATGAAGACCATCGGCATGAATCCCGCACGCTCGCTGAGGACTCCCATCCTGTATGCGTTTCTGCTCGGCACGCCATTCCTGGTGTTGTTGAGCTACGCAGTCGCCGCGCTCACGGCCGCGTTTGCGTTTCTGATCAGTCATCAGGATCTCGGGATCGCGTTCTGGGACGCACATTTTCACAAAGAACTGGTGCAGCCCTCGTCGATCCTGTACCGGGGCAGCGCATGGCTGATCGCGAAACTTGTCTGTTGCGGACTGGGCGTGGCGATGATTTCCTGGCGTTGCGGTGTGGCGCCAAAATTATCGGGCGCAGAAATCAGCCAGGGAGTGACGCGCACGATTCTGTGGGCGACACTCTTTGTGCTGTTCGTCCACTTTGTGTTTTCGCTGTTTGAATTCAGAGCAGTCGTGTAGGTTGACATTGAATGCCCAAGCTGACTCGTATCGTGGCTCCCGGTCCCCGTCCAGAGACGGTGCTCACAACGACGGGGGAAATCCTTGCACCACCGGCTGACTGGTCATTACTGCTGCCCGGAGATCCCGGGCTGACTCGGCGCGTCAAAGCGGCGGGGCCGTCGTGGACGGTGCAGGAGAAACGCGGTCGCAAGACTTTTTCTCAGGGTGTGTGGGCCCCGAAGGCCAACATCGCGGCTGCGATCAAACAACTAGAGGTTGAGCGTTCAACCGAAGCCTATGCAAAACGACAGGCGTCCAGTGCGCAGCGTCGTGAGAAAACGCAAATCGAATATGTGAACACGTTTCGCGATGCCGTGATTCAGTTTCTGGCATTTGCCCCGATTCATCAGCAACTCGCCGCGCAGCTTGCCGAAGCAGTAGCTGCACACGCCACACCCGTTGGAAGCGGCACGGTCGCTCGGACAAAACAGATCCCCGTGGAACGCCGCGCTGAAGCAGCGGTGATTGCCTGGATGCGACATCAGACAACGCTGTACGACGAAATGAAGATCGCGCGCATCAAGGGCGAACGTCGCGAGGTTCGCCGCATGCTGGCAGAACAGTCCCGCCAGCTGTTGCGACAATATCGCGACGGGATCGCAGTGCCATCTAACAAGTGCGAGCTGAAAAAAGCACTCGCCGGGAAGCGCGTCTGAGCTGAATGCGAACTGAAACGACAGGCTTCGTTTGGCAAGGTCTCTTGACCACTGCCCATCGTCGGCTCATGAACGTGGCTGTTCAACACTCAGACGGAGGACAGGGCAACGCAGAGGTGAATGGCGGCTGAGTTGGACTTTTCAATTTGTTGGCTGCTACAATCAACACCATAGCATGGCTTGCGATCGATATTTGGACACACATCGAAAGACAAAATGAATGACTCAAATGCCAACGATATGACGGTGGCCCCCGAAGGGAATCCGGTCCCTCCGGCGGGCGGCATACCCCCTGCACATCCTCAGCGCATCGGGCGCTACCGGATCGAGAGAGTACTCGGCAAAGGCGGCTTCGGACTGGTGTATCTGGCCCACGACGAACAATTGAATCGCCGGGTCGCGATGAAAGTGCCGCACGCGAAACTGATCTCGAAGCCGGAAGATGCTGAGGCGTATCTGGCTGAGGCTCGGACGGTGGCGAATCTCGACCATCCCGGGATCGTGCCGGTGCATGATGTCGGCAGCACTGAGAATTGTCCGTGTTACGTTGTCTCGAAGTACATTGAAGGTGTCGATCTTTCGACGAAGCTCAAGCAGCACCGGCTGAAATATCGGGAGGCCGCCGAGCTGGTCGCCACGGTGGCCGAAGCTCTGCACTACACCCACGAGCAAGGACTCGTCCATCGAGACGTGAAGCCTGGCAACATCCTGATTGGCAAAGACGGCAAGCCTTACGTCGTCGATTTTGGAATCGCACTGCGTGAAGAGAACATCGGCAAGGGACCGAAGTACGCTGGGACACCCGCCTATATGTCGCCCGAACAGGCTCGGGGTGAAGGACACCGGGTCGATGGTCGCAGCGATGTGTTCAGTCTGGGTGTCGTGTTCTACGAATTGCTGGCTGGTCGTAAGCCGTTCAAGGGCGATACCAAGGCCGAGCTGCTGGAGCAGGTGACGAGCTACGAAGCACGTCCCCTGCGGCAATACGACGAAAAGTTGCCGAAGGAACTGGAACGCATCTGCCACAAGGCGATGGCGAAGCGGGCCAATGAGCGATACTCGTCAGCCCACGACATGGCGGAAGACCTGCGACACTTTCTGGCCGAACCAACGATCATTCAGAGCGGCGCGACGCAAGGCGGTGTCGCCTCAGTCGCGTCGGAGACAAAGGCCTCTGCTGCGGCCTCAACTTCCGTCGGTTCGAACGCCACTGATTCGCCGTCGGTGGAAACCCGTTCCTCTGACAACCAGCCGATCAGGATTGTGCCGAAGGGCTTGCGGTCGTTCGACGCTCACGACGCCGACTTCTTTCTGGAACTGCTCCCCGGACCCAGAGATCGTGAAGGTCTGCCGGACAGCCTGCGGTTCTGGAAGACGCGGATTGAAGAAACCGATCCTGACAACACGTTTTCGGTGGGCTTGATCTACGGACCATCGGGTTGCGGAAAATCGTCGCTGGTCAAGGCGGGACTTCTGCCGCGACTCTCTGAGAATGTCATCGCTGTCTACATTGAGGCCACACCGGAGGAAACCGAAACACGATTATTGCAAGCACTGCGAAAACGCTGTCCGGCACTGGAAGACAACCTGAGCCTGAAAGCTACGCTGGCGGCCTTGCGGCGAGGCCAGGGCATTCCGTTCGGCAAGAAGGTGCTGATTGTCCTCGACCAGTTCGAGCAATGGCTGCACGCGAAGAAGGAAGAGCAAAACACGGACCTCGTGCAAGCCCTCCGGCAGTGCGATGGCGGTCGAGTGCAGTGCATCGTGATGGTGCGGGATGACTTCTGGTTGGCGACAACGAGGTTCATGGGTGCGTTGGAAGTTGAGTTGCTTCAAGGCCAGAACACGGCATTGGCTGACCTATTTGATCTCGATCATGCACGGAAAGTGTTGGCAGCGTTTGGACGGGCATTCGGCAAACTTCCCGAGAACATCAGCGACACAACGAACGACCAAAAAGACTTTCTGAAACAATCCGTCGCCGGACTGGCGGAAGAGAGCAAAGTTATCTGCGTGCGTCTGGCCCTGTTCGCCGAGATGATGAAAAGCAAGGAGTGGACACCGGCTGTGCTGAAAGAAGTCGGCGGGACGAAAGGAGTGGGCGTCACGTTCCTGGAGGAGACATTCAGCGCTCAGACTGCACATCCGAAGCATCGGCTTCACCAAAACGCCGCCCGTGCGGTCCTCCGAGCCCTGTTGCCGAATACCGGCATCGACATCAAAGGCGAAATGAAATCCCGTGATGAACTGCTGGCAGCATCCGACTATGCCAGCCGTCCAAAAGACTTCGACGATCTCATCCGGATTCTGGACAGCGAGATCCGACTGATCACGCCAACCGACCCTGAGGGCCACGAGCAAGGCGAGCGGCAGGGCGTCAGCCCTCCGAGTACCTCCCAGCGTTACTACCAACTCACCCACGACTATCTCGTCCCCTCCCTCCGCGAATGGCTCACCCGCAAGCAACGCGAAACCCGCTGCGGCCGCGCGGAACTGAAACTGGCCGAACGCTCTTCCCTGTGGAACGCCAAACCGGAGAACCGCTACCTGCCGTCGTTGGTGGAATGGCTCAGTTTTCGGACGCTGACGGAGTCAAAACACTGGACGGATCCGCAGCGGGCTATCATGAAGCAGGCCAATGGATTCCATCTGTCACGACTGACGGCAGCGGTTGTGCTCCTTGGGCTCGTCGCCGTGGTCGGATTCTGGACGTGGCATATCGTGGATCAGAATCGACGCGACCTGTTGGCGCAGAAAGCCATTGAGCAGGAAGATACTCGCATCGAAGGCTTGGTGGGGCGTCTTTCGAGTGCCGACCCAGCTCAGGTGCCGGTGATCGTGAAAGAGCTGGAAAGCAATCAAGCGGTCGCAGCGTCGTATCTGTCTCCGTTGCTCTCAGCGGATGCCAAAACGATCGACGAAAAACGGTCGCAGTTGCACGCACGCCTGGCGACGGTTGCCCGCGACAAATCGCTGATCGAACCACTACTGGAAGAACTGCTCACGAACCGGGTCGTCGCCTACATCGGTCCGATTCGTCAGCAACTGCGTCCGTACGCTGGGGAACTCACAGAAAAATTACGAGCCATCCTGCGGGACGACAAAGCCGAGGCCAATCGCCGGTTCCGTGCTGCGCTTGCGCTGGCGGATTACATTCCCGAGTCTGAAGTGGCGTCGTGGACCGAGCAGGACTTGCAGTTTGTGGCCGGGCAACTGGTTGTGGAAAATGCAGAATTCCAGCCGCTGCTGCGTGAGAATCTGCGGCCAATCAGCGGGCGACTGCTGCCGGATCTTGAAAAGATTTTCGGTAACGCCGACGGAAAGATGACCGACGCGCAGCGGCTGAGTGCTGCGAATGCGTTTGTCGACTACGCCGCCAGCGATATCCCGAAGTTGTCCCAGTTGCTGTTGGTGGCGACTCCGGAACAATATGCCGTGCTCTATCAACTCGTCGCAGCCACGCCCGCACCATCGACGGTGGAGGATCTCGGCAAGATCGCCGCAACATTGCCCGCGGCGGAACTGGGCTCGGTGGAACGCGTTCCATATGGTCAGCGGCGGGCCAACGCTGGGGTGACGCTGCTGCGACTGGGTGAGCGTGAGAAAGTGCTGCCGGTGTTTGAAATGACGGATGACCCCGAGGCGCTGACGCAGTTCATCTTTCGCTGCCGCGACCGCGGCGTGCGTGTGGAGGAATTGTTGGAGTGCCTGCGCATCGTGAGTGACGGGCCAGTCGATCGCTTTCCACGGAACACGCGGTATGCGTTACTGCTGGCACTTGGTGAATACACGCTCAGCGACGTTCCCGCAACGCAACGGGACGCACTCTTGAAACAATTGAGCGACTGGTACCGCAACGATCCAAGTTCGGGCGTGCATGGTGCCGCGGGCTGGCTGCTCCGGAAATGGGAACAGAACGAGGTAGCGCGGCAGGTCGATCAGACTGCAGTGCCGTATGCTGCGGATCGTGAGTGGTTTACTCTGGCCATCAAAGTGACGCCGACACCACCACCGGAACCTTCGCTCGAACCACTGCCCCCGAAAACCTTCTACTACACGTTCATCGTGTTTCCGGCGGGCGACTCGCAGATTGGCTCGTTCGATGATGAACCGGACCGACAGAAAAATGAAGTGCGGCACGGCGTTAAGCTGACGCGACCGTTCGCGCTGCTGGATCGGGAGATCACGAACGAGGAACTCATCGCCTTTCGTCCCCAATACTCGCGCTTTCACTTGAAGTACGATGCTAAGCCGAAGGATGCCGGTATTGGGGCCGACTGGTACGACTCAGTGGCTTTTTGCAGGTGGCTGTCCCAGCAGTCTGGAATATTGGAGTCGGATCAGCCGTATGCGGATCCAGAATCGCTGGATGTGAAGGATTTTCCTCGCGAACTGAATCCTGCCGCGTGGGCTCCGCGCGACTGGCCACTGGAGAGGGGTCGTCGTGGTTTTCGTCTGCCCACGGAATCGGAGTGGGAGGTTGCCAGCCGAGGTGGCGTGAGAACAGCATATGGGTACGGGAGCGACGTGGCTCTGCTGGACAGATTTGGCTGGTTTGCGAAGAACAGTGGCAAGCACGTTCATCCACCGCGAGAACAGCGGCCCGGCACGCGCGGTGTGTTCGACATGCATGGGAACCTGACAGAGTGGACGCACGATTGGCATGGTGACTATGGAGAGGCAACGTTGGTGGATCCAGTGACGCAGAAAATGAGCTCGTTCCGCGTGTACCGTGGCGGCAGTTGGAACCACGACGCGGCGCTTTGCCGGACGGCGCTCCGCGGCCAGCGCGTCCCGTTCGTCCGCCCGATCGACGTCGGCTTCCGCCTGGCCCTGAGTTCCCCGTCCGAAGTCTCCAGTTCTGCGGAGCAGGTTCAGGCCAAGTGAGCGGAGCCAGCGAACGCAGGCACGGAGGGAGCGTCAGCGGAGCAGCGACCGGAGATACCGTAGCCTCCTCGCGTGCATTGGAGAGCGGCACGGGGATGCAGGGGGGTGTCCCCCTGCTCGCGCGCAAATTTTTTTGAGCAGGCAAGGGGCACGATTCCAGCGTGCCGGGCACGTTGGGTGCCCCCACCGTGTCTGGTGCGAGCCGACGGAGCGGCTCGCCTACGTAGGTCCGCCGCTCCGTCGGCGGACATCTGTCGCTGTGCCAGAATCGTCTGATGCCCAGTTACGTAGACGGAAAATGAGTCCGGCGAGACTAGATGCACCGCCGGTGCCAGACCCCGTAGATGCGATTCACCGTTCAACCAAGATTGATCTGCTGAAAATAGCAGGCCGAACCCGGAAGCACAATGATTGATCCTGGCGTGGGCTTCGCTGGATGCGGTCGCCGCTCTCGATTCCTTGCAGGATTCCAGTTGCTGCCTGCCGGGCCAAAGGCCCAGCCGTTCCAACGACCGCCGTAACCGGACGGCGGGAAACAAGCTTCCATTTCAAAACGCTGACTACCCAAGGCCAGCGCACACTAAATAGCTTTGATACCAAGGACTTGCATCAGGAAGTCATCATTCCAGCCGCAGAGTTGGCGTTTCATGGCGAGGCTTTCTTTGCCGGGGTGTTGCTTCAGGAGTGATAAAGTGAAGCGACGAATCCATGCC
>CAMAVB010000157.1 GCA_945861465.1 Candidatus Kuenenia stuttgartensis
CGGCAGGGCGTCAGCCCTCCGAGCAAACGCACTGGACAAGACACGGAGGGCTGACGCCCTGCCGCTCGCCAACTACTCACCAATCAATCCACATAAGCAAACTCATTCGTCCCAAGCATGGCCAGACAGTATTGCTCAAGTGGCGACAGCGAATCGCCGACTTCAGCAGATGGTTCCTGCAGAAACGCGACCGACACGTTAATATCTTCATCGGTTGGCATGCGACCGTAAATCAACTGAAACAAACGGCTGATCCGATCGGCATCCGATTCCGCCTCGCGCGACAATCTTGCGGCGAGAGCCTTTGCCTGAACGATCATGAAATCGCTGTTCAGCACGAATAGCTGCTGCAGAGGCACGGTCGTTATCGAACGTTCGCCGGCGGTGATATTGGGGTCGGGAAAATCGAACAGTCGCAGCAGATCATTCAGTCGATGCCGACTGACATAGCCGTACAGTGTGCGTCGGCGATGATTACCGTTTAACTCCGACGACGCCCCACCGATTTCGCGATTCAATTGACCGGAAACGGACAGGACAGCATCTCTCCATGGCTCGACCTCCAGACGACGACGATTCATCTTCCAAAGCAGACTGTTTTCCGGGTCCACAGTTTGGTTCGCATTATCTCCGGAACTGCTCTGCCGCCAAGTGGCCGACAGCAGAATCTGACGATGCAATGCCTTGAGTGACCATCCGGATTCGATCAGACTGATGGCAAGGGAATCCAGCAGCTCAGGATGACTCGGACGTTCCCCAAGCTGCCCGAAGTTACTCAAAGTTCGAACCAGTCCGAAACCGAAATGCCCCGCCCAGACTCTGTTTGCCATCACGCGAGCGGTCAGCGGATTTCCCGGTGAAGCGATCGCGTTGGCAAGCTCACTTCGCCCACTTCCGGACGTCTGAAACGGCTGACGTTCCCCCGACGTGAAGATCGCCGGAAACGCGCGAGGCGCGACATCGCCTTTCTTTGTTGGATCACCGGCCAGAAAGATCTTTACGTCGCGGACTGTCCCTTCTGTCAATGCGTGAGCCATGGGAATGCTGATGGCCGCAGCGTCCTTACGGAGTTCTTCCCGACGCATCTTTATCTGCGCCAGAGATGCCGCAGCTTCGCCTTCCAGCAGGGGCTCAATCTGATCCGGAGCAAGCCCCAGAACGCCGCGATCATCGAACAGTTCCGACAGCAACGCGGCATCAGATTGCCGCAGTTGGCGTTCAGCATCGGAAATCGTGTCCAGGGGCTCGATGGTTTCTGAACTGGCAAGCTGTTCAGCAGATGCGTCCCAGGTCAGACGTGCGTTTGACAGCACGGCGTGGTCGCTGCTGATTGTGTTCTCGGTGTCGGAAATTTCAGCACCCGTGGACGCGATGGTTAACGATCGCGCGTCAGGCGGAATCGAAACATTGAATGAAACGAATCGACCATCGGGCACAATGGCTGGCGGCATTTCGCCCGCGAAGGAATAGACCGCATCGTTTTCTTCAATCTCCACTGGCTTACCATCCAGGTACGCGCCGATGATGGAGTCAAACTCGCTGGGCTTCGACTGTGGCCTCGAGACGACCACGGCAATGTGGACACTGGAGCCAACTCCGAAAGAGTCGTCATTGATTCCGGCTCGATCCACTCGAAATACCATCGACTGCGAAGCAGGCATCAATCCCGATCGCCGAATTTCTTCCAGATCAAATGTGATCAGCGCGTTGGCGTGCATGCCGATCCCCTGTTCAGTTCGACCGATTGAGGCACTGCATTTCTTGCCAAGGGTCTGAATTCCACCTTCGCTCGACCATCCGTCGTTTGTGACATCCCCATGTCGATGCGAGTCACTCCCGATCGATTGAAAATCAAAGCGAACGCCCGCCGCGATCTCAGCCGATCCACCCCAGCCATGCAGAACACGATCGACACCAAGACTCGCCGATGTTGCCGTCGATCGAAACGGGTCGGACGCCAGCGCCGATGTCAGCAATGAGCCCTTCTTGTCGTCGAACAGATTCCCGAGCGGAACAATACCAGGCTCGACGATCATCCGATCTTCCGCAGAGACAAAAGCAAAATTGTCGCCAAACTGCCTGCGAAGAGATTCGCGCTGCGGCAACAGCGATTCTGCCCTGGCTCGCAGTCGTCCGGCAATCTGAGCCACTTGCGATGAAGCGTCGTAGGCTGTGCTGGATGCTTCACGGTGCGACTTGCGAAATTCGCGCCATTCCGTCAGATAACTGCGTTCGTTTCTCTGCGTGCCAGAACCGGCGTCGTCGGAAAGCCAGGCGACCCAGCGTTGGAGCAGATCGTGATTGAGTTTGTTATCGGTTGCGATTTTCTCAGTCACTTTTTTCTTGTCAGAATCCCCCGACTGAAAGGCCGTCCATGCTGCCTGCATATAGGCCGGTATGCTCGAAGTCAGCTTCAGTCTGGCGGCTGGTGCCTCAGTTGCCAGAAGGGTATCGATCTCAAGCTGCTTCTCCTGCACGGCGCGATCAGCCAGTTCTCGAGCGGTCACGGTTTCTGCGGGAACAGCCGGCATTTCGCGATAATCGGAACTCGCGAAGATCCCGGCCAGACCGTAATAGTCTGCGGTCGAGATCGGATCATATTTGTGATCATGACATCGCGCGCACGACACGGTCAGCGCCTGAGTTCCCCGCATCAGCGTGTCGATACGGTCATCCCATTCATCGGCCTGAGCCTTTTCCTGTTCGCCGTTATCCTGATAGTAAACCGGCCCCAGCGCAAACAGTCCCAATGCAGCGCGGTGGCGATGGGATTCAGGCACGTCAATCTGATCACCGGCAATCTGAAGACGCAGAAACTGATCGTAGGGCATGTCATCATTCAATGCTCTGACAACCCAGTCGCGATACAGATAACCCTGCGGATACATTCTGGCCTGAAACGTGTGGGCCTGATCTTCAGCAAATCGTGCAAGATCGAGCCAATAACGTCCCCAGCGTTCGCCATAATGCGGAGACGCCAGCAAGCCGTCAATGACTTTCTCATACGCATCGCTGGAAGTGTCGTTGACGAACAAATCAATGGCCTCGGGTTCCGGAGGCAGACCGACCAGATCGAAGTACAGTCTTCGAATGAGCGTTCTGCGATCCGCTTCCTGCGCTGGTTTCAGCCCCCGCTTCTCCAGTTCACTCAGCACGAAGTGATCGATATCGTTTCGTGCCCACGCAGAATTGACTACCTCAGGCAGAGGAACTCGGACCGGAGGTTTGAAAGCCCAGAACTCAAGCCCCTTCTGGTAATCGATTCGAGTTGATTTCCTGGTTGCCATTTCGGTCCTCGGATCCGGCGCGCCCATTTGAATCCAGCGTTCAAAGTCAGCGATCACCGTATCCGGCAGTTTTCCTTTTGGCGGCATCTCGAAGCTCTCATATCGCAATGCCTGCAGCAGCGGACTTTCAGCGGGTTGACCGGCAATGACGGCGGGACCAGAATCGCCGCCGGCAAGGGTGGTCTCGCGAAGATCCAGACGAAGACCGCCTTTCGGCGTTGCTGCTTCTCCCGAGTGGCATTCGTAACAATGAGCAACGAGCACCGGACGAATCTTCGACTCAAAGAATTCAGTCTGTTCCGTGTTCAGGCCATCATCGGCCGCAATTGGTGCGGCGACCGCGAATGCGTGAATCGCGAAGACCGCTATTGGCAGCAGGCAGCTCAGCATTGACAGAATGCGACTGGCCGACCTCGAGCCCCACTCACGAACGCCAGACACAACGCAGGCCCTGTTCCGCAAACCCTGGGAGTTTGGTTTTACTGATTCAATTTCCGCAAATCGACAGATGTCCGCCGACGGAGCGGCGGACCTGCGCAGGCGAGCCGCTCCGTCGGCTCGCACCAGACATAGCGGCGAGGTCATTGATGCCGCAAAGAAAATTCGGTTGCGGGCGACACCCGCGCCATGAGACAAGGGAACTGAGAAAGGCTTGAAAATGCGTCTCATGGACTGTGAACATGCAACAGGAGGGATTTGAGAAGGCAGGGGGCAGGTCGGGAGACCCTTTGGGAGTCTAACAGCAAAGTCATGGGAATTGCGAACAGTATTGTTCCGGGAAAAGTGGTTCATGCAGTTTTTGAGACTCCGGAACTCCTCGTATCTGGTGCTCCAATCGTTGCAAATTTTTGCGTTGTCAGAGGCAGTCTCTGAATCATCTGGTACGATTCCCGAGGTGATCAAAGAACTGATTCAACGGATCCAGGCAATTAGTAACAGGGCAAGTGGCAATCGCTATGGGAAGAAGTTTCGAAAATCGCAAGGCCTCGATCTTCAAGACCGCAGGTCAAAAATCCAAGCTGTATGCCAAGTACGGCAAGCAGTTGTACGTGGTTGCGAAGAATGGCGTACCGGACCCCGAAAACAATCCGGCCCTGCGGAACCTGATTGAAAGAGCCAAACGCGATCAGGTGCCCAGCCATGTCATTGAAAAGGCGATTGAAAAAGCCAAGGGTGGCGGTGGCGAAGATTTTGTGGTCGCCCGCTACGAAGGTTTCGGTCCCGGGGGCTGCTCGGTGATCGTCGATTGTCTGACCGATAACAATAACCGAACCATTACAGACGTTCGCAGTTGTTTCACCAGGACCGGCGCGAAATTGGGACCGACTGGTTCCGTCTCGCATTCATTTGACCACCTTGCAGTCCTGTCCTTCAAGGGGGATAACGCTGACGAGGTCCTCGAAGCCATGCTTAACGCCGATGTCGATGTCAATGATGTCGAATGCGCGGATGGCAACGTGACGCTGTTTGCCCCCGCCAATGAGTTTTACAAGGCCAAGACGGCACTGCTGGAAGCGTTTCCCGAAGTAGAGCTACACGTCCAGGAGATCACATTCCTCCCTCAGGCAGATAAGGAAATCAGCCCGGACGATGTGCCCATATTCGAAAAATTCATGAATCTGCTCCACGATTGCGATGACGTGCAGGACATCTACCACAACGCCATGCTGCCCAACTAGGGCACTGTCGTTGTAATCGTTTAACGGCAAGCCGCAGGCGTCGGTGCCAGGTTCCGCCTACGCCTACGCCTCGCCGTTAAACGAAAATGGCGACATTGAAGACTAAAACGACAGTCCCCTTGGCCACAGGGGTCGATGCACCGGTTCCGACGGACATGAATGTCCATCCTACGAGTTTTTCGGAAGCGCCACATGAAATGCGGCTCCGCCGTTTTTCGGAGTTTCATGCAGGATCAATCCGCCATGCATCCGGACAATCTGCCATGCCAGACAAAGTCCGAACCCCAGACCGCGCCCGGCGGATCGGCCGGAATAAAATGGGTTGAACAGATGCCGTCGCACTTCATCAGACACGATGCCGGGGCCATCATCGACGACGGATAGCTCGACGGTGGTTAAAAGATCGTCGCGGAGTGTGACCGAAACATTGCCGTCCTGATCGGCTCCGCGCAGGGATTCGATCGCGTTGCGAACAAGTTGTGCAATGAGTGTGCCCAATTGAGTCCGGTCTGCTGCGACCTCAATCACATCGGCAGTTGTGGCAAAGTGAATCTCGACGTCGGCGTCGGTTGCGGATTTGTGGAACGGTTTCAGAGTCTGCTGTACGATTTCGACGAGGTTGATATGACTCTTCTGCGGTTGTGGCGGGCGAGCGAACAGCATCGAATTGCCGATCATATCGCGCACGCGCCAAGCCTGAGCACCGATCGTTTCAAATGCTTGTTTTCGATCGGTCGATGGTTCGCTTTTCAACAGGATCTGAGTCTGTCCCAGGATGCTGGCAAGCGGGTTATTGATCTCATGTCCCGCTCCTGCGGCGAATTCGGCCATGGCTTCCAGCTCGTCGGCGCGCGGCAACAGGATGGCTCGATCATTCGCGCGGGACAGCAATTGGCGACAGGTTGGAACCAGCGTCGCCTGCAGCCTCTCGATGGCCGGTTCCACAACATCCGGAAACTGAACAATCAGGGCGGCAGCCAGATCAGGCCACGGCAACACCATCAAATGCATGCCGCCGATGAGCCCAGTCTCAGCAATCGCGGCGATGATTTCGCCCGGATCAAGCAGAATTGCGAAGGGCTGCGCGAGTAAGATGTTGCTGAACTGGAGCCCGTGTTCATCAACGGAGCGGCAATACGAGACATGTAATTCCTCCGCGCTATTTGCACTGATGAGTACTGCAGCTGATGCACCACCCAGCCGAATCCACGCTTCGACGACGAGCGACGAGAGATCATTCCAACCGTATTCAAATACCTGTGCGTCCAGCAATCGATGAAGAAACGGCCTGCCACCGATCTGTTCTTCCGTCGAAATGCTCACCTGTGTCGCTCACTACCTGGACTGCAGTTGCTCAATATCCAGCAATCGGCAGATGTGATCGATGAGGGAATCGACTTCAAATGGCTTCTGAATGAAATGATTGGCACCGGCCGACTTGAGTTCCTGAATCTTGTCCTGTTCGACCATGCCGCTGATGCAGATGATGCGGACGTCATCCAGCGCGGAATCGCTGCGTACGCGCTGACAGACTTCTTTGCCATTGATATCCGGAAGCATCACATCCAGCACGATGATATCCGGATGATATTCCTTCACCATCATGCCCGCATCGAAACCATTGTTGGCGACGCGGACTTCAAATCGACCGTCGGCCTGCAAAGCATCAGTGATCAGCTCCACAAGTTCGTGGTCATCATCCACGATGAGTGCCTTGCGTTTTCCACTCTCCAAAGCGTCAGTCGGAATGCCGTTCTCTTTCATAAACTTGTACAAAATGTCGCGTGGAATCCGACGAAAACGCGAACCGGGAACGCGGAACCCTTTGAGTTGGCCCGAATCAAAGCAGCGAATAATCGTCTGCTGACTGACCTTACAGATCTTGGCGGCTTCGCCGGTAGTGAATACTGTTTTCATAAACACAATCCGTTTGTTGGAAAAGCGATGAGCCGCAACCAAGCAGCATCCCACCATCCGGCTGCAATTGCCGGACACCATCCCTGACGCTTCAGCGCCGAACTCTGGCAATTTGTTACTTCTGATTCCGGGAACCCCAAATCTCGCTCCCAGCTGCGACGAGCAGACGTTGAGAGAACCAGAAACGGGGACTCAGAAAACCACCAACTGAAATCTCGAATTCGCTTTCGAACTCCAAGGGCTTCCCTGTTAGTGCCAACCCTCAACTCAGCCGATTGTATCCAATTGCCAAAGTCCGTCAACTGCAGTTTTATTGCGCAGCTTGCCTGTTTTTACGTGCTGTTTGAAATTTGATTGGTGAATAGGGAGGTTTTGGAAGTTTGAAGCACAGATTTTCGTCCAATATTTTCTTGCATGTCTCCCAGACTGCGTTATTTTCGCTTCTACCTATCTTACGTCGCACGATGTCAACTTAGCTGCTTGTGCTTCGCGCGATCAAAAATGAGTCCGGCGAACAAGAGCGGCTTGAGCCCTTCTGTAGTACTTTTTTGTACCGGCAAGCTGCCGCATTCCGCTCGCCAATTCTCTCAATCTCGACAGCGTGACGTGGTCATTATGATGCGTAATTGGCTTCGCCGCGGTTTCTGATGCGAGCCGACGGGGCGGCTCGCCCACGTGTTGGATTTCACTTCGAAGGCTACTGCGATTGGATTCACGTGAACCCGAAGAATCGGAAGAAGTAGAGTTTTCATAGACACGGCATAATTCCTGTGCAGGCTTCTGGGGCCTGTGTGGATCGCAGATCTTCCAGCAAAATGCCGCAATCTGGAGGCAAATCATGCGGCGGCATTCGTAATTCCTGCGATTCCGGTGTCAGGCGATTCAACCCAGACTGCCAGAAATTTGGAAAGCTGTTAACATGCTGAGTCTGAATTTAGCCTGTGAGCGAAAATTTTCGTTGTTCCGATCGCAGGATGTTTGCGGAAACCGGATCAAAAAAAATAAAGATCACGGGATCAGCGGGATGGCAGCCGTGCCGTCAGCGGTCCTGATTTTGAACGACTACTGAAACAAAAAGGGAATGTCATGGCTAACGATCCGTACTCCACCTGCCCGTGCGGCAGCGGAAAGAAGCTCAAATTCTGTTGCGGTGATTTCCTTCCCGAGTTGCAGCGCGCCTTTCGGCTGCGAGAAAATCAACCTGAAGCGGCTGTCAAGTTGTTTCGGGATTTGCTCCGCAAGCATCCCGACAAGGATGTCATTCTGCGCGAACTGACGCTGACGCTGCACGATCTCGGGCTGACCGCAGAAGCTCGTCAGGCGGTTGCCGACTTTTTGAAGTCACACCCCGACCAGCCCACTGCGCTGCTGTCGATGGCGGAAATCTGTCTGCAGCAAGACGGTTTCGAAGCATCCCGACGAATTCTGCACCGCACTTTTCAGATCTGCTCAAAATCACAACCTTCCGCCATCTCTTTTCTGGCGTCAATCATCGCTGCCGAAATGGGGCGTGTGGGTTGCCTGATGGCGGCCCGAGAACATCTGTCATTGGCCGTCCGAATGTCGTCTGGTGAACGACAGAAAAATCTGGTGTTGCAGCTGGTGCGCTTTGAGTCAGAATCCCGTTTGCCGTATTTGTTCCGCAGTACGTATCCATTGCTGCCCGTCAGTTGGAGTGAGCAAGCTGCTCAGCAGGATCTGCGAGCTCGCAAGCTCAGCCTGCTCGGATGCTGGGAACCCGCTGCGATTATTTACAACCGGCTCGCGGATGCGTACCCGACGGAAGGCGCGATTTGGTACAACCTGGGACTCTGTCAGAGCTGGGACGGACGTCTGGCAGAATCTGCCAGCTCTCTGCATCACGCCGCAACGCTGCTGAGCGATTTTGATCAGGCTGTGACCGCAGAAGCGTTGGCTCAGCAGATCGACGGGCAGTTGAGTGCTGATCGTTTCAAATCTTACGCAGTCTCACTGGAGGTGCGTTCGGTCTCAGAACTCCTGACCCGTCTGGCTGCCGAGCCACTGCTGCACCGCAATGATTCGCACGATCACGAACACTGCGATCATCCGGATGGAACCGGTCATGCGGCAGAAATGATCTTGTTGTCATCCGCAATCAGCGGTGAAGAGCTGAATGATGCTTCGCTGTTGCCGGAATCCATCGCCGACATAGATCTTTTTGATATCACGGACTCAGGGAAGGCTGTGGCGGTCGGGATTCATCATCCCTTCCTGCAGATTTCTGCCTCCGAAGGGCTGATTGACACGGCGATCGTCAGGATTCGGGCGATTGCCGGGGATTTAATCATCACCTCGGGTGATGAAGAAGAAAAAGAACTGATCAGCTTCGACCGACCGGAGACACGTCCGTTCGATCATCGATTTTTCTGTCCTTCCGGCATCACGCAAAAGCGTTTCCGTGAATTCACCAGACTGCGTGCACCACAGGCGGTCGAAGAATGGCTGCAACTGCCTCAGACGGCGCTGGGTGGAAGTTCAGTGCTGGATGTCGCGAATGATGATTCGTTCCGGATCAAGCGCGCGGCTTGTGTGATCGGTCTCATGGTGATTGCCGCCCGGAATGATCTGGCACCCGATTTTGCCGCTGTTCGGCAGCGTCTGAATGTGCCTGTTCCTGCTCCACGAGAGGTGCCGGAACACATGGTAATGGCCTCGATACCGGCCGTTGATTACGAACGCATTGATGTCGCGAATCTGACCGACACACAATTGCATGAGTTCACGACTCGTTGTTCTGTGCTGGGTCTGCGGCATCAGATCCGCGCGGGCCTCGATGAATTGACGAAACGCCCGGAAGGCATCAAGGGATATGATGCCCGGCGCGGCTGGCTGATGCGTGCCGCGATCGCGCGGGCTGAAGAAGAATATGATCTGGCATACGACTGTCTGAATCGGGCGCGGGAATCTGCGGCTGCAGCACCCGAAGCATTTCGCCATCAACTGGAACTCGATATCCGCGAACTATCGTATCGACTTGATGATCCGGCGGATGCAGAATTGATCACACTGTTGCATCGCATTCGAGATCGCTACCTGCACAAGATTCCCGAGATCCATGGAGTGATCCTGGAACAATTGCAGATTGCGGATTGTTTTCACCTGGCGTCCGAACTGGAAGGTGGTCTGATGTCCGTCGGAGCTGGTTCGTCACTCTGGACTCCGGGTGCAGATTCCGAGCCGACCGGAACGGGAAAACTCTGGATGCCCGGTCAGGAATAGACTGTTGTATTTTGACAACGCCGCCACCAGCTTTCCAAAACCCGATTGTGTCTATGACGCTGTCGATGTCTGGATGCGTGGCGGCGCGGCTTCGGCAGGCCGTGGAACACATCGCGGGGCTGAAGCTGCTGGCCGGATGATCGACGAATGTCGTCGACAACTGGCAACATTGCTCGGCGTGCCGACCCCATCGCAGATTGTCTTCACGCTGAACTGCACCGACAGTCTGAACACCGTGCTGCAGGGATTCCTGCGGCCTGGCGATGCCGTCCTGGCAACCGCACTGGATCACAACTCCGTGCTGCGGCCGTTGGAGGCACTCAGGCAGCGTAGTGGTATCAACGTGAAGCTTATTCCGTTCGATCCTGTCACCGGATTGATCGATGTACAGCGTTTTGCGGAGGTACTATCGGAAAAAAAAGTCCGTCTTGTCGTTCTGAACCATGCATCCAACGTCACTGGGCGAGTCCAGTCCGTGGCTGAATTGACGCGCGTGGCTCATGCACACGGCGCTTGCGTGCTGCTCGATGCGGCACAGACAGCGGGGCACTGGCCATTGAACATGATGGAACTGGACGTGGATTTTCTGGCCGCTGCCGGGCATAAAGGACTGCTCGGGCCACTGGGAACAGGCATTCTGTGCATCCGGCGCGGACTGGAAACGCAGTTGCAGCCGTTGCGATTTGGCGGCACAGGAACCTCGAGTGAATCGTTGTTACAGCCCGACGACATGCCTGCCCGTTTCGAAAGCGGTAACCTCAATCTGCCTGGCATTGCCGGTCTGCACGCGGCCGCAGCATGGATTCTTGATCAAACCATGCCGAAACTCCAGTCGCAGATTCATGCAATGACTGCGCGGATGCTTGAGGAAATGAAATGTATTGGTGGTGTGAACGTTTTTCGTCCATGCCTGGAATCTGATAACTGCGGTATTGTGTCGTTCAACATTCGCAGCATGGACTGTCGCGAAGTCGCTATGATCCTCGACCAGTCGTTCGACATTCAGGCTCGCGCTGGACTGCACTGTGCTCCGCTGTTGCACGAGACGCTTGATACCACGTCCAGTCACGGTACCATCCGGCTGAGCCCCGGTGTGTTCACAACCGACGACGAAATTGGACACGTCGTCCGGGCTGTTCGGGAAATCGCGGCCTGCGCATAACGACGATGAAGCACAGGTGAAGTAGGGTGTGACAAGCAACGCGCAGGCACACCGAATCACAGACATGGTGTGCCTTCGCTGCGCTTGTCACACCCTACGAGAACAACTTTCAAGCAAAAAGAGCCACAACATGACAACCAATCCCATCAGTCGCAGACAATGGATCGCGTGCAGCTCCGCCGGAACTGTCGGAATCGGACTGAGTTCCCTGTTCGCCGTTGAAACCGCTGCGGAACTGGACATCATCGACTGTCACACGCACTTCTATGATCCGACTCGGCCAGAAGGTGTTCCGTGGCCACCGAAAGATTCGCCGCTGTATCGGACAGTTTTGCCGCAGGATCTGCGGGCACTTAAGAAGTTCCGACCTGTCACAGGAACGGTCATCGTTGAAGCGAGCAATCGAGTTGAAGACAATGCGTGGTTACTGGAACTGGCGAAAGACGATCCGTTTATCGTCGGCATCGTCGGCAATCTGACACCCGGCACGCCCGATTTCAAGAACCAAGTCACACGGTTCGCAGCGGATCCATTGTTCCGAGGAATCCGAATCTCGGTCCAGTTACTGCAGGACCTGCTGCAAAAAGAAAATACAGAAGACCTGAAACTTCTGGCCGATCTCGATCTGGAGCTGGACGTGAATGGCGGCCCTGACACGCCAGCCACGATTGCGAAGCTGGCTGCACTGCTGCCGTCGCTGCGAATCGTGCTGAATCACATCGGCAACGTACACGTAACCGCCGACAAACCACCGGGCGATTGGCAGACCGGCATTCAGACCGCCGCGAAGTATTCCAATGTATTCGCAAAAATCTCAGCCCTTGTCGAAGGTGCGGCCCGCGATGGCAAATCGGCCCCTCGCGATCTGGAGTTCTACAAACCTTACATCGACGTTGTTTGGAACGCATTCGGCGATGATCGAGTCATCTACGGGAGCAACTGGCCTGTGTCTGATGGGGCCGCAGACTACGAAACGCTGCAACGGATCGTGCTGGAATATGTGGCTCTGAAAGGTGATGCGGCCACCCGAAGATTCTGTTCTCTCAATGCGAAACAGGCATACAAGTGGGTCGAACGACCGGGGCGACTTTAGAATGCATGACTCGGACATTGTGAGCGGAATGGCGCTCACTTTAGCCAGTGTCGCCTTTCGCTCCGCGTCCGCCACTCATTAACCATGCGCAACTTGTAGGGTGTGACAAGCAACGCGCAGGCACACCGAATCGAAGACACGGTGTGCCTTCGCTGGCGCTTGTCACACACTACAAATTCACAAACCGGCCACCCATGTTCCGCGTTCGTCAAGACTTCAAATCATCCGTCGGATCGCATACGATCACACGATGCGAAAACTCATTCGAGCCTCTGCGGGCAGCGGCAAGACATTTCAACTGTCGTCGCATTTTCTGCGGCAGTTGTTTCAGGGACATGCACCGGAAACGATTCTGGCGACCACGTTTACACGCAAGGCCGCCGGGGAGATTCTGGGGCGCGTGCTGTTGCGACTGGCGGACGCGGCAGACGACACGAAGGCCGCAAAGAAGCTGGCCGAGTTCCTGGAACAGCCGGATATCACAAAACCCAGGGCGCGTGATTTGCTGGTTCAGGTGACACGGAATCTGCATCGGCTGCGCGTCTGTACGCTGGACAGTTTTTTCCAACAGGTCGCCCGCAGTCTGACACTGGAACTCGGACTGCCGCCGGGTTGGAGCATCATCGACGAACACACAGATGCCGAACTTCGCGAGCAGGCAATCGATGCCGTCCTGTCGCAGCAGGTGCCTGAGGACGCTCAGAACCTGATGCATATGCTGGCAAAAGGTCGATCGAAACGCAGCGTGCGAGACCTGATCGATGAAACGGTCAAGAGCTTCCACGAACTGTTTCTGCTGACCGATGATGAAGCATGGAACAAACTGCCAGAGTATCCGCGTCTGACAACGGAACAATTCCAGCAGGCGCTGCTCGATCTCAACTCGTGTACACTGCCGGAGGACAAAAATTATCAAAAGGCTCGCGCGGCCGATGCAAACCGCTTCGAGACTCAACAGTGGGATGAATTCGTAGCGACCGGCATCGCCGCGAAAGTGCTGGCGGGGGAAACGACATACTATCGCAAAGAGATCAGCGATGAACTGCTCGCCGCCTACCGTCCGCTACTCAATCATGCCAAAGCCGAATTGCTCGACCGCCTGGCACTGCAGATGCGTGCCATTCGCAATCTGATCACGCGTTTTGACCGTGAATACTCACGTCTGCGGGCCGATCACGGCTGGATGGGCTTTGGTGACGTGACGCGCACGCTCGCAAAGTCTGTTGAAGCTGCCAGCGGTGATCGCATGAGTTTTCGCCTGGACAGTTCAATCCGCAACCTCTTACTCGACGAGTTTCAGGACACGTCGGCCGATCAGTGGAAGATTCTCAAGCGACTGACTCAGAACCTGGATCGCCACGAAAAACACAGCTTCTTCTGCGTCGGCGACCCCAAGCAGGCGATTTACGGCTGGCGTGGCGGTGTGGCGGAGATTCTGGATGCCGTGCCGGACGCTGTGCCGGGCATCGTTGATGAACCGATGGACAAAAGTCGTCGGTCAGCTCCGGCAGTGATGCACGCTGTCAACACGATCTTCCAGCATATCACACGGCATTCGAACCTGGACGACTATCACGCGCCGTGTGTCGCATGGTCCAATCGGTTTCCTGAGCATTCCACCGCCAACGAAACGATGCCTGGTTACGTCTGCTTTCGTTCCTCGCCCGTGATGGAAGGTGATTCTGCGGACGAACGTCGCGGCCCGTGGCATCGCTGGGTGGCCGAACAGATTCGTGAGCTGCACCTGCAGACTCCGGGTGCGACGATTGGTGTCCTGACGCGAACCAACAACGCGGTCGCCAGAATTGTGCATGAGCTTTCGCAACTCAATGTCCCCGCCAGTGAAGAAGGAGGAACGCCACCGACCGACAGTGCGGCAGTCCTGGCGATGCTTTCGCTGCTGCAGTTGACGTCTCATCCCGGTTGTCAGGTGTCGCGGTATCACGTTGCCAATTCGCCGCTGGGGCCAATTACCGGGCTGCGTGACTGGAAGAATTCAGAGCAGTCCGCAGCCGTCGCTGCGAATTTGCGAAGCCGATTGATGGACGAAGGTTACGGCAGAACATTGCAGACGCTGTCGGAATCCGTCCGCGACATCTGCACGGCTCGTGATCGCTTGCGACTCCAGCAGATCGTGGCGCAGGGATGGCAGTTTGATCAGACGGGATCGCTCAATCCCTGCGACTTCGTGCGGCTGCTGGAGAACAGCAAATTTCAGAAATCCGAACCCGCGCCGGTTCGCGTCATGACGATTCATCAAAGCAAGGGCCTTGAGTTCGATGTTGTCGTATTGCCCGATCTGGAAGTGCCGATTTTCAAGGCACCGGACGCCGCTTTCACCGGACCCGGCGCGGGCGAAGTCCCGGATCGCGTCTGTGTGTGGAGCAACAAGGCAATTTGGCCCATGCTGCCGCCGGGACTGCAGGCCGCGTTTCGAGACACGGTCGCCCGGCAGATCTCGGATAATCTGTCGGTGTTTTACGTAGCCGTTACCCGGGCCGTGCATGCGATGCATCTGTTGACGAAGCCCATTACCAGTAAGCAGCCACCAAAGACATTCGCGGGTCTGCTGCTGGCGTCATTGACCGATCAATCACAGGCAGAAGCCTCCGCCATGCTGTATGAAACCGGGGATCCGGACTGGTACCAGTCCGTGTCGAAGATGACGGCGATCGCGACGGAAAAACGGCAGTCCAGATCTCACGTCGTGCCGCACGTGCGACTGGCTCCGATGACCGACGGAAGGCGCCGTGGCTTAAAGCGACGAGCCCCCTCAAGACATGATGAAACGCGGCTGTATCTTCCAGCCGTGACATCATTGATCGCGCGGCGTGAAACGATGCCAGCCTCCACGGATGTGGCTGAGGCCGGCGTCCGGACGATCGTCGATCCGAAAACGCGCGGGACGGTGATGCATGCGTGGTTCGAATGTATCGAATGGCTCGACGACGCGACGGCAATGCCGGCCGAATCGTTGCTGCGGCGCAAGGCAACAGAGTTAACCGTGCCTGACACCGCCGTCGATCGTCTGCTGTCAGACTTTCATGCCGCCATTCAGCGTCCGGAAACCCGGCGCGTGTTTCAGCAAAATAAGATTGGCACGGTCGAATCGTTTGCGGCGTTCCGCAGCGCGATTGAATCCGGACAGGCCACGACGAGAGTCGAACGCGAACGTACGTTTGCGCTGCTGCATCAGAATGAACTGGTCCTTGGATCAATCGACCGCCTCGTACTCCTGTTGCAGAACGGGCGACCGGTTGCGGCTGACATTGTCGATTTCAAGACCGACCGCTTTGCCGGAGACCGCAACAGCTGGATCGAAGCTCGCCGACTGCACTATGGACCACAGTTAGAAGAATACCGTTTCGCCGTATCGCAGTGCTTTGGCGTCCCGATCCAGCACATCGGCACGCGCCTGCTCCTGATCGAAGCCGACGCCGTGATTGCAACCCCGTAAGCGTTTAACGGCGAGCCGCAGGCGTCGTAGCCATGTTTCGCCTGCGGCTCGCCGTTAAGGACTGAGACAGAAATAAGTGGGGCACGATTCCATCGTGCCGAGCACGTTAAAAACGTGCTCCACTTCCGGAACACGACAGTCATTTTTGCGCCAGTCCTAAGCGAAAAACTCCAGGGCGCGATGACTCACGGAACCTGCTGGTAGTAGACACCGAAGTTGTTGCCGTTCGCGCGTTCCGTCGGGAGATATTGTCGATCTGCGACTTCGGACTCGAATTTCACGCCGCTGCCAACGGGTGAATTGATGAGTTCGCTTCTGGCATCGTCGCTGGCTTGCGGATTCCACCAGGCCAGGGTGGTCGAACCGCCGCCGTCCATGTTGATGCCGTCATCCGCTCCGAACTTCTTTAGCCATTCGCCCAATTCCTGCGTCGTTGCGCCTTGGCGAGAGTATCGGCGTCCGTCGATCGCCACCACAAACAGCGACTTTCCGTCAGCCGAAAGTCCGAGTCCGGTTCGCGGGTGAAGGTCATTTCCGGAAGGCTGAACGACGCCATCACTCAGACACAGAGCAAAACCGCTGATCGCCGTCTGAATCGTGTTCAGAGATGTCTCGCCGGTCGTTGTCTGAATTGAAGCCTCGCCGGATTTTGTGATCACCAACGACGGAGTTCCGCTGGGCGGTGACACAACACTGCCTTCGCTGATCGCCAGCCCTCCCAGATTTGTCGGCGTGCGTTCACGAAAGGGAGCTGGCCAGGGCGAAAAACTGTCAGCATTAGCCGCAAACAAAACTTGCCGCTCCGTTCCCTGCGAACTCCGCAAAAAATCACGAGTCGTCTGACGGACCGTCTCCGTTTTGTTCTCGACCCATTGCTCGGCTTGCGGGGTCGTGTACAGTGCCAGCCTCGGAGTGGTCAGATCGATCTTGACGGCATGAATCTGCATGCGACGTGGTTCGGAAACACTGACCTGAATCAGCCGAATTCCCGGATGCAACTCCCGGGCGGACTGCCAGTCAGGAATTGCCGCCGACTGCACGACCTCCAATGGCTGCCAGGACGCATGCATCGCGGCATGGCCAGTCGGAAGGTCTGTCAGTGCCCGTTCTTTTCGATCGGATAACCGCATCAGGAACAGATTCCGCACGCCGTTGCGCTGCGAACCATACACAATCCACTTGCCGTCGGGTGACGGCTTTGGATGATAGTGCAGAGTTCCCTCAGCGGAGTGGGTCAGCTGCTCGGGCTGACCTTCCAGCATGATCTGAAACAACTCGACATTGGCACCGACTTTCGCCGTGTAGAACACGGAATTGCTGTCAATTGACCATACAGGAATATCGCTGCTGCCGCCGTGGTAATCGGGCACATCGAGAAACTCGATCACGCCCCGGTAGCCACCTCTGTCTGCCAGCTTCCTCAGCCCGGTCCCGTCAGCCCGCACAATGTGTGGATGGCAGTCGTAGTGTTCTCCGGAAACGAACAGCAGCCACTTCCCGTCAGGCGACCAGGACGGAGCGAAGACAAACGGATGCCCCGTCTGTACATGCACACGATTCGAGCCATCGGCGTCGGCCAGATAGACCTGATAGTTCTCGTGATACGAAATCCTCGAACCATCGGGCGAACTGCTGAACCCGTACGCGAAGCCTTTGGAGTCCTTCGTCAGATCGGTCTTATGGCGCCCATCGCGATCCATGCGAAACGGCTTCGAGTTTCCGTCAATCAATGCTGTGAATCCAAGCTTTGTCAAGTCATTCTGCCAGTAGAACAATCCCGCGTTGTAGAAACTCACCCGGTCCACTGCCGTGACGTTCTCTGCCGTTCCGCTCGCCACATCGACGAGATACGAGTCATACAGCCAGCCTTCGGGATTGAAGCGAAACGTCTTGTGTTCTTCCTCCCACGCTGCATTCTCGGCGCTCTCCCAGCCCCGCCCAACAACCGCCATTCTGCCATCCGGAGACCAGCCTGCAAACTGCGTCCATGAGCC
>CAMAVB010000158.1 GCA_945861465.1 Candidatus Kuenenia stuttgartensis
GTTTGTCGGACAGCAGGATTCCCAGACCGTACCATGGATACGCATCTTTGGGATCGATTTCGATGGCCTTGCGATACGCCTGCTCCGCGTCCGCGTAACGAGCCAGTTTTTCGGACAGCAGGTTTCCCAGACCGTTCCATGGAGACGCATATTTGGGATCGATTTCGATGGCCTTGCGATACGCCTGCTCCGCGTCCGCGTAACGAGCCAGTTTGCCGGACAGCAGGATTCCCAGACCGTACCATGGAGACGCATCTTTGGGATCGAATTCGATGGCCTTGCGATACGCCTGCTCCGCGTCCGTGTAACGACCCAGTTTGCCGGACAACAGGTTTCCCAGACCGTTCCATGCCTCTGACGATTCGGGAACTAATTGCAGGAATTGTCGATAAACATCTTCGGTCTGAGTCCCTCCGGATGCGGCCACCCAAAATGCGACGATGGTGGGCAACGCAGTGAATTCCAGCGTCTGAGCTGCAATCGCTGCTGATGCCGAATCTGCGGGGCCATCGAGGTATCCGCTGGCCATGGCTGCGTAGAACTCGTCCAACAGCCGACTTCCCTCAGTTCCCCGAAAGCGTGTCTCAGCCCAATTCCGTTTTTCTTTCCGGATGAGTTCATAGATCGAGCGAATCTTGTCCGCGCCGAGATTTACCATCGTTGCGGCGAACTGCTGCTTTTCTGCAACGGAAAACGACAAGCTGCCACCGAACAGGTGCCAGAACTCTGTGCGGTCGAGTTCTTCCGGCCAGACATCAGGACGGCAGGCAAAGATGCTCTCTCTGGCCTCGGACATCAGTCGCAATCGCTCGGCAACGGGTTTTAGTTCATGGTCGTCGCCTTCCAGGTCCAGCAGTTCATGGATTCGGCTGCGTGTCTCCGTCGTCGAATTCAGCAACGCCAGAGCCCGATATTCAACGGCGGAACACTGGTCCGTTTCTGAAAGGGACTGTGTCAGACCGAAACCGTATTCCGCGTGTCGGATCGCGGAAGAGGATTCCAGCGGTGCGTCGTGCAGATACGCGGAGGCACGCTGGCGTCGCTCGGGTTCTGAATAGAACATTTTCAGAAACTGAGCCAGCCACAGCAGACGACGGCGAACTCGCCGGCTGGCACGCATCAGGTACCAGATATTGAAGAATCGCTCGGCAATCTGAAAACCAATTCGCTTGCCGGGCGGCAAGGCTACCTTCTCCACCACGCCCTGCCGTACGAGTCGTGCGAGTTGCGATGAAACGGTGGTCACTTCCAGTCGGGCTTTCTCCGCGACCTGTGCCGCCGTGGCCGGTTCCCATAGCATCGCCAGAGCATCCAGAATCTGTTGACCCTGAGCGGGCAGCTCTTCAAACCGTGCTTTGTAGAGCGGAGTACACATGTCGAGCAGACGCTCAAGCAGATCACGTCGAGCGATAAAAGCGGCTTTGAGTTCCTGCTCACTCAGCAGATCCGGATTGTAAACGGCGATGCCATGGAGATCATGTCTGAGCGGGTCCTACGATGCGGCAGCAGTCACTGGAGCCGACTCCTTTTCCAGAAGTCTTTCAACAGGGCCGAACGGAAGTGGTACCGTTCTGCTTCATGAACGAGGTAACCATCGGTTTGCAGCACTTGCAGCAGGAAGTCCAGATGTTGCGGACGTTCGTCGGGATTATTAACGTTGCCGGCGAGCGCCTGATTCAGAACCTGCCGAGTCACTCCTTCGCCTGATCGACAAGCCGGAACATGACTGAAGATTTGCCCACCCTGCGTGGCGCGAGCAACAGGATGTTTGCGCCATCGCTAATTCGCTCCCAAAGCTGCGGAATGAACGTCTCGCGATCGTAAAAGTCGCCGCCGCGCACCGGTGGACCAGTCTGATTGGTCGGCACACACAACCCTATGAAACAGATTTGTTTTAATACATTTTTGTTTCATTTTTGCGTCGCCGACTCGTTTGCAAGCCAATGCCTCGATTTTTGCGAAAACTCTTCTTTGTCCAGTAAAAGTCTGGGAATGGAAGAGGCCAGTGGTTCAAGTCGGAATCCAGGAATCTGACACTACCAAATTCTATGTGTCGTGATTTCCCAAACTATCGTCGATTTGGAATAGACTTCCAAAATTTGGCTTCAGCCCAACGGGCTGGTCGTATATCATCCTGGGGCAACGCCCCAGGTTTCATGCGAGACAATTTGCGCATAGCCCCAACGGGGCGATCCTAACCTGATATTCTTATGAGTACCGCCCTTTTGGGGCTCAATCACTCGCTTGTTTTTCCGTCCTGGGGCGATGCCCCAGGCTGACATCGCACCGGCCCGTTGGGCCTGAATTCACCCTTTAAATTGGGTTTTCCTGACTGCACATAGAATCCGGTAGAGTCAGCCAGGAATCAGCCGCGCGCATGTTTGCCGGGCCGGGATTTGCGAAGGCGGCGGCGTTCTTCTCGGTTCAGCGGTGCGTCGAACGCGGAGGGATCGAATGCTGTTGCGCGCCGTTCCGACTTGCCCTTCTTTTGACGTAACTCGTCATAATGCGTTGCTAAACGCAATGCGTAGCCTCGGTCTCTCGCGACCATGTCACTCCAGAATTCCAGAAGCTCATCCGCAAAAGATGCCTGTTTATGAAAAGGATCCAGAAAGGGATTGGCAAACTCTGAATTCGTCTTCTGCCAGGCTTTATCCTCACCAGGACTCCATGTGTAGCTGATTGTGGCGACTTCACGTGGATTTCGATCAGATTCGGATTTCGGATTCAAAACTTTGATGATGACTCGCTCGCAATTGCAATTCAGGTCCGTGCAAAAATATTCGGTGAACAGGTAAATGCCTGCAGGAATACCGGGGCCATCCTCCACAAAGGTGACGGTTCTCAGTTCAGTTTCCGTTTTCTGTGGAAATGCTTCGAAGTAGCCAATTACTGCCATCTTAAAATCCTTTTATCCGATGGGAACAATCCTTCCTGCCTTAACTTCTGCGAACCGAACTCTAGCATGAAACCATGAAAGCTGTAAAGCAATATCGCGAACTTGAGCGACACAATACAGCTTGAAAAATGTGCTGTCTAAATCGCCTTGATGCAGAAAGGAGAACCATGCAGCGAACAGATCAAGCACCCTGAGCATCCTCGGCCGATAGTTTTTCTATTGATTGATTACCGCCGAGAGAACACGTCTCGTTTCCACAAATAAACACGTACATGGAGCATCCCGCCGGGTGGCCCAGCTTCGGAGAAGCTGGGTGCCGAAGGCACAAGAAAGTCAGAGTTGACCTTCAAACAGGAACGACGTCATTCTCTAATTGGCCAGATATCAGTAATCGGAGGTTACTCGCGACGGGGCGATTCGTGCGACTCTCAGTATTCCGAGGTCAGTGTTCACGGCACCCATTCGCGAGACTATCAGTAATCCAGGGTCACTCACTGAATCGCTTCTTTGGAGTGTCGTAGTCGTGAGTGGCCAAGAGGAGATGAGTGTGAGGGTCCCTTCTACGCTGAGCATGAAAACGGATCTGGCCTCTGGTCAAATCAACGTCTGCGCGAACCAGGCGGTTGGTCCAGATCGGACTGACATCGGACGTGTGGCCCAAGACTGTGGCCTGTCCTTTGGCGTTAGTTTCTCGGACATAGATCACGGATCCTTTCAGCGTCTGTTGCAAGTGCAGACTCCAGCCGTTGGGCAAACGACCAGGAATTTACGGCCCCGCGTTTTCGCGGGAGCGATTAAGGGGAATTTCGGTCGCTGCCGGAACATTCGAGCAGGGCCTTTGTGACTCAGCCTGGACCGCGTCGCGGTTCAGGGCACGAGTCGCCAACGGTTCAAGAAACCCCCAAAACACGCTGTAATCCAGACGATGTGCAATGTTTTAGGACTGCATCTGCAGGGTTCAGTATCGGCGACAGGGCACTGATGGTAAGAGACGACTCAGTGTTGGTGGACACTTTGGACGGGGACGCAAAGGCGATGAATTATCGGCCCGACGGATTTTGTTTGGTTGGGAGAACTATGCGTGAGCACTACGATTGACGCACCGTTGGAGTGGGTGGAGTCTGTGGGAAGTCTGCGCCTGCCTGCCTGCCAAAGCAGACCAGCGATTACAGGAGTTGATGGATCGCAACAACGAGGGGCTGCTGACAGATACTGAACGCGCAGATTTGGAATCGTTTGTTGAGCTGAGTGAACGCCTTTCTTTGGTGCGAGACGAAGCGATCCACTTGCTGGGGCGCGAACCTGAATGACATCCTTGAGCGAGTTCAGCCGGGCGGTGGAGCGATGCGCTGCTGGTCGAGGTGAGTACTGCCGGATGCACCAGTCGCTGCAAGGTGCTACCTTCCATGTCGAGCACATCATCCTACGTTCTCGGGGTGGAAAATCAGAGATCGAAAATCTTGCATGGGCCTGTTTAGGCTGCAATTTTCATAAATCGAATCGCGTGGAAGTGACTGCACCCGACGATCAAGAACCAGTGCCGCCCTTTCATCCCCGTCGGCACGAATGGGACGAGCACTTCTGCTCGGAGGGATATCAAGTCATCGGAATCACTCGAATTGGTCGGGCGACTGTTGAAACGCTCGTTCTCAACCACGAACGCAGAATCAAGATTCGTCAAGACGTGTTGACTTCCAGCTCCTTGTATTGTACGCTTTGAATGTGTACACACAAAAGGAGATACTATGCCACGAGCCGCTATCAACGACAACAGTCGAGTCGCCCTGCGCATCCGAACAGCTGACAAGGCGCTGATCATGCGAGCGGTTGCTCTCGCGCAAACCGATATGACAGCCTTCATTCTCCGCACCGCATTGCGGGAAGCGCAACTGGTGATCGAAGAACACGAACGAGTGATACTTTCTCAACGCGACAGTCGGCGTGTTCTGGACCTTCTGGAAAACCCGCCAGCTCCGAATGCGAAACTTCGAAAAGCAGCCCGTGCGTTGCCGAAACGGTCATGAGTCTTCCTGACTGGCATGAAGAGCCGATCTCCCGTAAGCACGATCGAGATTCCTTCGATTGCGGTGAATCGGCGTTGAATGAATTCCTGCAACACCACGCCCGCAAAAATCATGACAAGGGTGCCGCCAAGACGTTCCTGGCCATCTCCAATTCGGACGGCAAGACAATTCTCGGTTTCTACAGTCTTTGCCCGGCTTCACTAGAGTATGCTCGCGTCCCTGATGTTGTTCGAAAGGGTCTTGCGCGGCACGACGTGCCCGTTTTTAGGCTCGGCAGATTAGCGGTCAGTGGGCAATTCCAGGGACAGGGTATGGGCGGGCAATTGATCCTCGCCGCTGGCCGCCGATGTCTGCTCGCAGCAACCGAAGTTGGTGGCGTGGCAATCCTGATTGACGCCAAGTCCGTGCGAGCAGCAAAATGGTATGCCTCGTACGGAGCAGTTGCCCTTTCGGACGCGCCACTTTCACTGCTCTTGCCACTCGTAACGATTCAGGCTGCGCTTGAAGCGAGCGGCAAGCTCTGAAGCAGTACCTTTCGAAACGCTTCGGCCTGCGGTCATTCTCCATGGCCTCTCAATCAATGGCGACCTAAACGTTCAACCATGAGCAGCAGAAAACCCAGTGCGGAATCGTAGAAACGCATCGACTCGCTCACCAACAGTCACTCCGTTCACTGAACGACAAACGGTTCATCGAACGGCGAGCGAATTTTTCATCGAATCGGGCTCGTCTGTCTGGCGAGCGAATTTTATCCCATGAACCTCGCTTCTCGAAGACCGGTAGGCGCTGTACCTGTGTTAATGTTGAAGCTCAGTGATCGGCCCCACAACCTCCGGAATAGAATCAGCACCTGTGACAATAAGAAGCGACAACGATGTTGCCTCAAATACTCAAGGGGGAACAGGAGGGGCCATCCAAAGTTACTTGAAATAAAGTGTTGACCGGGGACACCCCACTTTCCAGACAACGCACTCGCTCGCTGCCTGTCCTTGCAGCCCTGCGATTGATTCGAGAGGAGGAACCACCTGCGCCGATTTTTTCGCTCAACTCGTTCAATTTGAATCGCTTCGCTGCTTATCGCGGTCACGAACGAGCCGACTGAGGGTCTTGAAAGAATCGTTGCCCGCTCGTTCGCACCACTCGAAGGCGATTGCCTCCGCAGTCGTGATGATCACGCCGGCGTTGGCCATGCGATACAGTGCCCATTGATGGTCGTCGGCAGCTCGACTGCCAACACAATCTGCAGCCACGAAAACCTGATACCCTTTCTCGAACAGTTCAAGAGCTGTTTGCTGGACACATATATGCGTTTCAATCCCGGCCAATACAATCTGTTGCGCCCTGAAGAGCGGCGGTCCCGGTGCCGATAGACCCGACACCGACCACTCCGTCATCAATGTCTGGGCAGCACTGAACTTCAATTTTTCCAGCGTTGCAAGCGTTGCCGGATGGTTGCGAAGGAGTTCAACAGTCGGCCCGAGCCCTTTCGGGTACTGCTCCGTCACAACCGTAGAAACCTGCAGTAGCGCTGCGGCATCCATCAGGAAGCGAATCGATGCGACGACGCTCAGATGATCCCGAATCACCGGCAGCAGTCGTTCCTGAACATCAATCACAACGAGTTGTGAACGCTCTCCGGAAAGAAGTAGTTTCTGAGGGCTTACGGTCATACCTTCACTGTGTCACCTTTTGTCGCGTACAACTCGCAACCTGCAACCTGCAACCTGCAACCTGCAACCTGCAACAATGTTGGTCATACGTTTACTGTGACACTTTTTGTCGCGGAATGATCTCGGGCACGGTTTCATCCAGTGACGAGAGTCCCGTGACAAACTTCAGATCTTCCAGCGTCTTTTCTGTTTCGGCCACGCTGCCTGCGACCGTATCCACTTGCGATGAGATTGTCCCCGGATCACCCTGACTGATGCTCATTTCGGCCAGCGAGCGAATGCGAGTTTCCAGACGCTGTTGTTCGGCACGCACCAATTCGTAGCTGTCGCGCGCCTGTTCAAAATTGGCCAGTCGCTGTTCACAGGTCTGCAGATTGTCCTGCAGCGTTGCAATGATGCGATCGCGCTGTGTACCTGAAGGACGCTCCTGTTCGCGTTTGAGCCGCTCCTGGACCTGTTTCAGATCTCGCTGAATCTGTTCGGTACCTGTCGTTTCGAAAAAGCGATTCAGCGAGTATTCGGTATACAGCAATTTCAAATACAACCACAGCAGCTTGTCGAGACCATTCATGCGCAGTTCGGCGACGGTACCCTCTTCGGACGCATTGTTTGCGGCGTGGTAGCCCTGACTGATTGCACGCAGTTCATGGCACTGCTTGAGCAATTCTGAAAAACGATTCTGCAGACCGCGCGGCAGTGCGGAGAACATCTTTCGCATGCGTTCATCCGTGGCTGCGGCGTCCTTCGACCGCACAATTTCGTTTTCAGCGACATCCACGTACTGCTGGAATCGGGGATGGGTCCCCACAATTCCCAGCCACGCCACTTCAGCAGCAACGACGAGTGGCAAACCAATCTCGGGACTTCCGGACAAAAAGGAAAACCCAAAGCCGCCGACCAGCCCCAACAGGTTCCAGTGATTAGTGAATGCCTTGCGGATGTAGCGAAACAGTTGCACGGGAACCAACATTCCTGAACAGTGTCGTGGGCTGGAAGTCTTTGACTCTGGAAGAGCCGAAAATTTGAAATCTGAAATTTGGAAACGAACGATCGAATGGAATCTTAACCAACCGTGGAGTTTAAGAAACTGTCAGAAACGTGTGGATCCTTCAATCAGACCAATTGAACCGGCAAAATTGCATGAAGTACCGGGGCAGCAACTGTTAAGCCGACTTCCGCGGTCGAATGTCGGAATCATGCAGTTTCGGCATCGCCGGAGGTTCTGCGGGTTGCCGGGACGGTAACAGGAGGTTCGCGAGAAATGCCGGCCAAATTCGCCTGAGTTCCAGCACAAGAATCGAGCGTGCGACCAGCGGCACGGCGTCACCGCCACGGATTCGCTTCCGAACGGATAACCATGACGACGTATCCAGAATCGGGCACCAGTATTCAGCGTGTCCCACGAGTGGCAGGACGAACCGCACGTTTTCTGTGGATGCGTTGTAGAGGATTGTCAGAGTTCGGCCTACAATCGCGTTGCCTCGCGTGTCGAATTCACTCAGCATCTTTCCGTTCAAGCGTTCTCCGAACACTCGTGCGGTGGGAGCATGCCAGTCCGCATCCTGCATTTCCCGTCCGGATGCGTCAAACCAGGTAATGTCCGTCGATTCAGATCCTCGAACTTCTGTTCCTACCAGAAAAAGTCGCCGCCGCAGGACCGGATTCTGCCGCCGAAGTCGCACGACTCGGGCTACAAAATCCCGCATCTGCGCTTCGTCTGCACCCGGACTCCAGTTCAGCCAGTTGAGCTCATTATCCTGACAGTAGGTGTTGTTGTTGCCTTGCTGCGAATGTTTCAATTCATCCCCGCTGCACAGCATCGGCACTCCCTGAGACAACATCAGCGTGGCGAAAAAATTCCGCAATTGCCGCAGTCGCAATTCATGAATCTCTGCATTTTCCGTCGGTCCTTCATGGCCACAATTCCAGCTCAGATTGTGGTTGTCGCCATCGCAGTTGCCGTCGCCATTCTGGTGATTGTTTTTCTCGTTGTAGCTGACCAGGTCACTCAAACAGAAACCGTCGTGTGATGTAATGAAGTTGATACTTGCGTAGGGCTTTCTTCCGCTGTGTTCGTACAGATCACTGCTGCCACAGAGTCGAGTGGCAAATTCAGACACTGCGTTGCCGTCGCCGCGCCAGAATCGCCTCACCGAATCACGATACCTGCCGTTCCATTCCGTCCACAGCACCGGGAAATTCCCAACCTGATAACCGCCTTCACCCAGATCCCACGGCTCTGCAATCAGCTTCACCTGTGACAGGACAGGGTCCTGATGAATGATGTCAAAAAACGCGCCCAGCCGATCCACGGCATGCAATTCCCGCGCGAGAGCGCTGGCGAGGTCGAAACGAAAACCATCGACATGCATTTCCTGCACCCAGTATCGCAGGCTGTCCATTATCAGCTGCAGCACATGCGGGCAGAGCATGTTCAGCGTATTTCCGCAGCCCGTGTAGTCCATGTAATACCGACCGGTTTCCGACGTCAACCGGTAGTAGGATGCGTTATCAATGCCCCGAAGCGATAGCGTGGGACCAAGATGATTTCCTTCACCCGTATGGTTGTAGACCACATCCAGAATCACTTCCAGACCGGCACGATGCAGTCGCCGAACCATTTTTTTGAATTCGAGCACAGAACCGCTGACGGATGTTGCGGCGTACCTCGTATCGGGCGCAAAGAACGATAAAGTGTTGTACCCCCAGTAGTTTGACAATCCTCGCTCAACAAGATGACGGTCGTCAACGCGATGGTGAACCGGCATCAATTCAACCGCCGTCACTCCAAGTCTGCGCAGGTGACGAATCGATGCAGACGACGCCAGTCCGGCAAAGGTTCCTCGTTTGTGTTCCGGGACGTCCGGATGCTGTTTTGTGAACCCTCGGACATGCGCTTCGTAGATTACGGTTTCATGCCACGGCGTTCGCAGCGGCCGGTCCGATCTCCAGCGAAAACCGGGCTTTGCGACCATCGCCAAAGGAGCGTGTGCTGCGTTGTCTCGGGTGTCATAAGAAAGGTCCTGCTCAGGATCACCGATGCGGTAACCAAACATCGCATCAGACCACCGGATGTCGCGTCCAATTGCTTTCGCGTACGGGTCCAGGACAACCTTATGGGCATTGAACCGATGTCCGCGCTGGGGATCATAGGGTCCGTGGACTCGGTAGCCGTACAACTGTCCGGGACGAATGTCCGGCAAAAAGCAGTGCCAGACAAGATCCGTCTGCTCGCGCAAAGAGACACAGTAGCTCTCTTCCTGGGAATCCACGGAATCGAACAGGCACAGCTCGACTCGAGTTGCATTTGCGGAGAACAACGCAAAGTTGACTCCATTACCGTCCCAGGTTGCCCCCAGAGGATAAGGTCGACCTGGCCAGACGCGGACACCTGAACGTGATTTCCAGAACATCAGGGGGTTTCTACAGGAGTGTCTTCCGCGAACAGTGCGTCCTGTGCCAACATCTCACGGCGCGACATGCGGTAGAAAGCCACGCCGAAACAACTGAAGATCGTAGCGGGCATTCCGAGCATGAAAAGGATGCTGTACATGTACGCTGTTGGTCTCCGCAAGTCCGTTTCATTTGCAGTTTTACAGCCTGGGCAAGCCGCTGCCTGAGATTGCCATGCGTGAGGCAATGCACCAGCAGTTGCCGCAAAAACTCCGGCAGCAAGTGTCAGGCGAAGCAGAGATTTCATCAGGCAGACTCCTAAAACTGTTGAGCCATGCTTAACGCCGCAGCGACGGTCTGCCACGGCCAGTGGTACAGCATGCCATAAATTACCACACCAGTCATCGACACAAACAACCAGATCGGCAACGTGATTTTTGCAAATCGACGATGCTCTGACCAGCGTTCTTTGAATGCAAGATAGAAAACCCGAAGGGCGAGAATCGGGACCAATGCCGCAAGAATGACGTGTGGAATCAGAATCCCAAAGTACACGCGAGTGGCCAAAACACTACCCACAAACGCGCGGCCACGGTAACCGGTAAACCGATGCAACACCTCGTGATATGTCAGGTAGCTGACCAGGAACGCCACCGACACAAGGAACGAAAAAATCATCAAATTGCGATGTCTGATTCTATTTCCGGACTTGATCGCGACCAGTCCTGACAGTAACAGCAGGATGCAGAGTGAATTTAAACCCGCGTTGAGCGTGGGCATAGTCGCCGCCCATGCTGGCAGAAGTTCGTCAATCTTTTGATTCTTCGCCTGCGGTGTCTCGTCCGGCTTTGTCTCATCCGGCTTTTTTCCGTTCGCTTCTTCGCTCTTGGTCGAATCGCCATCGGCCCCCACAGCCATGGCTGAATCGCCGACTTTCACGGGCACGAGCGTCAGGGGGACCTCTGGATTCTCACCACTCGTCGCGGAGAACGAAAGTGACGGACCTGGTTTCGGAAATTCATCCTTGCCTTCAATGATCCGTCGAAGTTTTGCCACATCCCCCGGAACGATCATGATGAACGAACCGACCGGCACACCGTCTTCGTTCACCAGCACAGCGCGATTGGAATGAGCCACTTCCATTCCCGGCATTCGCAGATCACCCAGATTCGGCTGAACATATTGCGTAAATCCTACTCGAATCAGATCGTGCATCGCGGTTTCATCGCCGGTGACAAACTTCCAGCGATCATGATCGGCTTGAAATGTCTCCGCATATTTCTGCAGCACCGCAACCGAATCGTACACAGGATCAACACTGAATGAGACAAAACGAAAATCAGGATTCGACTTCGCCACCAGACGATGAAGTTCGGAAATATCCCTGGTCATCAGCGGACACGGTCCGGCACATCGCGTGAAAATGAAATTGGCGAGCCAGCGTTTGCCCTTCATGCTTTCGCGACTGACAGTGCCACCCATGCTTTCAGGAAACTCGAACTCCGGAAGCTCACGGCTGGGGAAACTGATGATGACGGTTTTCTGAGTCGCCCGGATCGGATCCTGCTCGTCTTCGTCGGCTCGTTGTCCAGAGCCAACCGTTTTCGCTGTCTGAGCCGCCTTCGCCTCGCTTGGGTCTTTCGACATTTTACGAACGGCAACCAGATACAATACGCCGAGCACCAGCGTCCAGAGCACAAGCCCCGCAATGAACGTGGACTTCGACATTCCGCTTCTCGCACTGCGTATTCTGCAGTAAATTGACTGGATCACACGCTGCATAGGATTTTGTGCCTGAAACAGGAAGCCCCGCAAATTCTGACTGCCTGCAATCTGAGCAGTCACCCGGAAAATTCTAGCATCGAGCGTGCGACACGTTGGGGAGTCGTTCTGACTCTCTCACGGTTCGCTGGTTCAATCTCTGAAACGAGAAGCAAGCTTTTCACTATTTGCCAGCAAACGTACGGCGATGGTTGAACTTCCGGAGATTTCGCGAGACAGTTACGCCCGGCACGCATCATACATGCAATCCTGACCGTATTTTGATCCAGACAGCGAGTAAACGATGGCGAAACAAATCAATGTGGCAATGATCGGGCTTGGATTCGGCGCGGAGTTCATTGCGATCTATCAGGCTCATCCAAACGCCAACGTCGCGGCCATTTGCCGACGCGATCCTGCGGAACTCAAAAAATGCGGTGATCAGTTTGGAATTGAAAAACGATACACCAGCTACGACGAAGTGCTGGCCGACAAGAGTATCGACGCCGTTCACATCAACAGTCCGATTCCCGACCACGCATGGATGTCGCTCAAGGCGCTGGATGCGGGCAAACATGTGATGTGTACCGTGCCGATGGCGACGACGATCGACGACTGTCGCCAGATTGTTGAAAAGGTCAGGCAGACCGGCCTGAAGTACATGATGGCTGAAACTGTGGTTTACAGCCGCGAGTATCTGTTCATCAAAGAAATGTACAGGAAAGGTGAACTCGGCAAGATTCAGCATCTCGCTGCCTCACATCCGCAGGACATGGATGGCTGGCCAAGCTACTGGGAGAAGATGATTCCGATGCACTACGCGACGCACGTCGTGAGCCCCTGTCTGGGACTGGTCGATGGTCTGGCTGAATACGTGAGTTGTTTCGGTTCAGGCACAGTTCGCGAAGACATCGCGGAAAAGTCCGGCAACAAGTTCGCGGTGGAGACTTGTCACATCAAGATTCGCAATACGGATCTCACGGCCCATATCTGGCGGTTTCTTTACGACGTGGCGCGGCAGTATCGTGAGAGTTTCGATGTGTACGGCACGCAGAGAAGTTTCGAATGGACGCTGGTGGAACACGAGCCGCATGTGATCCATACCGCGAAAAAGCCTGAGCCTGAGATTCCGGAAAAAGTCACGATCCCCGATTATGCCCATCTGCTGCCGGAACCGATCCGTCGATTCACTCAACCCGCCGAGATTCATGACGCCGATCATCTGTCATTCCTGCAGGGCGGCGGCCATGGCGGTTCACATCCTCATCTGGTGCATGAATTCGTCAGCGCCCTCGTCGAAGGCCGCGATCCGCGTCCCAACGCCGTCACCAGTGCCAACTGGACCTGCGTCGGCATTTGTGCTCATGAGTCGGCCAATAAAGGCGGCGAAATCGTCAGACTGCCGGAGTTTACGCTGGCGTAAATCGGATGTGGACTGCGGCAGCCTGCTGCCGCTTTTGTGCTCGCAGCCTGCTGCGGGGCTTCTGCGTTGATGATCATTGAATATCACCGACCATAACGGGGCCAGCAGGCTGGCTGAAGAAAGCGGCAGCAGGCTGCCGCAGTCCAGGAAAGCATCACGATGTCGTCCGCTGAACAGTATCTCAAGCCCGAAGTGATTCAGAGCATCGCAAGGCTGGATCTGCGCGCGAAGTTTATTGTCGAAGGGTTGCTGGCCGGACTGCATGCCAGTCCCTTCCATGGGTTCAGCGTCGAATTCAGCGAGCATCGCCGGTACGAACCTGGAGACGATCCGAAGGACATTGACTGGCAGGTGTTCGCTCGGACTGACCGTATTTACATCAAGAAGTATCAGGCAGAGACGAATATTACCGGCTACCTGCTGATGGATTTGTCTCGAAGTATGGCCTACACCTATCGCCAGACGCTGACGAAATTTGACTACGCAATCTGCCTCGCGGCCTCCATCAGCTACCTGATGATTCATCAACAGGACCCTGTCGGACTGATGACGTTTGACGATGAGTTGCGAGCCAGTCTGCCGGCGCGCAGTCGGCGGTCGCACCTCGGCGATATTCTTGCTGTGCTCCAGCGCTGCAAACCGACGGGAACAACAAACATTGGCGGCAATCTGCGGCGGGTGGCGGCGATGATTCGACATCGAAGTCTGATGATGTTAATGTCGGACTTGTTGGCTGATCCGGATGAGATCATCGACGCCCTGCGAATCCTTCGATTCCGTGGCCACGATGTGATTCTGTTCCATATTCTGGATGAAGCAGAAGTCACGTTTCCGTTTTCCGGCAGCGTCGATCTGCTGGAACCTGAGTCACAGGATCACGAGATCGTGGATGCAGCCGGTATCCGAGCGGACTATCTGGAGGCGGTCGCTGAACTGCGTGAACGCTTCCGTTCAACATGTGTAAGTATCGGGGCAGACTACGTGCCACTCGACACGAGTATGCCGTTCGATAAGGCGCTGGTCGAATTTCTGACTCAACGCCAGGCAAGGTTCTGAAACCTATAGAGGATGGCAAATCATGAAATCTCTGTTCCGGCTAGCAACTCTTCTGACGGCGACTTCGACTGTCAGCTTTTATGAATATGCTCCGGCCGCTCCAAAGGACCCGAATACCCCCGTGACTGCTCAACCTTCCGCTGCACCTGATACGGAACTTCCTGCTGACAATCCTTTTGCCGCGCCAAGTCCGCTCGCCTTTCACGCGCCGGCCTTTGACAGAATCCGGCTGGAGCATTACCAGCCGGCATTCATGGTCGGAATGAAGCAGCAGCTTGCTGAAATGGATGCCATTGCGGCTCAAACTGACACCCCGACATTTGAAAACACAATTGAGGCAATTGAAAGATCCGGAGCTCTCCTGACTCGTGTGCGGAATGTGTTTTCAAATATGACCTCGGCAGAGAAAACGAAGGACCTGCAGAACATCGAAACGGAACTCGCTCCATTGCAGGCGGCACATTCGGACAACATTCTGCTGAATCGCGGGCTGTTTGCCCGAGTTGAAAAACTGTTCAAAACTCGCGAGTCGCTGGGACTCAGCGAAGAACAACGAGAAGTTTTGAAACAGCACTACGAAAGTTTCGTGCGTGCCGGTGCGAAACTGGACGAAACACAACAGGCTCGGATTCGGAGCCTCAATGAACAGCTTTCGAAGCTGGAGACGAAGTTTGAGGAAAATCTACTGGCCGTCGCCGAAGAAAGATCAGTTTTCATCGAGAATGTGGCCGACCTGGACGGCCTGAGCGCCGCCGACATTGCTGCGGCAGCAGAAGGTGCAAAGGCAAGGGGCAAGGAAGGCAAGTACCTGCTGGAGATTACGAACACAACCCGCGTTCCGATTCTGTCATCGCTGAACAATCGCGAGACGCGGCGGCGCATCTGGGAAGCATCGGCCGATCGCGGGCTGGGACGTGACGGGGGCATCGACAATCGCCCACTGGTCCTGGAGATCGCTCAATTGCGAGCGGAACGCTCGATGCTCCTGGGATTTGCAAATCACGCGGCCTTCAAATTGCAGAATCAGATGGCGGAAGAGCCGGACGCCGCGCGAAAAATGCTGGCGGATCTAATTCCAGGAGTTCTCGCAAAAGTGCAGGAAGAAGCCCGCGACCTGGAAGCCATGATCAGGGACAGTGGTGGTAAACACGAACTCGCACCGTGGGATTGGGAATATTACACAGAGAAAGTCCGCCAGGCTCGTTTTGAGGTCGATGAAGCGGCCGTGAAGCCCTATTTTGAACTCGACAGCGTCCTGCAGAACGGCGTCTTCTTCACGATGAACAAGCTGTATGGCATTGAGTTCCGTGAACGTACGGATCTGCCGGTCTACCATCCCGACGTGCGCGTCTTTGATGTCTTCGACAAGGACGGAACTCAGTTTGCGATTTACTATGCGGACTTTTTCAAACGCGACACTAAACGCGGCGGAGCCTGGATGAGTTCCTATGTGGATCAATCTCATCTGCTGCACGAACTGCCCGTCATTGTCAACGTGTTGAACATCCCCAAACCAGCAGCAGGCGAACCCGCGTTGATCAGTTTTGATAACGTCACGACGATGTTTCATGAAATGGGCCACGCGCTGCACGGCATGTTTTCTGACGTCACTTATCCGTCCGTATCAGGCACGGCCACGCCTCGCGATTTTGTGGAATTCCCATCGACCTTTGAAGAAGACTGGGCGATTCAGCCTGAGGTGTTGAGCAATTATGCGAAGCACTACAAGACAGGAGCACCGATTCCGAAGGATCTTCTCGACAAAGTCATCCGTGCCAGCAAATTTAATCAGGGTTTCGACACCATGGAATACCTGGCCGCCGCGCTGCTGGACCTCGAATGGCACACGCTGACGTCCGCAGAGATCCCCGCCGACGCTGAGAAATTCGAGGCCGCCGCGTTGCAGAAATATGGCATCGATTACGCTCCTGTGCCGCCACGTTATCGGACCGCCTATTTCGCTCACATTTGGTCCGGCGGCTATTCCAGCAGCTACTACGCCTATCTCTGGAGCGAAGTCCTGGCGGCCGACGCATTCGCGTACATGCAGGCTCACGGTGGACTGACTCGCGAGAACGGCCAACGCTTCCGCGACACGATCCTCTCGGTCGGCGGCAGCCGCGAACCCATGGATGCGTACAAAGCGTTTCGCGGGACCGAGCCAACGGTGGAAGCGTTGCTTAAGCGACGAGGCTTGAAGTAATCGGCAACAGTATGGCGATTCGTTTGTCCCTCAATTCGTTTGTCCCTCAATTCGTTTGTCCAGTTTCCAGCGACTGTTTTCGTGGCCGCCGACGCCTGCGGTTTGCCGTTAAACGATTTTAATGCGAGCGGTGGGAATTGATGTATTTCTTTGGCGAGCGGGGGATGTCAATCCCCTGATTGACCGCGTGGACACTGCAAAATCAGGGGACTCACGTCCCCCGCTCGCCGAACGCAGCCTCAGTCCAACCCGCGTGAAGTCTACATACGTTTTTCCACCTCGACCAAACTGCCGAGCTTCTAGCCTGCATTGCGCACAGAATCGTAGGCCGGACCGAGCAAACCCAATGATTGCCGGAGCGGCACCCGCCAATGCCTCCTGGATCCAGGTGACGGAGTGTCATGACAAGAAATCCGGGTTTGCGCTGTTCCGGCATTAGCGGCGGGCTTGATCCGGCCTACGCCGTGCGCAATCCAGGCTAGCCGCCTTGCCGCTCACAAAACCAGCTAATAACCCCCTCATCCGGCCTCCGGCCACCTTCTCCCCCTTGCCATGGGTAGAAGGGACTTCGAGAAACCCGGTGAAAACACGACGATAAATCCTTAGTGGAATCCACGTCGCTGCTCCGCAGCTAAGGCGTCTTATTTGCCATTGACCTGCGGTTTTACCGCAGGCTACCTCACGCCGCTGCTCCGCAGCGAATCGCAGTCTTGTAGGGTGTGACAAGCGCCAGCGCAGGCACACCATGTCCGTGACTCGGTGTGCCTGCGCGTTGCTTGTCACACCCTACAGTTACAGAGTTGACACGTCAGTGCTGGAACAGGAATTCCTTGCTGTTGATCACGGCCCAGGCGATGTCTTCTAGGGCTCGAGTGCGGTCTTCGTTGGCCTTGATATGAGCTTGCGAGGTTTGTTGTTCTTCCGGCAGCGGTACACGACTGAGGGCAGTCAGATACAGCAGCTCGATGATTTCGGCATCCGTTTTTCCACCTGCGATCCATTGATGCACGCTGCCAGTATCGGATCGCAGCTTGTTGTGAACGGTCGGCCCGTTGATCAGCTGCAGCGCTTGAGACAAATTGCTGTCCGTGGAACGTTCGCACTCGCACGGGAGTTCCCGTTGCGGCTGTCCGAAGACCTGCAGAAACTTGTGACCTTCCGGAGGATCGACCAGATCGACAGCCTTCGTGCCGCC
>CAMAVB010000159.1 GCA_945861465.1 Candidatus Kuenenia stuttgartensis
CGATGAGTGTGGAACGATTTCTCGTGGTGCTGAAACTGGCAAGGATCCATGAGGACGATGGTGTGTGGTTTGGACGCTGGCTGCGTCGGTACGCCGTTTTCCTGCGTCAGCCTGACAGTGTACCATTGCTGGTTTCGCAGGCGAGTGTAGAACATTTCTGTCGCACACTTTTGGCACGAGAAGTTCCCGCGTGGCAGCGGCTCCAGGCGGTCCGGGCGATCGAGTTTTATCGCAATCAAGTGCTGGAAACTGCCGGGACATCACTCGTCGGGGCCATCCAAATAATGAGACGTCGTTAGCAATTTTTTGCCCCAGTTCCTTGGCATTCGCCGCAGACTAGCGGTCATCCTGATATGCCAACAGTGTTCGCAAAGTCAATCGCATGACAATCTCCCGAACCACAGCAGTAGCAATTCGCGTGCTCTGATAGGGCGAATCCGGATTGGGTTTCGTTCAGAAATCATTCAAAGCAGGGGAAATACTAAAAAAAGGGCCGCAATTCCGAGTAGGATGGACATTCATGTCAGTCGCCTTCAGCAACCACCTTCGTCCGTGGAGAAACTGCTGTACGGGGAAAAGCATTGGCTGGATCGATGTCGCTTGGTCGAATCTCGGACATGAATGTCCAGGCTACGTGAATCACAAAGAGGCAAAACACGTAGGAGCGTGGCCATGTACAGCACGGTTCGCACTGTCGAACGACCTCCGACCGTCCAGCATTTGCCGACGGATTTTCCTGAATCGTTTTTCATTGGCGCGACGCGAACGAGAATTCTTCAAAACTGCTGAAAGGTCGTCTGGCTAGTGAGCATTTCTCTCCTGCGAGTGTTTCAAGCAACCCATCACAGAACCGGAGAGAACATCATGAAACTGACAACAGCACGCTTCGCAGCGTTGGTAACGGGAATCCTGAGTGGCGGTAAGACACCGGCACGACGTCGAACGCAGTCTGCCTTCGCGAATCTTGAGAAGCTCGAAGCTCGCGAAGTCTTCTCCGCGACTCCGATGGCGGTCGGGATCAATCTCGACAACGTCAATGACTACACTCCCAATTGGATGTTTACCGACGTGATGCAGTCGTCGCGGCCTTGGTTGAGTCACTCGTTTAATACTGTTACTGGAGTGAACGACTTCAATGGCGGGGGCTTCATCCCGGTGCAGGTCGATGCCAATGGCTGGCCGACTCAGTTGGCAACCTGGACCAACGCGCATGGGCATGTCATGCAGCAGCGGCTCGGGACAACCATGTTCAGCAGCCTGAATGGGAACTACCCCGGCGGGACCTACCGCGTCGAGTGGGACGGTGCCGCCGATATCATTTTTGGCAACGACGCGCGAGAGACCTCACGCGGTGTCACGCCGGACGGACACAATTTCGCGATGCTCAGCGTGACGCCGGCCAATGGCGGGATTTATGCCCGCATCAACTCGATGAGCGCGAGCAACCCGCTCCGCGACATGCATGTCTGGATGCCGGACTACAACGGACAGAGCTTTGCCGGTCAGCGCTGGACCCCGGGGGCTAACTTTTCGCCGTTTCATCCGCTCTACAAAGAACGGCTCGATGACTTCGGCATCATCCGCTTCATGCAGACTCAAGAGACGAACACATCCGACATCCGCACTTGGTCTGATCGACGTGATGCGACCGATTCGCGGCAGTCGTCGACAAACGGCAGCGGTGGGCAGCTTGCGAACGGCATCTCGGTCGAGCACATGGTGCAGCTTGCAAACGAGCTGAATGCCGATCCGTGGTTCAACATGCCGCATATGGCCGACGACAATTTCGTCCGCAACTTCGCGACGTATGTCGAAGAGAACCTGGAACCGGGTTTGACCGCGTATGTCGAATGGTCCAACGAGATCTGGAACTCCGCGCCCGGCTTCGAGCCCTACGCCTGGATCGCCGATCAAACTCGGCTGCCGGAGAATTCGGGGACGACGCACTGGCATATCGCTGGTCGAGAAGCCGCTCGCGATATGAATATCTGGAGCGACGTCTTCGCCGGTCAGACCGACCGCATTGTGCGAGTCGCAGGGGGGCAAGCGGTGACTCCTTGGGTGACCGAGCGGATCATCGAGAACATGGGCGGCAGCTTCGACGCGATCGCCATCTCCCCGTACTTCGGGCCCAGTGAGTCTCAGCGAGCGACGTACTCGGCGACTACGACCGTCGATCAAGTGCTCAATGACATGCGTGGCAACATCGTCTTCGGCGCTCAGATGTCGGTGAACCACCAACGTCTGGCCGATGACTTCACGACGCGGCTGGGTCGCGACATTCAATTGCTGGCCTATGAAGGTGGCCCGCACTTGAACGGTCGAGGGGACTCGTACCAAAACGTGCTCTATCGGGCGACTCGCGATCCGCGCATGGCCGACATCACCCGCGACTACTTGAGGATTCAGAACGCAACGGGACTCGACGCCTACGTCCATTACAAGCTGACCGATCGCGACATAGAGACGCAGTTCGGGCTCTTCGGCGTGCTACTCGGACAAGACCAGCCACTGAGCCAAGCTCCCATGTATCGGGCCTTGCTCGATGCCGATGCCGGGACTCTTTTCACGTCGACACCGACGCTCGTGACACTCAATGCCGCTGATCCAACAGCGCACGAGGCGGGGCTCGGGACGGCGTCGTTCCGAGTCACTCGCGGCGGCGACCTCTCGCAACCGTTGACGGTGAACTACTCGGTCAGCGGCAACGCGGTCGCGGGCACGGACTACAACGCGCTCAGCGGCACGGTCACGTTCCCGGCCAATGAGAACACCGCGTTCATCACAGTCACTCCCCGAGACGATGCGACGATCGAATCCACTGAGACCGTCACCGTCGCACTGCGAGCCGGAGCGGGTTACTCGGTTGTCAGCGCGGTGACGTCGACCGACAGCGTGAGAATCGTGAGCGACGATCTCCCGACGACTCTCTCGACGGTCAACATCGTTGCGACGGACGCCAACGCCTCGGAAGCGGGGCGCGATCCGGGTGTCTTCACGGTGACTCGCACCGGTGGCAACATCGTCGGAACACTGACTGTCGCTCTGCGATACGGATTTCAAACGGCTCAGGCCGCGGACTATGACGCGATCTCAACGCGGGTCGTATTTGCTGCCGGTCAGACATCCGCGACGATCACCGTTCGCCCGGTTGATGACACCACCGTCGAGAACACCGAAAGCGTGATTCTCTCACTAGAGCCCTCGGCGTTGTTCCTCGCCGGGACGAGTACTTCGGCTCGCATCGACATCACCGACAACGATGTCGCTCCGGCTCCAGTGACGCCGCGTATTTCGATCGCTGCGACCGATGCCGATGCGGGAGAAGCGGGCACGAATCCCGGCACGTTCACGCTGACTCGGACCGGGGCTCTGAACAACACGTTGACCGTGCGCTACACCGCCAGCGGCACCGCAACCGGCGGCACACTGGGGACCGGTGGAGATCTCGCTCCGCTGAGCGGCTTTGCTTTCTTCAACTGGGGTGCCGCGACGACAACCATCACCGTCACGCCGATCAACGACACTGCCTTCGAGCCCGTTGAAACCGTGATTGTCAGCGTGACGGACGGAGCGGCCTACGACCTCGGAGCCATCAGCATCGCGACCGTGAACATCACCAGCGACGACGTAGCACCGACACTGCCGACCGTGACCATCGCCGCGACTGACGCCAATGCCGCCGAACAGAACCGCGACGTCGGCGTCTTCCGAGTCACTCGCACCGGAGCAACAACGGCCGCTCTGACCGTCAATTTCTCGATGGGCGGCACGGCGACGAATGGCTCCGACTTCGACAGCCTCAACGGCTCGGTCGTGATTCCGATCGGTCAGTTGTCGGCGACTGTCACGGTGCGACCGATCGATGACACAATCGTCGATGCGAACGAAACGGTGAGCGTCACTCTGTCCGCGAACGCTGCGTATCAACTCGGCACAACGACCGCTGGGACGATCACGATCGCCGACAACGACGTGCCTGCTGCGACTCCGCTGCCGGTGCTGATCGTGATTTCCAACGGTGATTTCTATTTCCAGGAGTACGCTGACCCGCGAGCGGCTTTGCTCGCGGCCGGCATCCCGGTGGTGGTCGCTGCCGGTCGCCGCCAGTTTTCGATCCCGCATCAGAACTCTGGCCAACCCGCCGGGACGAATGGCGGCGTGATGCCCGACATCGCGCTGGCCGATGCAAGCGCCTCGAATTACTCCGCCATCCTGTTCGTCGGCGGTTGGGGTGCGTCGCAGTATCAGTATGCCTTCACGGGGACGTACACGAACCCGAACTACAACGGCACCGCGGCGATTCGCGAACGAGTCAATCAACTCATCAACGACTTCGTCGCACAGGACAAATATGTGACCGCCGTCTGTCTCGGGGGCAGCATTCTGGCGTGGGCACGAGTCAACGGCCAGAGCCTTCTGCACGGTCGTATGGCGACCACCGCGCACTTCAATTCGCCAACCAACAGCCGGAGCATTGGGCTTTATCGTCAGCATCTGGAAGTCAACGGTGCGACCGCATTCACGGGCGGTGAACTTGGCACGCCGGTCAGTCGCGCTGACGATGTGGTGGTTGACGGCAAAATCATCACGGCGGAGAATTTCGATTCGGCTCCGCTGCTGGGCCGAACACTTGCGAGGTATCTGATCAACGGTGCGTCCACGACAACAGTCAGCTTCGGGACGTCGTTTGCCTCGGTCTCAGAAGCCGCAACCGCACCGATTGTGCTGTCCGTGATTCGCAGCGGTCTGGTCGAACATGCTCAGGTCATTCGTGTCAACAGGACAGGCTCGGCCACCGAGCACGCTGACTTCCTGTGGCATCCGACGCGCATCCTGTTTCAACCGCGGCAGACCCTTGCGGCGATTTCGATCACACCGGTGAACGACACAATTGACGAGGACGACGAAGATCTCTTCTTTGAACTGCTCGGTGATCCGTCGTACGGCATCGGCACGTTGCAAAACGCCCTGGTGAGCATCCTGGACAATGACTGAAACAGGACGCTCAGGTGAATGTGGCGTCAGAGGTGTGTCTGTTTATACTTCACGCGGTCAGGAATGATGCCCTGCGTTATCAGCCGGAACGCGTTAGGACCGGCGCAGAAATAACTGTCGTCTTTTGGACGTGGGGCACGTTTATAACGTGCCCGGCACGATGGAATCGTGCCCCACTTATTTCTGTCTCAGTCCTTAGCGTCCGGTTAGGTCCGCTTTTTCTTCTGTTCCGGCCCAAAATGTCATTCGTTTTGATCGCCTGGCCCACCGAGCCACGAAACCAGATCGAATGATCTCCGAAGGCCCAACGGGCCGAACTCTCGGAGTCAAGGACGATCATTCGGAATTGAACTGTCGGCCGGTTGGGCCTTCAACGTCTGGCTACTGGTTGTTGAGCGATTCGGAAATTCACCCATGCCATGACTGATTCTTCTGTACCGCAAACGATTCGAGTTTTGTTTTCGAGAGATGATTCTCGCACAGCGACAGATGTCCGCCGACGGAGCGGCGGACCTGCGCGGGCGAGCCGCATTCACGTTAAATTGGAGTGCCCCAGGATCTGTGGCCATCAGGAACTAACAGCATTCCATGATCCTGTCGTGGCGGAGGACCAGGCTCTTCCGGGAGGACACCGGAGGTCCGCTGCGATGCCGTTTCCGCGACTTAGGCTGAACCAATCGAGGTGCATTCCGCGAGAATCCAGGCTAGAATCAGAGCTCGTTGGTTCCCGGATTGAATTGAACGCATTCGTTGATGTGGAGTTGAACGATGTTGATGCTGGTAAGTTTGTTTTGCACTTTGTTTCAGGATGAGCCAGTGTTTTCCGGGCCGCAGCCGGGAGAGAAACTGGTTCCTTTTGTAGCGACCGGCGTGCTGGGAAAAGATGCAGACCAGAAACTTGACATCGTCACTGAAAAGGATTCTAAGCCGTGTGTGCTGATCTTTGTTCACGAACGAAGTCGTCCGGCGTTTGGACTTTCGAACATGGTGATGCGGCTGGTTCAGGATCGCGGCCCGGAGAAAGTTGCAGGAAGCCTCATCTTTCTGACTGATGATCCTACCGAAACCGCGGAATGGATGAATCGTGTCCCCGAATTCTTTCCGAAGCAGATTCGCCTCGGTATTTCGGTTGATGGCAAGGAAGGGCCGGGGGCGTATGGCTTGAATCGCAATGTCTCACTGACGGTGTTGATCGCCAAAGACAATACTGTGCATGCGAGTTTTGCGCTGTTACAACCGAGTATCGAAGTCGATGGCCCGGAGATCTTCAAGGCGATCGCGGAAGTCCTTGGCGAAAAGGAAGTTCCAAAAATCGCCGACTATCAACCGCAACGTCGAGGTGACAATGCTCCCATGAAACGCGAGGCTGCTCCGCAGCATCCTGAGATCCGGAACATGCTCAGTCCGGTCATTCAGAAGACGGCGACGGATGACGAAGTTGCGGCAGCGGCAAAGAAAGTCGAAGAATTCGCAGCGGAGCACGAGGACTTCAGGATCCAGATCGGTGACATCGCTCGACGCATCATCGCTGCCGAAAAACTAGGAGACTACGGAACAGCGAAATGTCAGGAGTATCTTTCCAAATGGGCGAAGGAATTCACGAAGGAAGTCGTGAACAAACCTGACGAAAAGAAGGAATAGAAGTTCTCGTGCAGGATGGAGATCCATGTTCAGGCGACAGGAATGGCACTCGACTCAGAGAGTCAAGTTACGGGAATCGCATCCTGGCGCGAAGATGAATCCATGAGTCGTTTGAGTTGAGGTATCACGATGTGGATGTACTTGTGGATCGCAATGCTGGCCGGGGAGTCACAGTCTGCGCCGGTGGATTTTGACACACAGGTGATGCCCATTCTGACGAAGTCCGGGTGTAACACAGGCGCTTGTCACGGAGCTGCCGCCGGGCGGGGCGGGTTCTATCTTTCGCTGTACGGCAGTCGCCCTGCTAAAGACTTCGCACAAATCACGCTGGCGTTCGAAGGCCGACGTCTCGATCGAGTGCAGAGCGCGATGAGTCTGCTGTTGCTGAAGCCGACGGAACAGCTCAATCACGAAGGGGGCACGCGACTGGAACTCGATGGTCGGGACTTCAAAACCGTGCAGCGCTGGATCGATGAAGGGGCGCAAAGAAACAGCCAACGACACATGCGGGAGTTTTCGTTCGTCAGCAAAGCGATTGTCGAGGACGAAAACAGCGATTCCGGGCAGCGACGAGTGCAACTTATCGCCACAGCTCGATTCAGCGATGACGCATTGAACGACGTGCTGCCGTGGACTGTGCTGACTCCGGATGATCCCGGCAGTGTGAGAATCAGCGACCACGGCGTCGCGACCCTGCTGCGTCCAGGACGGCATCTGATTATGGCCCGATTTCTGGATCAGGTGCGACCGCTGGAATTGATCGTTCCGTGGAAAGATGTTCAGGGACCGTCGGCGACAGTCGAAACTCGCCAACCGACGCGATCCATTGATTCCTTGATCCAACATCGCCTGGACGAAGCAGGACTGACAGCGTCACCGACAGCCGATGATTCAACAATCATTCGTCGACTGACTCTGGATCTCACGGGAAGATTACCGAGTCCATCGGCTGTGCAACACTATGTCAATGACACGACCGCCGATAAACGGTCGCAGCTCGTCGATCGTTTACTGCAGTCGGAAGAATTCAACGAGTTCTGGACGCATCGCGTGGCGCTGCTGTTTCGAGTACCTCAGACGAAAGGAAACCCAGCGGCGGCGAAAACGTATTACGCATGGCTGTATGACTGTGTCCGAAAGGATGTGCCACTGAACAGCATGGCGACACAACTTCTGCTGGCCAATGGTCCCGTGACAGAATCAGGGCCCGCCAGTTTTTACAATGTCGCCGGCGACGCACGTGGGCAGGCAGAATTTGTGAGTCAAGCACTGATGGGAGTGCGGCTGCAATGTGCCAACTGCCACGACCATCCTCTGGATGCTTGGACTCAGGACGACTACCATGGGCTGGCGGCGGTATTTGCACGTATCAAACGCGGAGCCGTCATCCGTGCAAACACGACAGGAGAGGTTATTCACCCCGGCACCTCGGAACCGGCCATTGCGAAGATTCCGGGAGGGCCGTTTCTGTCGCCTGAGGCGGATTACCGAACCGAACTGGCGACATGGATGACCTCGGTTGAAAACACGTACTTCAGCCACGCGATCGTGAATCGCGTGTGGAGTCATCTGCTCGGACGAGGACTGGTGGAACCAGTCGATGATCTTCGAGTCACCAATCCGGCGACTCATCCGGAACTCCTGAACTGGCTGACTCAGGATTTTGTGGCTCATGGGTTTCAGTTGCGACATGTGATTCGGCGCATTTGTCACAGCGATGTCTATGCCCGGAGTACGGGTAATCATTCCGACCGCAACGCGACGGACGAGTTTTACACGTCAGCGATTTGTAAACCGATGTCACCGGAAGTCTTCATGGACGCGGTTGCCGACGTGACAGGCGTCGCTTCGTCGGAACTGGGAAGCGCGCGAGCGATCTCTTTGGCAGGATTGTTGTCTGCGTCGGAGTCACTCGATTTATTGGGACGCTGTCTGGACACTTGCGAATCAACAACCGTTGAACGCACGGATGTCGCCGTACAACTGCAACTGCTGAACGGAGCTGTGCTGAATGATCGCCTGACTGCTGACGACAGCACTGTGATGGCTGCCGTGAAGTCCGGCCAGTCGGCTGAATCACTGATTCATGACTTCTATCTGCGCGCGTTGTCTCGCACGCCGCGTGAGGCTGAATTGACGTTTTGGAGAAACCAGTTTCCCGAGGACGTCCGTTCGGCACGCTTTCCTGCCGTTGCCCAGGATTTTGTGTGGAGTTTGTTGAACAGCGATGAGTTTTGTACGAATCACTGAAAGTCAAGCGATCCCGTTCGCTGAGGTCGGAGTGTCCGCGAAATCATGTGTGTGAGATTTAGCCACGCGAGTCAATTATGAACCGAACACAACGCTCTGTGCTGAATCGATGCGATGGCCTCAGCCGTCGGGGCGTCCTGCAGCTCGGACAATTGACAGGACTGGGGATCGGCCTGTCGCAATTGAGTCCAATCAACGCTGCTGTTGGTGAGACCACTCGCGTGGCAAAATCATGCATTTTGATCTGGCTGGATGGGGGACCCAGTCACCTGGAAACCTTCGATTTGAAACCCGATGCAGCAAAAGAGGTTCGCGGACCTCTGGATGCCATAGCCACTGCGGTTCCAGGCATTTTCATCAGCGAATGCTTGCCACAGACGGCGCAGCGGATGAAAGACTTCGCTGTGATCAGGTCAATGACATCGCCCTTAGGTGAACACAACCTTGGAACGCATTATCTGTTGACAGGATATCGACCGACACCCGTGCTGGAGTATCCGTCATTTCATGCTGTGGCGAATCAACGGCTGCATCCAGCAACGTCGATTCTGCCAAACAATGTCGCGATTCCCGACTATCGTGTGGGCGGCGCGAAGTTCAGCGGCGCGGGATTTCTCCCCAGCGAATTCGGACCATTTGCCTTAGGAGCCGATCCGGCAAAGCCGGACTTTCGGGTGCGTGATCTCAGCCTCACGGCGGATCTGACACTGGAACGCATTGAGCGTCGTCGGACATTTGCCAGGCAACTGGCCAGCTGGAATGACGGTGGCGCATCGCTGGCTGCGGTCGTCAACGCATCGCCAGGCAGACCGTCGAATGGTCAGCAGGCGCAAGCGGCTTTGGAACAGGCACTCCGGATGGTAACGTCGTCCGAAGCCACATCCGCATTTCGGCTGGAAGAAGAGACCTCAGAGACACGCCAGCGGTATGGTTCCAGATCCGTTGGCCAGAGTTGTCTGTTGGCGCGACGACTGGTCGAACGCGGCGTGCGTTTCGTCACCGTCAATCACCAAGGCTGGGATACTCACGATAACCTGTATACGCGACTCAAAGAAGGCTACACGGGCGCGAAGGTTGGCGTTGGCCTGATTCCATCACTCGATCTTGCCATTTCAGCGTTGGTGGACGACCTGCGGGACCGAAGGTTGCTGGACGAGACGCTGATCGTGGTGATGGGAGAATTCGGTCGTACGCCGAAGATCAACACGGCGGGCGGACGTGACCATTGGCCCCGAGTCTTCAGCATCGCTCTGGCGGGCGGCGGTGTGCGCGGCGGACAGGTGATCGGGGCCAGCGACGCGACCGGCGAATCACCGGCCGATCGTCCGGTAACGCCATCGGATCTGGTCTGCACGATCTACACGCTGCTGGGGCTCGATCCTGCGAGCGAGTTGCAGACGGATACCGGTCGTCCAATCCGCCTTGCGGCCAGCGATGCTCAGGTGATTCAGGAACTGCTGACATGAGACGTAACCGCAGTCCTGTGCTTGCGATGAGCCGATGCATCGTCGCTCGGATCATGGCGGGTATTCTGCTCGCGGTTCGTTTATCGGCCGCTGATGAGTTTACGGTCGGTCAGCCAGCGATCACATGTGCCGCGATTACGTCGGACGGTCGGACTGTCATTGATGGATCGCAATCCGGTGTACGCATTCGGCGCTGGCAGGATTTGGACGTCGAACAGACGCTGACGGTTCCGTGCCGCCACATATACGACGTTGTGCTGTCGCAGGATGAGAGCCAATTTGCGGTTGTTGGCGGCAATCCGGGCGAATCAGCATGGGTCGGAATGTATTCGTGGCCCGGTCGAGACCTGATCTGGTCACAGTCATTTTCTGAAGACGTGGCCTATGCCGCAGGTTTCAATTCCACCGGTACGACTTTGGCTGTCGCGTGCCATGATCACGCCGTGGCATTAATGAATACCGATCAGGGCAGCATGCAGACGCTGTTGAAAGGTCATTCTCGTCCCGTGACTGCCGTGGCTTTTATACACAACGGCGCAACACTTTTGAGCTGCGGGTTGGACCAGTCCCTTCGCGTCTGGGACTGTGACCAAGGCACCGTTGTGCGGTCGCTCACCAACCACACGCAGCCGATCACTTGCCTCGCCGTACAGCCTGCCACGAGCAACCCGATGCCGATGATCGCCACGGGCAGCGAAGACAGGACCGTGCGACTCTGGCAACCGATCATCGGACGTCTTATACGATTCCAGCGTTTGCCATCTCCCGTGACTACTCTTGCATGGACTCTCGATGGAGCAGGCCTCGTCGCCGGATGCCAGGACGGAATGCTCCGCGTCGTTCAGGCCGACACGCTGCACACGACCGAACACGCCGCGACAATCGATACATGGATCACCGCCGTGGCTGTGCATCCAGCAGAATCCACGGCACTCGTTGGCGACGGCAACGGACGACTGACGAAGGTTCCATTGTGAATGGCGACCTTGATTTCTTGCGAGCCGTTTATGTCGATCCTGGCCAGACTTTCTGCGGAAAGTACCAGACCGGACTTCATGTCGCACCATTGAGGCGTGCCAGTGCGAATTTCCGCGCTGCATTCTGAAGCATAAAACGGCTCAACATGGAGAAATCTGGTCGCCGTTAGTGTAGACTTCGTCGTTCCGAAATACCTATGGAATTGGAAACGGCTTTGTCGCCTGATGAATCTGGAAATCTGTAACCACTGTACTTTTGAAATTCCACTGGACTGTCGGCACTGCCCGCACTGTTGCTACGGGCTGCAGTGCCCGAACGTTCGCAAAGCCAACGATCCGGCAGAGAAGCAGGCCCTTGAGCGGCGATACCGATTCGCCGTCGTCGATGCCGCCGCACGAGGAGCTTCGACCGTCGTTCAGGAATTCCAGAACCGCGTGCTTGCAGCCAAAGTCGTGATGGGAATCCCGATCAAAAAACTGCTTCCAATCGCCAATCGCAGCCAGGATCTGTTTGCCAGCTATTATGACCTGATGGAACTGAAGTTTCTTTCTCAAAGCTCCGGACCAATTGACTTCAACACCCGCCGTCCACAGGCTGAAATTGAGCTGATGGGGACTCACAAACATCTTCGGGAGATTTATTACGCTTGCCTGTCGATCGACGGGAATTCCCTGCCGCATTACGAGGAGTGTACCGTATGGCTGGCCGAGAAGATGATCAGTCACCGAGCGTCGCTCTTGTCCGAAAACAGTGCCGTGGCGTATCATCGTGACCATGAACTGACGCTTGGACATCGAGCCATCTGGCCGGATCGGGCGAAATTGTGCGTTGCAAAGCTGGCTTCGGCGCTGAGTCCAGCCGTACAATCCAGTCAGTTTGCGAAACTCCTGATGAATCCGGGACCTACAGCAATCGACGACGAATTTGTGGAAGTTCAGGTACTGGGCGACATGACGATTCGAACGGCAGAACGTGTCGAGATCCGTTCCCCGAAGACGAACAACCCCTCCAATGCGAAGCGTTCCAGAAGCCGTCGTGGCAGCAAAGATGAAATTTTGATTCGGGACTATTGCGGTCAACAAGGTGTTCCCTGCGAGATAATGTGATGCGTGCCGTTTTGTCCGGTCGAGCTGCAGTTGCCATTCTGAACGAAGGCGACTCATGGCATTCGATGACCTACGAAGAATCCGAACTCTTAATGCCGTGCCACGCAGCCCAGGCAAAGACCCTGCTGCGCAATGCACACGATTTGATCTGGCTGGAGGATGTGTCGGTAGAAGACGTTCGAGATCGTCTGGCGGATGTCGTTGACAGCACCGAAGCACTGGACTGCGTTCTGTATCTGCTTGACGGCCGGCTTCAGCCAGAAACTCGTGATGCGGTAGCGCTCGAATTCGAGGAACTCGCAGCCTGGCCTGAGATTGTTGAAGAAGTGGAATCCGTGCTGCTGGCCAGGCCTCTACCAGCGTCCGCTGATCTGGATGGGGCGATTGCGGCGTGTGAACGCATGGACGCGAGGGCTGCCACGCAACTCTTCCGGCACTGGCATTCGCTGCAGCCGACCGTCCAGGCTGTTTATGACGCATGGCTGCAGATCCCCGTTGCTCGATTCGGCGATACAACACAGCAGACAGTCGCTCAGGGACATTTCATAAAGCACGGCATTTTTGCAGCCTTGGTACGGACGGATCTTCAGCCGTCGCCGCTGACGACGTTTCAATTCAGTTCTTCTGCAAATGCTCAATTGAAGCATGATGTGCCGGGAGCTGTGGGCGTTATCAACGACTGGTTACGAATACTCAAGGGACAGCGGCATTTTGTCGATCACGTTGCCGTCGCAGAATACGCAGACTTCTGTTTTGATAGTGAAGTGGAACAGCGGGCTCCGAAGCATCGGCGTTCGTTTGATCGCACCGAAGTCAAACACAATGTCGATAAACAAAAACGCCTCATTGTCGATGCGATTCGATCGAACGATTCGCAACGAGCAAAGCGAATTGCAGAAGAGTTGATTCAATACCAACTGGCCAACGACGGAAAGCGATTAGTCGGTAAATCGCTGTGTGCCCTTGCGATGGACGCCCAGCAGTTTGGTCACAGCCAGATGCAGCATTGGTTGACTGCCCGAGCAGTGGAATGCGTGCCGGACGATAGCTGGTCGTGGGCTCAGCATGGGAAAAGCTTGTTAAATCTTCGACAGTTTGTTGATGCGGAAACGGCGTTCCGAAATGCCGTCGATTTTGGCGACGGCGAGACAATTCCGGTGGCGAAGACCGGTCGAGCGGAAGTCCTGAAGGCACAGGGGAAATTGCCCGAGGCGCTTGTTGCGTTCGACGAAGTCATTGCCGCGCATCCGGGTGATGTCGTGGCGAAGACCGGTCGAGCGGAAGTCCTGAAGGCACAGGGGAAATTGCCCGAGGCGCTTGTTGCGTTCGACGAAGTTATTGCGGCGCATCCGGGTGATGTCGTGGCGAAGTGCGGTCGAGCGGAAGTCCTGAAGGCACAGGGGAAATTGTCCGAGTCGCTTGTTGCGTTCGACAAAGTCATTGCCACGCATCCGGAACACGTCGTGGCGAAGAACGGTCGAGTCACTGTGTTAGTCTTGATGGGGCAATGGGACGCAGCCTTGGCGGAATTGCCCAATACAGAGCCACATACGTTGGAGGAATGGATTCAATATCATATTGGCGGCATGATTGCGTTCCGGAAGAACGATCTGGTTACGGCTGAAGCCGTGTTTGAACGCGGAGGTTTTGAGTGTCCCTTTGCTGATCAGCAGAGTTTTTTTGAAACCGCTCTCGCGATGGTACGGCTCAGCCAAGACCGATTGGAAGATGTGAGAAAGCTGGCCGAACGGAATTTGGAAGGTCGATGGCAGGCACCAATGACTGCCGTTCTGGTTCACATCAAAGGTCGAATGGGTGAAATAGAATCGGCTCGCGAATCGTTCCAAAAATTGCCGACGCCGCCCAATCTGTCGGTTGCCGAGGCGTTCGCAGAACTCAGACTGCGGTACGTTCTGTGCCAGCCAGCGGAACATGATGAGGAATGGCTGATTAGCCGCGAAATCAACTATCTACTGAGTTGCTGACCAAGGCTCGACGCCGAACCGCACACATTGGCCGCCAGTGCCCACATTGGCCGCCTTGGCCGCCAGTGCCAGACGCTAGAGGCCCCAGTTCACGACGACAGACGTGCCTGCGAAGGGGGACCTGAAGTCACGGTGGTGGCTCGGTCGAAAGGCTGGCCACAAAAAGCATAATTTCAAACTCGCGCGCTCCGCTGCGCGGATCGCGGGTAAAAGGGTAAATCTCAAAACCGCAAAAGGAAAAACAGACACACCAAAAACCGCTACGGAGTCCTGGAGATACGAAAACCAATGTTGCTGCTACGGTTCTCGGGCGAGTTGAGGTAGCGATTCGCCGACCGCAGATCCTGCGGATTGAAGTCGTCGAACGAGCCGCCCCGCAAAAAACGGGGTCGCAAAAGGGGACATTGTGCTTTATCTGATAAGCAGAATGTCCCCTTTTTCGTTCTCCTTTTTCGTTCTCCAAATATGCACGACAGGGTGCGATCTGTGGGCGATGGACTAAACTGTTACCGGACTTGATCCGTGACCCGAATCGCAGCCGTCAGTTAAGTCGAGTGCCCATTCGAGTTGTCAGGCCCCTCGTCAGCCGGTAGACTCAGGGGTCCCGCTTAGTGACCCAGACTGATTCTGCGGACTTGCGCCGAATCCACGAGGCGGAAAAGTTCAACACACGATCTATGTGTCAGCATCTATGCTGGCGATGGGTCCCAACCAGAAAGCGGTGATAAGATTTTTACTCCTTCCACACTGATGACCTCGGTGACGAAAGTTGCTTCCAGGATTAACCACAAAGACGGCAGTCGGAATATGCGTAAGCGGGTGTACTTGCTGATTGCCTTCGTGGTCCTGTTCGCGGGCGCGGGCCAGACGCGAGCGGGAATAATCGTTTACACCTCGCAATCGGCGTTCGAGGCCGCCGTGTCGGGGCTGACGAAGCAGGATTTCTCAGCCGCACAGGTGCTGGACGGGTCGGATGCTTTGATGACAGGCCCCCTGACGAACGCGACCGACAACGGCGTCTTCAGCGCGGGTGACATCGTCCCCGGCCTGTCGATCTCGTCTGCCGGCAGCTCGAGTTCAGGCAACATGCTTTACATCCCCGGCGTCGGCACCGTCGGGAACGACGTCCGTGCGGTGTACACGAACGGCAGCAACGCCACCCTCAGCTTGACGTTCAGCCCGCAAGTGATCGCTGTCGGCTTGACGTTGCTCAGCTTCACGAACAACACAGGCCCTCGGACGTTCGGCGTTTTGCTCCTCGGGAGTTTGAGCACGACGCCGCAGAATTTTTCAACCGGACCACTCCCGACTTCCGGCAGTGGTACATTTCTCGGGTTCGTCGGAACCGGTGGGGAACAGGTTCAAGGGATTAGCTTCCAACCGTCGATCGGGGCGAACGTCGGTGTTACCTCCGTGGAGTTTCAGGACCAGGTGAGCGCTGTCCCAGCCCCGGCGGGATTGGTACTGGCCCTCACCGGGGTCGGCCCGCTCGGGCTGGCCGGGTGGTTACGTCGACGGCGGCGGGTGGCTGGGGCAAAATCTTCGTGCCCATGTCCTACTCACCTCGATCCTGCCGCCTAACTCAAGGTAGGAGCCGTATGAGGTAATTCTTCATGTACGGATCTGTGCGGGGGGCCGCTGGTAACAGCGGTCCCTACCGCGATAACCAATTGTGCGCAGCACCCGAAGGGCCGTTCCGGCAATTGGTTCCTGACCCCTTTAACGCAACCCAATTTATCGTGTGCTTTTCATCCATTCAATGGGTGGCTGTCCGAGTCGATGTCCAAGCCCCGGGGTCAGGCCGTATGCGAAGTATGAATCCATTCCGCTGGCCTCGGGATTCAGGCGTACGAAGAGTTGAAGCCAATCGAGTTGTGAATTGCACCCATCTTCATCGCCCGCTTCCGGTCTGACAAGTCGTCGCCCATTCCAGCAACGACAATAGAGGCATGAAGCCTCTTCAGACATGAATCGATTTTGGCAACGGTCAGAATCACATTTCCAAAAATCTATCGTAGTGACACGGCCTTTCGTGATTGCGAAAATCTCGTCCTTTTGAAGTCGGAGATCCCATGTCGTAACGATATCTGCCCCAGGAAAGTACCGGAAAGAATAGACGTTGCCACCTTCCTCACAGAATCCACCATACGCACATTTCATCTGGATCCGATCGTCCGACTCCTTTAACGCTTTGTCAGCTCCAGTCTGAATTAGCTGGTTGGCATAGCACAGAAACTCGTGTAGGCGTTGCGGTATTGGCTCAACGATGCGTTTCATTGCTCAATTCGGATAACTCTGAATTACACGCGCCGTGTGATATTGGCCAAGAGACGCAAAAAACACGGTCGAAATGATGGTTCGTTCCAATATCACACGGCGCGTTCAATATCAAATATTGGACCCGCCGCGGATATTACGGTATCAACATGCCTGAGGGGTGTCAATTTGAACAAACTCGTAATGGGCTGCGAGGTGTAGGATGTCTCTGAGCGAAATGGCAAAATTGGCAAACAGCAGTGGCTTAGCAAAGAATGACGCTCAGTGGTGGCCGAAGTGGATGGAAACGTATGCTCGCTCTGTTCATCAAGTGGATGCGCCGCGAATCGACATTTCGCGGGAAAGTTTGATCTCACTGCTTCAGCGGCTGCGTGATTCCGGAAAGTCTGCATGGGTTCGGTTGCAGGTTGTTCGAACGGTCGAGTTCTATCAAAAATCTGTTCTGCAAAGTTCGGTTCCAGACCTCAGTGACGTTCGGTTGCCTGAAGATCGCTGGCGAGCAGCTTTTTTTCGGCATCAAACAAGAAGACCGATGGGAATTTATGAACGCCCCATTCGGTAGCGATCGGTCCGCTGGCTCCGTCCCAGGCGACGTTCCACGTCATCTTTCCGATAGCGACTGCTTCCCGCGTCGTGCCGATGTCTGCATCCGCTCGCACCTGGACTCAATCAAGCGAGTACGGCCATATGGAAACCGAGCGACCCTAAGGCTGATACATGAAGGACAAGCAGTAAGTAGGCGATCGTGCGTTTCGGACCGAGGCGAATCATCCAAATTCCAATCACCATTTCAAGTGCCGTCAAAAGAAGCGCAAGCCAAAACGCATCATGCATGTTTTGGTTGAACAATCTTCCCAGTAAAGCAGCCGGAAGAAAAGCTGGCAAACCGGCGAA
>CAMAVB010000160.1 GCA_945861465.1 Candidatus Kuenenia stuttgartensis
TGACGAGCACTGCTGATCTGATTTCCAAGCGTCTGCCATAAATCAGCACGTTCAGCTGCCGTGGCATTGTCTTCTTTCTCCGCCAGTGCAATCGCCGACAGAAGGAGCTGCAGCGATCGAACCCGATCCCGATCCGCCACGCTGGCCCACTGTCCGCCACCTCGATGCCCGCCGCGCTCGAACTTTCCGGCAATCACGAAACCGCCGTTTTCGATCTCGCCTGCATAGGCATTTGCCGCACGGGCGAGGAGACGAAAATCCGCCTTGTGCGCCCCGATTGAAGTTTCAATCAGTTCATCGATCTCATGCACCAGCCCGAGATTGTTCAGGCATCCAATGGCAAATCCCAGATCCTCAGGCACGCCTTTCCCTGAGTTCTCCGGATCCTGAGCCAGCGCCCGATACAGCTGCAACGCATCGTTGAAGTTGTTCTCGACATAAAATTTCTTCGCCTGAGCCCGCTTGTTCTCTGGAGGTTGTTCCATTGTCGTTGCCATCAGTCCCGCAGAACTCAAAACCACCACCGCCGCCAGACACGCAATCGCTTTATACATGACAACAACCTTTACAGGAAAATACATTGCCGCTCCGTTGCACGGAAGCTACCGCATTATGACTCAAACATCCAGACAGGTCGGCAGGTCTGACGCGGCCAGTCTGTAAGATCCGTAGGGTGGGACCAGCGGAGCGCAGGCCCACCACCTCGGACAAAATGGTGGGCCATCGCTGTCGCTTGTCCCACCTACATTCCGCGTTAATTCACCAACGGGCCAACTGCGGCACATTGGACGTGTTCGATGTTCGGGAAGTTCCCACGAAAGTGCGTTGCGGGAAAATTGGGGCACTGGCGATGTCAAATCAACTTGCGATCGCCCGCGTATTACGCGGAAAGCTGAGTTTGTAAGAAATCTGTCAGCGTGTTTCGACGGATCCCGTTTCTCCCGGAAGCCGTTTTGCGGTTGAATTCCGGCATGATCGCGAAACTCGCCGCCTGGGCTGTTAAAAATCTGGTATTGACGAGGGTCTACTTCCCCTCTTGAGTTGTGCCATTTTTGTTCGTCTTTGCTATGCGTCATGTACGACTGTTTCATATTCCCCGGCACGCCATCCACCTTGCGTGGATGGAAGCCCCGTCTGGCCACCAGATCGCGACGTCTATTCCAGATTGCTTGCACGCCACCGAGCTTGTCTCGGTGGACGCTTCGTTTGGGTGAGCAACGTGCCCGGCAGCCAGATTCGCTTCCACCTGGGCAAGCCAAGTGGAAAGCAGCATGATCGAAATAGTGCCGAGATCTGGTTGCCAAATTTGGCTTCCACCTGGACGAGCCAAGGTGGAAAGCCGAGAATACGTGAAGCCAGTGCATTATATAATGCTCGCTGACGGAGATGCCGGTAACGGAGATGCCGGTGCCAGACACAGTAGATGCAGACACAGTAGATGCGTCCCAGACACAGTAGATGCGTCATTGGAGAGACAAAAGGCGTTTCCGGGGACCGACACGAGCCGAGATCTGAGTTTGGCCGTGTCGCTGTTGTTGGCCAGAGGCAACTGACCGAGAACGGGACTGTACGCAAGTTGTTGCGGAGACTTGGGATACTGATCGCGATTTGGTGATTTCTCGCCTTCAGCACATGAAAAAACCCCGGGGTCGAAAATGTTTCGACACCGGGGTTTAAGTGGCGGGGGCCGGATTTGAACCGACGACCTCGAGGTTATGAGCCTCGCGAGCTACCAGGCTGCTCCACCCCGCGACAGTGTGTGCATTGCAGCAGGGAATTCCCAAACTGCAAATCGTCGCAAAATCGTCAGGTTTCAAATCGCACAGGTTCATGTCCTGAACGATGGAGTCGGGATACTATCGGCGAACCACACGATTGCCAGTGACTTTTTCCGGCAATTTCTCAGGTTCTAACTAATCGTTCAGAATTTCAGTGTCCTGCAGCCTCGTTTTGCTGCGATTGGTCATCACCCCTCTGTCGCTCGACCTGCACGCCCGGTGCTTTCGCCGGCAATCGATTCCCGCATTTTGGTGTCAGCCTGAACATTCTTGAGTTCGTAAAAGTCCAGCAAACCCAGTCTGTCACTGACAAATGCTTCCGCAACAGCCCTTGGCACTTCAGCTTCTGCCAGGACAACGGCTGCCTTGTTTTCCTGAATCTTGGCCACCATTTCCTGCTCACGTGCCCTTGCTGCAGCACGCCGCTGTTCGGCCTTCGCCTGAGCGACGCGCATGTCGGCTTCGGCCTGGTCCGCGGCCAGACGGGCTCCGATGTTTTCTCCGACATCGACGTCTGCAATATCGATGGACACGATTTCGTAGGCGGTTTGAGCTTCAAGGCCTTGCTGGAGCACGGTCTTGGAAATCGAATCGGGATTCTCCAGCACCAACTTATAAGAGGCTGTCGATCCTATGGCCTGAACAATGCCCTGACCGACACGAGCGATCACAGTTTCTTCAGTGGCACCACCGATCAACTGTTGAATGTTCGTTCGCACGGTGACCCGCGCTTTGGTTCGCAGTTCAACGCCATCTGCAGCAACTGCGGACAAAGTTCCCTGCGGGCTCCTGGGATCCGGGCAGTCAATAACTTTTGGATACACGCTGGTCTTGACTGCTTCCAGAATATCGCGACCAGCAAGGTCAATGGCCTGAGCGGTATTCCAGTCGAGCGGGATGTCAGCCTTATCTGCTGCAATAAGGGCACGGATCACGTTTGGCACATTGCCGCCCGCGAGGTAATGCGCTTCAAGTGCTCGGGTTGAGATGGGATATTTTGTGGTCAGGCCAGCCTGGACGGTCATAATTTTCCCCCGCACGATGACCACGGGATTAACGCGACGAAATCGCATCGATATGAGATCCAGCAAACCAATCCCAGCCCGTGTCATTTTGCATTGCAGCCACAAACTGGCAAACTGAGCAAAAACGGCGAGGAAGACGATCGTCACCAGCAATACAAAAACCAGGAGGCCCCATTTAATCGGTTCACTGATTTGTGCCAGCAGAATGTGTTGCATGGTGATCTCTCGAATAGCGGGTGTTGGCGGAAACATGGAAAGTCCAGAAAAGCGAAACGTACGGTCTTTAACACCGGATCAATCAGATTCCCGGAGGTTGGGTGTAATCGTCCGGAATCTCGAAGTCAAGTCGGTCGCCGTTTTCGTTCTCATCGAGCGGCAACGATGCGTGGCTGTCAATTCGCGCATTTTTCGAAGTTGCCGCCGGGTTCAGTTCCTCGGGATCGACGACCGGCAGCGGGTCGAGGGCAACTCGCTGCGACTTCAAGTCGTCATTTGCCGTCCATGGTCGCACGACAATCCGGTTGGCCCGCGTTGTCACGACAATCACGGGGGTTTGCGGTTCGATGAGCATACCGAGACTTTCCGCGTGAAACCGTTCGGAATTGATCGACACCATGCCCCCGGGGGTCAGCAGAGTCAGAGTTGTCCCACGCTGTCCGATCAATTCGTCGAGTGGGTTCGAAGTTATCTTCTCGCCGGGCGGCGGTCGCAGAATCAGTCGATTGCCAAGCGACGTCTTTTGCATGAGCGCCACGGCACCAAGCAGCGACCCCGGAATGCCGGCAACGAGCACGACGACATACGTCCAGAAAAAGGCCGGATTCACGCCCCACCACGCTTTGCAAGCGCTCCAGAACGATACGATCAGCGAAATGACGGCGATGGCCAGAATCATTCCAAAGCTGGGAATGAAGAACTCCAATCCCAGCAGAAACAAACCCAGCAGCAACAACATCGTCGCCAGAATCCCGGCGTCCGGCATTTTTAACCTCTCAATTGTTGAATTTTGAACACTGAATTGAATCCGTTCAACTTAGGACCGCTTGAGAAATAACTGTCTCTTTTTATACCCCTCATCTTACCCTCTCCCCTTCCAGGGGAGAGGAGGATGCGGTCAATTATTTCTCGAACGGTCCTGACACGGTGCTTCCATTCTACCGACATTGTACGTAATCTGATATGAATCACGGTAACATGCCAGCCACAATTGACTGGTGCCCCGAATCACCTGGATCTTTTGATTCAACTCCTTCCCAACAATCCCGCCATCGGAGTCCTCCCATGAGTGCATTCTTAACGACACGTCGAACGATGTTGCGGGGTCTGGGCGTGACAATGGCATTGCCCTGGATGGAATCACTGCGTGTCTGGGGACAGGAGGCGGGCACAACGGCCGCGAGCGGAGAAGCGCCCATTCGCATGGCAGTGCTATTCTCCGGCAATGGGTTTCACAAGGATCACTGGTGGGCCAAAGGGGCCGGACAGGACATGGAACTCGGTAAGGTCCTTGAACCCCTGAACGACTTTCGCGAGAAAATGCTGTTCGTTAAGGGGCTCTACAACGAAGAAGCGTTGAAGGGCAACATTCACAGTTCGCAGACCGGCAACCTGTTGAGCGGTGCGCCACTGGAAGCTGGCGGCGGAATTCGCAGCGGGACGAGTATTGATCAGTTACTGGCTCAAAGTTACGGTCAAACGACGAAGGTGCCGAGTCTGGTGTTAGGCTGTGAAAAAGCCAACCCTTCCGTGCATAAGAATTACTCGATGCTTTACAGCAGCCATATCTCATGGAGTTCGCCGACAACTCCGACGCCCCTGGAAGTGTATCCAGCTCTGGCATTTGACCGGCTGTTTCGTGACGAAGCCAGCAAGGGCGACAAGAGCGTTCTGGATGCAGTCCTTGAAGACGCCAGCGACCTGCGACGAAACATCAGCCTCAGCGATCAGCAGAAGCTGGACGAATACCTGGCGTCGGTTCGTGAAGTCGAACAGCGCATCTCCCGCGCTGGCCAGCGCGGCGAATTGCAGGGCTGGAAACCGACGCTCGACAGGCCGAATATCCCGCGACCTGCGGACGGCATTCCTCAGGACATTGCCGAACACATGCGGCTGATGAGCGACATCCTTGTGCTGGCCTTCCAGACGGATTCGACTCGACTGTGTACGCTCAAACTCAATAACGACCATTCGTCCCTGCGGTTCCCGAATCTCAACGTGGACTACATGATTCATCACCTGTTGTCGCATCAGGAATCCGACGACTGGCTGAAAGTGAATCGATTCTTCATCGAACAGTTCGCGTATATTGCGGGGAAACTGGACGCCATTCAGGAAGGTGAACGGACGACTTTGGACAATTCGATGCTTATGTACTGCAGCAGCATGCACACCGGGGGCCACGACGCGACCAAACTCCCGGTTGTGATTCTTGGCAAGGGCGGCGGCAAGCTGGAAACCGGTCGAGTCCTCGATTATCTGGACAAACCGAACCGCAAAATGTGCAGTCTGTATCTGTCACTGATGGACAAATTCGGCGTCAAGCTGGACAGGTTCGGCGACTCAAACGAACGACTTGCCGAGGTTTAAAAAGGTCATTGAGCCCAAACCAATCGCCACGGCCCAGCGGGCCAACCGTGCGATTTTCCTCGTTCGATTATCAACCAAACTTGTCCAGCTTTGTTTGATTCCGGATTTGAAATTTGAGATCTCAAATTTCAAATCAGAAAAAACGGAGACCACGGAAACCACGCGGTTAACCTGCCTTTAAAACACGAACATCAAGCACCTGCACGGAGCGCTAGCGCCATTCCGCTCAATAGGTGCGACATTGAATGTCACCATAACCCGCGGGCTAACGGATGTCGATGCGCTGGGTTTTTCGCCGCGGTTTGCAGTCCTGAACATCAGAATATTCTGAACCGGTGCTTCACATGGCTTGTCACTCACCTGGCGAGCGGCAGGGCGTCAGCCCTCTGAGTCCTCAGCCAGGATCTGTCGCTAAAACAAACACGGAGGGCTGCCGCCCAGCCGCTCGCCTTTGGAGAGATGCACATGCCCTACGAACTGATCAGCACTGGCGAAGCCACGGCGATCCTGCCGACGACCGATGCGCAAACGAAACCGATCACTGTCATCGGCACTGAAGCGATCCGCAGCACCTTTGACGAAGCGTGCCTGAAGCAGGCCATCAATTCGCGACTTGCTCCGGGCGTCACCGAACTCGTTCTCAATCCCGACGCACATTGCGGTTACGGGGCTCCAGTCGGATGCGTCATGGTTTCGCCGACGCATATTTATCCCGGCCCGGTCGGCGTCGATATCAAGTGTTCGATGAGCCTGCTGCAACTGAGCGTGCCAGCCGGTGAGATCACGGACCGCAAAGTTCGGCGAGCACTCATTACGGCGATCTGCGAGCGAACTCCGACAGGAGCCGGTCGTGGTCAGCAGAATGCTCCCAAATCACGACGAGTCGGCGAAACCCTCGGCCGACAGGTGATGCTCGAAGGAGCATCTGAATCTGTCTGTACGCAGCTTGGGATTCCACCGGAATGGGCCGCACAATGCGAAGACGCATTCCACCTCGGTCACGACGACACTTGCGATGCGTTGGAAGATCGACTGGACCGTCACATGCGGGTTGGCATCTTTCGGCACAAGTTCCCCGGAAAAATGAAGCAACTGGGATCGTACGGCGGCGGAAATCACTTCGGCGAATGTGAAGTTGTTCATGTGGAAGACAACGACCGGGCGCGCAAGGCCGCGGATGTCTTCGGCATGAAGGACGGTCACGTTGCGTTTCTGTCGCACTGTGGGTCGCGAGGCATCGGGCACAACCTGGCCGACGGACAGTTCAAAGCCTTACAGGCCAAGTTTTCCCGGTGGGATATTCCATTGCCAGGTCGGGACCGAGAACTGGTGTACGCTCCGCTGGGAACGGCCGAAGCTGATGCGTATCTCGACGATATGGCGCTGGGAGCCAACTTTGCAACCGCAAATCATATGCTGATCAACGCCCTCGTGCTGGAAGCGTTTCAGGAGATCATTCCGGGGACGACAGGTCAGCTCGTGTACTTCATCAGCCACAATATTGCGCGCCGGGAAGTTGTGAACAACTCCATCGCCTGGGTTCACCGCAAAGGGGCGACGCGCGCTTTTCCCGGCGGGCATCATTCACTCAAGGGGACAATCTACGAATCCACCGGACATCCGATCCTGGTGCCGGGGAATCCTCAGGCCGGATCGAGCGTCATGGTGGCAGACGAAGGAGCCAGCATCAGCTGCTACAGCGTCAACCACGGTGCCGGTCGAGCCCTCGGACGCAGACGCGCAATCCGGGAACTTGATCAGAAGTCGATCGACCAGTCTTTCGACGAGCACGACATTCTGAGCAACTGCCGACAGTACCCCAAAGACGAAGCTCCGGCTGCGTACAAGGATTTCAACGAAGTCCTGCGGTCCGTGAAGTCAGCGGGCCTTGCAACGGAAGTGGCAAGACTGAAGGCTCGGTTCGTGATTAAGGACGGGGATGCGGCGGATGACTGAGGTCGCATCTTGCTCCGCTCAGAGAGTGGGATCTTGGCGCGGGCTTCGCCCGCAACCGAATCTCTTATGCCGCATTAATGGCTTTGCGACCGTGTCTGGTGCGAGCCGACGGAGCGGCTCGCAGAGCTGTACGTTTGCACGGTGTGCCGTCGCGTGTTCGGTCACACCTGCGAGTTCACGAACAAAAGTCGTTGATCGCCTTCAGCGTCAAGGGACGAAATCTGACAATTTTGATCTGAGCAGCAATCGTCGGTCGCTACGACCGTTCAAATTGACCGTCCGACACAAGCGGATTTTCGTTTTTTCCTCGGCGACTCCTACAGACGTCAGATCGTGACCGCGTGGTGACTTTTCGCGACGTCGGGTGATATTTTGCCACAGCGAACGAAAGTTACAGTGGTAGTGTTGCCGCAGGTGGGTCTTTCCGATGCGTCGCAAAAGCTGCCGGATGGTCATCATTCAGTCGTTGAGAACGCGAAATCACCGGACCCTCGCCGTCACGTATTTATGATTCGAAAAACACTCTACTGTGTTTCCCGATCGCGTTGCGCGCATCGGACATTTCAGGCCGATCAGATGCTGGACAGAGAACGACTGAAAACCGACCTACTCGCGCTGGGGCTGCTGGCCCTGGTCGTGTTCGTTGGTTTGAGCTTCCTCAGCTATGACCCGGCGGATCCTCCGTCCAGTCTGGTGTTTCCTCAACGACAGGTTCCCACAAACATCTGCGGAGAAGTCGGTGCCTCGGTGGCCTATTACACACGTCAGTGGATGGGGTTCGGCGTGTGGATTGTTCTGGCTGCGCTCGTGTCGTGGGATCTGAAGTTGTTTTCCCGCGAGCCCTCACGCCGGACGGTGATAACACTGATCGGATTGTTGCTGCTGGGAACTTCATCCTGTGCGCTGCTGCAACTGCTGGTTCCTGGAATCTCTTCCGGCTCGGCTTATGGGAGCGGTGGTCAGATCGGGGCATGGGCCGGCATTCTGCTGGAACAGAAGCTCTCCGTCGCCGGCATTATGATTTTTGCTGGCAGCCTGCTGATTGCGGGTGTCCTGCTCACGCCTCTCTCTGACGCGCTGCAGCCGGTGCTGCACGCTGCCGCATTACCAGCCAGTGCGATCCGGGCGACAAGTGGCTGGTTTCAACGTGCTCCTTCGCTCGTGAAGCCCCGGAAAGAAACATCGCAGGCCGTTCAACGCGACGACGATCAGAGTGTCCCAACCATTCCGTTCATTCCGTTGAAGGTCGCACCAGTGGTGGCTGCGGAGCCAGACATCGCGGAAGTTGCGGGGCGTTCAATTCGCATCAATCCGCCAGCTTTACTGTCCCTCCACAATCCGGACGGTTTGGTCGTGGCACAGCGGCGTGGCTTCTCACTGCCCGATATCGACCTGTTGCTGGAATCCGAGGAGTTTCCATACGAAGAACTGGCTAAGAAAGCCCGCGTTGCGGCGACGACTCTGGAGAATGCGTTCGAAGAATTCGGCCTGAACGTCAAGGTTGCAGAAATCGATACAGGCCCGGTGGTGACTCAGTTCGAACTGGTACTCGAACGCGGACTGCGGCTGAACAAAATCACGGCGCTGGAAGATGACCTTGCGATCGCGTTGCGAGTTCCCTCCGTGCGCGTGGTGGCCCCGATCCCGGGAAAGAACACCGTCGGCGTCGAAGTTCCGAACGACAAGCAGGTGGTGGTCCGGATGCGGGAACTGCTGCAGACTTCCCGTGCGTGCTCCGACGAGATGCGCTTGCCGCTGTTTCTGGGCAAAGACGTGAGCGGTCGTCCCTTGACCGTTGATATGGCCAAGATGCCGCATCTGCTGATCGCCGGACGGACGGGTACCGGAAAAAGCGTGTGTCTGAATACGCTCATTCTGTCGCTGTTGATGACACGCACACCGGACGAAGTACGGATGCTGATGATCGACCCGAAAATGGTCGAACTCAGCCCCTACAAGAAGATTCCGCATCTGATGCATCCTGTGATCACGGACATGAAGAAGGCGGAAGCCGTGCTGGCATGGGCCGTCGACAAGATGGAAGAACGTTACGATCTGCTGGCTCGCGTCGGCGTGCGGCATCTGGACCTCTACAACAAGCTGGGCAAAACCGAAGTACTTGACCGGCTGGGGATGACAGAATCCGATCCGGACGCGGCTGCGATTCCCGAACGCATGCCGTTCATCGTGATCATTGCGGACGAAATGGCCGACCTGATGATGACTTCGGGCAAGGACGTGGAAGCGTACATCATCAGGCTGGCTCAAAAGTCACGTGCCGTCGGAATCCACCTTGTCCTGGCGACTCAGAAGCCCACTGTAGATGTCATCACCGGACTGATTAAATCGAATCTGCCGGCGCGAATCTCGTTCCAGGTCGCCAGCAAGATGGACAGCCGCGTCGTTCTGGACGAAGGCGGAGCCGAGCGATTGCTGGGCAGCGGCGACATGCTGTATCTGGCACCATCGACCAGTCATCTGACGCGAGCTCAGGGCACGTATGTCAGTGATGAAGAGATCAACGCCGTGATTGCCTTTTTCAGTGACACAGAACCGGAGTACAGTCCGGAACTGTTGAAACTGACTGCTGCGGCTGGTGCGGGTGCGGCGGGTGCCGGTGGAGGAGATTCCGGGCCGCGTCATCATGATGACCTGTACGATGACGCGGTCGCGGTTGTCATCCGAGAAGGCCGTGGCAGCGTGTCTCTGTTGCAGCGCGCCCTGGGAATCGGATATGGTCGCGCAGCTCGGATGATCGACTATATGGCTGAAGACGGAATCGTCGGTGACTACAACGGAGCGCAGGCCCGCGAAGTCGTCTGCACGCTGGAAGAGTGGGAACAGGCCAAAGCCGACCGCGAAGTAGATTGAATGAAGCACCATGAAGGCACTAGTCACTGGCGGCGGCGGATTCCTGGGCCTGTACATTGTGGAACAGCTGTGTGCGGCCGGCCATGATGTGCGGGTCTTCAGTCGAGGGCACTATCCGGCGTTAACCGCATTGGGCGTTGAAACGCAGCAGGGTGATCTGCGTGATGTGAAGGCTGTCGCACGGGCCTGCGAGAAGATCGACGCTGTGTTTCACGTCGCCGCGCTGCCTGGAGTCTGGGGGTCGTGGGAAACGTACTACGGCATCAACACGACTGGCACTCGAAACGTCATCTCCGGATGTCGCAAGTGCGCCGTTGAGCGCCTGATTTACACGAGTTCCCCGAGTGTCGTCTTTGACGGGTCAGATCACATCAATGCCGATGAATCGTTGCCGTATCCAACGCAGTGGTTGTGCCATTATCCGCACTCGAAGGCATTGGCGGAACAGGCCGTGCTGGCGGCGAACGATCTGGCTGGACTACGCACTGTTTCACTTCGTCCGCATTTGATTTGGGGGCCGCGTGACAATCATCTGATTCCGCGACTTATTCGGAAAGCGCGGGCCGGTCAGTTGCGACAAGTGGGACGAGGAGCCAACGTCGTTTCGATTTCATACGTGGAGAACGCCGCAGCCGCGCATCTGCAGGCGGAAGAATCGCTGCGGAATTCGACCACGGCAGCGGGTCGGGCCTATTTCATCAACGAACCTGACGCCGTCAATCTGTGGAACTGGATCAACCTCGTGCTGGCAGGTGCCGGCCTTCCGCCCGTGACTCGACGAATTTCTGCAACGATGGCGTGGTATGCGGGATCGGTTTTTGAAACGGCATGGAAGCTATCAGGCCGCAGACATGAACCGCCGATGACCCGGTTTGTGGCGGTTCAACTGTCAGGTTCGCACAGCTACAGCATCGCCGCCGCGCAGCGCGACTTCGACTACAGGCCCCTGGTCACCGTGGAGGAGGGGCTTCGCAGGATGCAGTCGGATCTCGCTGAACGTCCATTTTCGTTTAACGGCGAGCCGCAGGCGTAGGCGAATTCTCTGCCGCCTACGCCTGCGGCTCGCCGTTAAACGAAGCATTCTCCCGTACTCGATTTTCGCTTCAAAACCAGTTGGGAGCTGCACACAGAATCCGGTAGAGTCATTGTTTCTAAAAGCCAGACAAAGAATTAGAATCCCTGGGGTCCGTAATCCTTTCCGCAGAACGCCGCTTCATGTCTTCGCCTGCAAAATCCGGAACGCGCATCCTGCTGCGGCGCTTCGTCGCTGACTATGGGATGGTGTTTGTCCTGCTGTTACTGATGGCCGGATTCAGTCTGCTCACGATTCAGCCGCAGCGGCCAACAGGTGCTGATGTCGGAGCGGCGATCGCGGATCAGATCCTGCTGCTATTCGGCAACTCCCCGCGGGTGATCATTGCCGTGCCTGGCTCCGAAGAAGATCGAGCGTTCGCGGATGCGGCAAAAGCACGACTTGAATCGGCTGGTGCGACGGTGGTCGCCGTGACACAGGGTTCTCCAGTTGACGCAGGACAGGTGTTGCAGAAGGCCGTCGATGATGACGTCGCCATTGACGCGGTGGCGTTGACCGGAAGTTCGGCAGCATGGACGGTGCTCGACAAATTCCCGCGACTCACCAGCGACCGTCGAATTTCGCCCCGTACAGGAAGCTGGCCAAATTTCCTCAAAGCCAGCAACCTCATTGGCGTCGCAAATCAGACGGCGGTTTACGCGGTCCTCGCGATCGGGATGACGATGGTGATCATCACCGGCGGGATTGATCTGAGCGTCGGTTCCGTGGTCGCGCTGGCGTCTGTGATTGCTACGATCATTATTCGCGATCATGGTGGCGGAGTCTCAGCATCGACAACGACGGTGGCACTCGCATTCTCGATTGCCATTCTGGCTGCCGCCCTCGCAGGTGCGTTCAACGGAATCATGGTGACGACGTATCAGTTGCCGCCTTTTATTGTGACACTGGCGACAATGCTCATCGCCCGGGGACTTGCGAAGCGCTTGTCCGAATTCCAGTCCATCAACGCCGTGCCGCCATCGTTTCGATGGCTGGGTAACGGGAGTACAGTGAACGTGCCGAACGCGATTCTGCTGATGCTCGTGTTGTATGTTCTGACACATTTTGTCATGAGCCGTACCGTCTTCGGTCGCCATCTTTACGCGATCGGTGGCAACGCTCAGGCATCGCGACTGTCGGGAATCCCGGTGAAGCAGACGACGATGATCGTCTATGTGATCTGTGGAGCTCTCGCCGGACTAGGCGGTATCATGGTCTCCTCACGCCTGAATGCCGGCGATCCGAAGTACGGCACGATGTACGAACTCGAGGTTATTTCAGCCGTCGTCGTCGGCGGCACCTCCCTGATGGGCGGCGAAGGACGCATGTTTGGCACACTGATCGGGGCTTTTATCATTGCCGTGATTCGCAACGGAATGAATCTGATGGGAGTCAACTCAGACAGCCAGGAAATGGTTCTGGGTGCCGTCTTGTTGCTTGCCGTTCTGCTGGACCGCGTGAAGCGAATCAGGATGGCGGAGGCATAGATTGCTGTTTTTTTTTCGAATTGCCAGCACCAAATGCCATGCGCCGGCGCTGACACGTTCTGGAGCAAAGGCTTGCGTGTTCTCGTCAGATAGAGCTTCTTAGGCGAGCGGCAGATAAGAATTTACCTGCTGTACGACGGACATCCTTGTCCGTCGTTTGTTTCGGCGGACTTGGAAGTCCGCTGTACGGTAAGAACTTATCCGCCGCTCGTCTTAACCAATGATGAATGACGAATTCTGAGATTATCCTTGAATCCTGTTGGAGGGGGCCATAGGTTGCACTCCAATGTTGAGCCTTGTCGTTCGGATTGTTTAGTCATGTTTTTTTAACCTTGCGCGAACCAAAATACATCTGGAGTATATCTTTCATGATCACGATACCCCCGTCCGTTTCGTTTTGGAATCGGCGTCATGTTCGCCGTGCCTCTGCCTTGAGAATCGAGCAGAATCCGGCTGCAGAAGCGCTTGAAATCCGCCGGTACTTGTCTGCCGATGCTGTTATACAGTGGAATCAGGTCCTGCTGGATGCGATTCGCACGGATCGCACAGCTCCACCAGTTGCCTCGCGAGGCCTGGCGATCGTGCATACTGCCATCTTTGACGCGGTGAACTCCATCGATCGTCAGTACGCACCGTATGCAGCGACAGTGATCGTGCATCCGCGTGCTTCCAAAGAGGCTGCAGCCGTCTCCGCAGCTTATGAAACGCTGATCTCACTGTTCCCCGCACAGAAGGCAATGTTTGATGCCAAATACACGGCAGCGTTAAGCGCCATCCCGGATGGTCAGGCGGAGACTGACGGCGTCAACGCAGGCAAAGCCGTCGCCCTTCAGATCCTGAATCTGCGAGCAGCCGACGGATCCTCAACGAGCGTCGCGTACATCCCAGGCGCAGATCCTGGCGACTGGCGTCCAACGCCTCCTGGCCTGCAATCTGCTGTGCTGCCTCAGTGGCCGCATGTGCTGCCATGGGCGATGACCAGCGGATCGCAGTTCCGCCCGGTTGCTCCGCCGGCATTGACCAGCGTGGCCTACGCGACGGCACTCAATGAGGTGATGAAGATCGGTTCCGTCAACAGTACTATTCGAACGGCAGACCAGACTGCCATCGCAGAATTCTGGGCCAATGGTGGCGGAACCGCAACGCCGCCTGGCCATTGGAACGTCGTCGCTCAAATTGTTGCAGACGACAGGCACAACTCACTCGAGGACAACGCGCGCTTGTTTGCGATGCTCAACATCGGACTTGCCGACGCAGCAATTTCCTGTTGGGACGCGAAATACGAGACCAACCTCTGGCGACCGGTGACTGCCATCCGGTCCGCCGATCTCGACGACAACACGGCGACTGTTGCGGATGCGTCATGGACGCCGCTGCTGACAACTCCGGCGTTCCCAGCGTATGCGTCCGGCCACAGCACTTTCAGCGGAGCGGCGGCGGCGGCGGTGCTGGCGGGTTTCTTTGGGACAGATCGAGTTCACTTCGTCCTGCCCGCTGAAACGGCAGGCGCAGCAAGTCGCGCGTTCGACCGTTTTTCTCAGGCCGCTGCGGAATCCGGAGTGAGTCGTATTTATGGTGGTATCCATTACAGCTTCGATAATGTTGCCGGACTTGATTCAGGCGAACGCCTCGGCAAATACGTAGTTCGCAACCTCCTGAAAAAAGACGCGGGCACCGCATCCGCCACTTTGGTTAACGGCGAGCTGTACGTGAACGGAACGTCACGAGCAGACAATATTCGTATCGTGAATCGCTTTGGCGGATTGACCGTGACGTCAAACGGTCGTCTACTCGGTCGCTTTAATCAGTCATTGGTGTCCCACTTCACGGTCGATGCCGGTGCAGGAAATGATGTCGTGACTCTGGTGAATGTCAACGTCAGCAGCGATCTCTATGGTGGTCGAGGCAATGACATTCTGATCGGTGGCGACGCAGCCGATCGAATCTGGGGCGAAGACGGATGGGACACACTGTTCGGCGGAGCTGGTAATGACATGCTCGACGGTGGGTCGGGACGCAATACCCTGTTCGGCGGCTCTGGCAACGACATGCTCAAAGGAATCCGCCACCTCGACCGACTCTTTGGCGGTCATGGTCTTGATGAACTTCTTTGGGGCAACCCTGCCTGAGGGGCATTTTAAAGCACGGCAGTTTTCTGATACACTGTCGGCCCGTGTCGCTTTTCGTTCCGCGAAAGCAGCGTTCCTTCGCGGCGAGAAAGGCGACACGGGAATTGCCAGCTTCAACCGCGTGAAAACACACGAAGCAACTCAACATGCAGACGATAAAAACTGAAATCCTGTTCCGTCCTGATTCCGCCGCTCTGCGATTTCTCCCCGAGGGGCCGTACACGCTTCCCGATGGCCGCATGAGCTGGGTCGGGATTCAGCATGGTGCTGATTCCACAGTCGGCTCAATCAATATCCTGAATCCGGTCAACGGAACCAACGAATCCTTTGCACTTCCTGGTCGACCGGGGTTTGCATTTCCCACTGACCAGCCGGGCGTCTTTGTGACCGGCCTGGAACGGAGCGTGGGACTGTTCGATTCGCGATCAGCAACATGGAGCCCTTTCATTACGAATGTAGATTCGAACGTCTCAAACACGATTATCAACGATGCCGTTGTGTTCGAGGACAACCTGATTTTTGGATTAAAAGAACTGGAATTCAAGACAAAGAAAGCGGGCCTTTATCTGTGGCGGCGGCGGGATCAGGCTGTGATTCAACTCAGAAGTGATCAGATCTGTTCCAACGGTAAGGCGATCGTGCGAAACGCTGACGGTTCGTTCACCCTGTTCGATATCGATTCGCCTTCGAAGCAGATTATCCGTTGCCGCCTGGATTTCGAAGCTGGCACGGTCAGCGACATTTCCGTGATTGTGGATCTGACATCCGAAGCAGTCTTCCCCGACGGCATGATCTTGACACCCGATCATCAAAGTCTGATCGTGGCGATCTATGATCCTGGCGATCCGATCGCCGGTGCCGCTCGGCAATACAACATCTCAACAGGAAAGCTGGAAGCAATCTGGACCTGCCCCGGCTCACCGCGCGTCACTTGTCCGCAACTGATCATGCATCAGGGTCGTGTGCGACTGGTGCTCACCACGGCGGTTGAAATCATGCCTTCTGAACAGCAGGCCAGACATCCGGACGCGGGCTGTCTGTTTATCGGCGACACGGCGTTTTCCAGCCTTGGAGACCAGCCCGTGTTTCCGGTGCCAGGGCCGGGAGGAGTCTGATCCGTTTTTGCGAACGTTCGATAGAAATCCATGTGAGCACGAGTTATACTGCGACTGGTTGATGGTCAATCGATAAAATGCTGGTACGTCGTCAGGACGAAGAAACTGGGTTGATTCTGTAGTTCCGGCAATTTCCGGACACTTGCCCGAACGGCGCTGCGCTTGGTCCGGCCTACCCCAGCCGAGGCATTTCAGCAATTTTTAATTAGAGAGTAACAGATCATGAAATGGGAAGGTCGTGAACAAAGTTCAAATGTCGAGGATCGTCGCGGCATGCGCGGTCCGGCGGTGGCGGCAGGCGGCGGCGGGCTGTTGCTGGTCGTGATCATGATCGCCATGAAAATGTTCGGAGCGACTGATGATCAGCAACGTTTGGTCGCAAAGGTTGCAAAGGGTATTCAGGGGCAGGCTGCTTCTGCGCCAGCGACGCCAGGGAAAGGGGTCGATGACAAGAACAGGGAATTCATCGCCGTGATCCTGCGCGACACAGAAACGATCTGGACTGCGCTCTTCAAGGAACAGGTTCCTGGGACCAGCTACACGCCGCCAAAGTTAGTGATCTTCTCCGACAGCGTTGCCTCGGGTTGCGGAAATGCCAGTGCTGCGATGGGGCCATTTTATTGTCCGGCCGACGAGAAGGTCTATATCGACCCCATGTTCTTTGATGAACTGGCGACACGCCATAAAGCCAAGGGCGATTTCGCACAGGCCTATGTGCTGGCCCATGAAGTCGCACATCACGTACAGAACCTGACAGGCTTCAGCGATGTCGTGAACGAGGCAAGGGCGAAGCGAGACGAGCAGCTTTCAAATCAGATGTCGGTCCGACTGGAACTGCAGGCAGACTATCTGGCCGGAGTCTGGGCTCATCATGCCCACAAGGCCTACGATATCCTTGAAGACGGCGACTTGGAAGAGGGCATCAACGCTGCCAACCAGATCGGCGACGACACGCTGCAGAAGGAAGCCATGGGCCACGTTGTCCCGGAACGCTTCACCCACGGTCGTTCCGATCAACGCGTCAAGTGGTTCAAAAAAGGACTGCTGTCCGGCAGGTTCAAAGACTGCGAAGAGTTGTTTAAGCTGGCATATGAAAAGCTGTGACCGCAGCAGCATATGCACCCGATTTAATACCAACCCGAAGCGCCAGCGAGGCTGAAATGGCTGAATTCCTCGCTGGCGCTTCGGGTTGGTATGACCATGAGCCATAAAGACCACTAAATCAACAGACCGCTAGCTGCGGGTTGTGCATTCGGTCAGCACCGGCGGCTAGCGCCCAATGGCAGTCACTTTGCCTCAACAGTAGCAGGCACACTCCGTGTGCCGTTCGCTTTTTCGCCCGTTTCTCGAGGGCTACGGCACTTGGAAAGTGCCTGCTACTTTCTAAAGTGAGTGGCATTGGGCTAGCGCCTTGCC
>CAMAVB010000161.1 GCA_945861465.1 Candidatus Kuenenia stuttgartensis
CGCATTCGCGAGAATACGCGCTGGGTTACTATCGGCCAGGCGAGTGTGCACCGAAAAAACATTATCAAATCCCATTCAACGAAGAAGCTGCCCTCATGCAGGCAGCGGCGATGGCTGGCTTTTTCCTGATTTTCCCGTAGCCTGTATACCAGTGAAACGGTCTTCAGGGTATGCTCAGCAAACGTTGAAAATCTCGTTTAACCCGTGGCCGAAAGGCCAGGGCGCACAATCACAACCTGGCCTTTCGGCCACGGGTTAAACGAATTGGGTTGCAATTCATCGGAAATAAAGCCTCTGCAATCCCAGCAATGAAGCGGTACGTTGTTTGAAATACGAGGCGTTGCCCACGCGGTTAAACGAATGAGCCATCCTAAACCGCGTGCAGTCAAATGTTGCTGCTTTCCCTATTGACTCGCGTCACCCCATTCCCTCAATAGGCGTTCAATTCTTTTGAGTCGCGCATAGACCGTCCAAATGCAAATCCCGGTGCGTTCCGAAATCTCCGCAGGTGTGAGGCCTTTGTAGTATCGCAATTGAACTATCTTCAGGTCCTCGGCACTGAGGCTGTCGAGGGCCGCATCGATCAACTCGTTGTTTTCCAGACGTTTTTCCGGGCTGGCTAACGAATCGTCCTGCTGCCGGTCAAACCAGTAAGTGGACTCTTTCTCATCTTCGACTTCAGAATGCGTTTGACCTGCCGGTGCTTCAATTCGACGGCGTCGTTGAAGGTTGCGCAGAAGATCAATCGCCAAACGCTTGGCAACGACCGTCAGCCAAGCTGCGAATCTGCCTTCGTCGGGGTCATACATTGAAAGGCTCCGCCAGACACGCAGCCACACTTGCTGTGCTATGTCTTCGAGGTCAGGCTCACAAACACCATTTTCAAGCCTGACCTGTCTGCGCACCACGATTCGAACAAGTTGCTGGTATTTCACGAAGAGACATTTGAACGCCTCTCGATCGTCTTTTACGGCTGACTCGATCAATTCCAAATCCGTCATTAATTCGTATGATTTGAGCTTTGCCTCGGCTGATTCCGGTACCTGCGTCATCGCACACCCCCTTCCGGCCGCAGCACACGCAACCCAACGGCAGATGTCGGAGCCGCAATCAGGTGGCCGAACTCGGTCATGTCGGCGGTCAACTCAAAAACCGGATCCGACTTGCGGTGAACAATCAGAACCGCTTCATCACGACCTTCCAGAAGCTTCTCACGATCAAAGACATTCAGGCGACCGATATCCGTCGATCGCAAAGGCCCCACTGAGATCGTCACACGATCCGATACCAGATCAGCAGGCGGATGCAGCGCTTTCTGCCCGAATCGTTCGACACCACGACCTGACATCGGCACTGTTGTGCGAGTGGTCCGCACGCCCGATGCTGTTTTGGTTGTGAGTTCCACCGCAAGAAACTCATCGTCCTGCTTTGTCTTAACGGCCAACATTCCGTCATCGAACAGCGTCCACTCAAGTCGCCCAGCTGTCGCAGACAAGACGGGGATGTCGCTTTCGACCGCCTTCTTTGCTCCTAACGCAATCGCGTTTGTTTGTGATGGCAAATCACTGGCCGTATGAGGCAATCGTCCTGACAGCAATGGCCATCGACCTTCTTTCGAAACGACGGGACAATTCGAATCGCTCCATTCGAACACACCCACATCGACCACGGAATGCCCGCTCGGCATGTCAGGGATGGTGAGTTCCAGCGTCTCCACATCGTCATCGAAATCGATGTCGTCGACTGGTGCGTCAATGTCACGGCGAATCGCCGCACGTGGAATTTTCCTCAAAGTCCCGCAAAGTGGCTCCGCAGCGCCATTTTGGCTGATCAGAATCTCCACGCCGTTGTCGCCAGCATTCAGAGCGGCAGCCAGTGGATTCTGCTCGGATTCCGGCAGTGACATCACCCAGAAGTCGGCTGATCGAGTCTGCTTCGAAACAGTCCGCATTATGTTCCGGATTTCGTCGTCACCGAACGGGAACTCAGGTTTCTCCGTACGAGTTTCCGGCAGTGGTGTTCCCCGGATCGTGCGGATCAGGCGACGCTGGCCTCGATCCCGTTCTTCGGGCGTCAGGTCTTCAAAATTCGGCGGACGGTTGGTCGACATGGCACAGGCTCCCGACAAAATACAAAAAGGCCGACGGAATTCCGGTCGCGGTACGTAGCTCAGTCGCTCCGCAACTGAGATTCATGGGACAGACAACGCCCATCTTTAACTCTGACAAGGCATTAACCGCTGCTGTCTTGTTTAACGACGCCCGAGCGGTTTTTTGGAAAGGCTTTGGAAAGATTTTCGAAAATCGTCCGAAGTCAGTGAAATTGCGGAGAAAAAGCCACTAGCCTGCATTGCGCACGGTGTAGGCCGGATCAAGCCCGCCGCTAATGCCGGAACAGCGCAAACCCGGATTTCTGGTCATCACACCCTGTCACATGGATCCAGGATGAATTGGCGGGCGCCGCTCCGGCAATCATTGGGTTTGCTCGGTCCGGCCTACGATTCTTTGCGCGATGCACGCCAGGTTGCCGTCGCGGTCTTTGCAGAACAGCCGTCCGTGGGCGAGTGCCACATGAGGCCAGACGTCGGTGGAGAACATGTTGTCGATGCTGGCTGACTCGTGATATGAATCTGGCGATTGATCTGCCGTATCGACGAGGGCAAGTCTGCCACGACCGCCCCACACAATGATTCGATTGTCACTTGTCACGATGCACGAGCCAGCGTCGCTGAAATCGCCGCCTTCCCATTTCTGCTCGCCCGTTTCAAAGTCCAGACATCGCATGCGTTGCCAGGCAAAATAGATATGTCCGTTGTGAATAATCGGACTGCAAACTTTTGAGGGAAATGGCTGCTCCCATATTTTCCGAGCCCCACCCATGGTAATTTCCAGCTTGCAAATCGCCTGATGATTGTAGGCAGATGTGATCAGCACGTAGTTCTCGTGGACGGCAGGTGTCGCAATATTGTTTACAAAATCCGTGATCCACGCGTATTGCGCGACCGTCCTGCCTTCATGGCCTGCGTCAAGACGTGTGACGAGCAATCCCTGAAACGTCATGACGGCGACACACGGAACGCCTTCGACAATCATCGGGGCCACGCCTCCCGTGTGACCGGCCGGACCTTTGGCTTCCGATTGCCAGATCTGTTTGCCGGTTGTTTTGTCCAACGCCAAAAGAGTCCCTTCGTCGGCACCGGCTTCCACGATCACCCAGTCCCCATGCACCAGAGGAGCGGTCGTGTAGCCGTAGTCGCGTTGTCCGGATCGACCGACCTTCGGACGTCGGTGAATGGAATACGAGTCGTAAAGATTGACACTCCAGACTCGCTTACCGCGATGATTGGTATCCCAGCAGATCAGATCGCCGTCGCAGCTCAGGGTGTACAGGAAACCGGTGGTCTCATCGAATTCGGGAGTGGATGTCGGGCCGGAATACAGTCCCTCGTCACCCGTTGCCAATCGACCGTACTGAGGGCATTTGTACGAGACGGACCAGACCTCTCTGCCGGACTTGGCGTCCAGGCAGTACACGAAGTCCTTCTCGTCGCGCCATCCCATGACGAACAATCGATCGCCAACAACGATCGGAGATGTGGATCCCTCGCCCACATTCTGTTTCCAGGCTGACTCCGCCGATCGCCATCCGTCCGCCGTCCAGCCCGACGACTCGCTGGTGATGTCATTACGGTTCGGTCCCCGCCAATGCGGCCAATCGTCCGAGAAAACCCCGATGTCTGGAAAAATCAGGTGACAGAAAACGATGGCCAATCTGGCTGGAAATTTCTTCACGTATGACCTCATTTTTATCAGCATCAAAAGTCACCGGACCGGCGAGGCTGGCTAGTTTGTTAAAATACCGTAGGGAATATCAGAATCACAGACTGGCTTGCCGTCACCAGGAAGGCGTTCAAGCTAAACAATTCAGGCGGCATGCAATATAGTGATCGATCTGCGTAGCTGAATTCGCAAGAATTCAGCTACAGACTATGGAAATTTTTTCGTAACCGTTCACGACATTTCGAGAATGACAGTTTAAACCACAGATGGACACGGATGAACACAGATTGACTGTTGGTTTCTATCTGTGTGAATTTGTGTTTATCTGTGGTTGCTTGCGCAGGTTTTGTTCAGAGGCGTGAACGGTTACATTTTTTCTGCGGCTCGCCTGACAGAAAACAGCGAAGAGCGAACTTTGACAAGCACTTCAGACACTGACAACCGTTCGCCCAGCGCAGACCGTTCGCCGAGATTCGAGTTCATGGTGGAGCCGTATCTGTCGGGCGTACGGATTGATTCATTTCTCGCGAAGCAACTTCGCAATTACACGACATGGCGACTGCATCGCATGGTCACGGCGGGCATGGCAACGGTCGATGACGTTCCCGCAAGTGCTGATCAGCGTGTGTTTCGCAACCAGCGTGTGTCGCTCAGGCTCATCGAGCCTCCGGATAAGCTGCTTGACCCGATCGATCTGCCGTTAACAATCATCTACGAAGATCCGTGGCTGATCGTAATCGACAAACCTGCGGGACTTGTCGCCCATCCGGTGGGCGATTTTCAGGATGGAACACTGTCAAATGCCCTGCAGCATTATCTGGACCAGCAAACGGCAATCAAAGGACTGCTCCGGCCAGGTGTCGTACATCGGCTGGATCGCATGACGAGCGGGCTCATTGTGACTGCGAAAGATCACATGTCACATCGCTTGCTGTCGATCGATTTTCAGCAGGGAAAACTCGCGAAATCCTATGTCGCTCTGGTGGTCGGATTGCCGGATTTTGAGCAACGGCTGATCGAACTACCGATCGGCCAGCGTCCCGGAGGTAATACGGTGTTGATGTCGGCTCGGCCGGATTCAAAGAACCCGCGATCGGCGAAGACGAAAGTCACCGTCGTCGAACGATTCACAACGCACGCGCTTGTCGAATGTGTGTTGTTCACAGGACGCAATCATCAGATTCGAGTCCACTTATCGGACCTCGGGTATCCGATCGCAGGGGACGAATACTACGGGCCGCGCGGCACAATTCGAAAATCGCCACGCTTTGACGGCGAGGAACCTTCCGAAGCCCGGCATGCACTGCACGCGGCGTCTCTCGGTTTCTTTCATCCGATATTGCGGCAATGGATGCAGTTTCGGACGAATCCACCGCTGGATTTCTGGGCGGTGGCACAGCTAAGTCCGGGTGCTCAGCCAGTCGTGTATTGATGTGTGCCACTGGCTCCGCCAGTGCTTCCCGCAGATGGGGAGCACCGGCACGCAACCAATCAATGAATGCGTGACAAAGCACTAGTCTGCCTTTGTTTCCTCCAGCATCGCCGTGAGTTTGGCGACGCCGTCAGAATTGCCGAATGCGAACAGATTGTCTCCGCCTTCGATCACCAGATTTCCAGGGGGTGGAAAGATCTTCTGCCCGGACGCCTTGCGAATCCCCAGCAACATGATCCCCGAATCACGCAGCCCGGTTTCACTCAGCTTCAAACCCACCAATGCCGATTTTTCGGGAACCTGCACGTCGGCAATCTCCCAATCCACGCCTTCTGATTCTGCCACTTCGACAAAATTCTCAATGCTCGGCGACAGCATAAATCGCGCCATGCGGATCGCTCCGGATGACAACGGATTCATCACACGCGTGGCACCGGCCTGAGTCATTTTCTGAGCAGCCCGATCATCGCTTGCACGGGCTACGATTTGCAGCTTCGGACACAGCAGACGCGCTGACAGGACCACGTACAGATTATCCGCATCAGTGGGGAGCACGGTCGTCAGGCCACGCGCATGCTGGATGCCCGCACGTTGTAAAACGTCGTCCTGAGACGCATCTCCGCACAGGTACTTCCAATGTCTCGCCCGGAACACATCATCAAACACATTTGGATTGTCATCAATGACCACAAACGGCTGTCGTCTCGATTCCAGATATTCACACAGGGTCTCGCCCATGCGCCCAAAGCCACAGACAATAAAATGGTTTGTCAATTGACCAATATCTTTTTCCATACGACGTCGCTCCAGCAATGCCCGCAGATCTGTGTTCATTAACAGTTGAGTGAACTGAACCCCACCGTAGGTGACAACACCGATTCCGCACGTCAGGTAACCCATAATGAAAAGCTTGGTGCCTGTGGTGAGCGGTGCAGGCTCGCGACAGCCGACCGTTGTGAGCAGAATGATGCACTGATAAAGACAGTCCAGCAGTGACTGCCCGGTGAGCAAATGCAGGCCGAACGTACCGATCAGCAATAGCGCCGCAATCAGCATCGGAATCTGCGATAAACTTCGCATGTCACATCCCTGACAAGAAATACGCCGCGTTCCTCATTGACGTCGGCACCTACCTGCTGCAGTCTGGCGAATCCTGTGATTCGTGAACAGTTCACTTCAAGGTTTTCGCCACCGCACATATACTCTGCACTGGTCTGAATGAAGCCTTGCTTGATCGGCCGGTACGCTCCAGCGTCCGGTTCGAACCGCATTCCCTGCAAAAACCGGGTGCTAGCGCACCTCGGTTGATCTCTCGTTGTCAGCCGCTTGAAGTATAGAATTCCGCCCGACGACAGCCTCCCGGTCGTTGCCTGGCCTCCTGTGAAGAGTGAAAATGTATGAAGAACGATGTGATTGCATCCCATTTTGAGCTGCTCGCGGATTTGCTGGAAATACAAGGCGCGAATCCGTTTCGCATTCGTGCCTACCGCAATGGTGCCCGTACAATTTCTTCAACGTCGGAATCGCTTGACGAAATGGTCCGTTCCGAAAAGGATCTGACCGAATTGACCGGGATCGGCAAAGACCTCGCGAAGCAAATTCACGAGATCGTCACGACGGGCAAACATGTCGCCTTGGAAGAACTTCGCAAACAGATTCCTGGCGGCGTGCTCGACATGCTCCGCATTCAGGGGGTCGGGCCGAAAAAAGTCTCGGTGTTCTTCAACGAACTGGGGCTGAAATCTCTGGCAGACCTGAAGATCGCGTGCGAGACGGGACAATTGGCAAAGGTAAAAGGTTTTGGGAAAAAGACCGAAGAATCCATCCTTCAGAATATCGGTCTGGCGGAGAAACAGGGTGAGCGAGTATCGATTGCTGAAGCGCGCGCGGCAGCAGAAGCGATCGTCGAAGACCTGAAACAGCTGCCCGAGGTGGAGCAAGTCTCAGTCGCTGGCAGTTGCCGGAGGCGTCGCGAGACCTGCGGCGACCTTGATGTGCTGGCGACATGTTCCGACCCCGGTCCGCCAATGGATCGCCTGGCTGCTCATCCGCTGGTCGAAACAGTACTTCAACGGGGCGACACCAAACAGCGTGTCAGACTCAGGACCGGAATCGAACTGGACCTGCGTGTTGTGCCACAGTCATCGTTCGGCGCGGCGATGCAGTATTTCACCGGATCGAAAGAACACAACATTGTTGTGCGCCAACGCGCCAAGGATCTGAACCTCAAGGTCAATGAGTATGGCGTCTTTCGGGGAGAAGAACAGATCGCAGGCCGTACCGAAGAAGAAGTCTACGCAGCAGTGGGACTTCCCTGGATTCCTCCGGAACTGCGCGAGCATCGTCGCGAATTTGAATGGGCCGACGCCGGGAAAATGCCGGAACTGGTCACCGTCGCCGACATCAAAGGCGACCTGCACATGCACACGACGGCCTCGGACGGAGCGGCGACGATTGAAGAAATGGCATTGGCAGCGAAGGCTCGCGGGTTGAAGTACATTGCCATCACCGATCACAGCAAACGGGTCTCAATGGCCAACGGTCTTGATGCAGATCGTCTGCGGCAGCACTGGAAGGATATCCGGGAAGTTCAGGCCCGCATGTCCGGCATCGACATTCTGTGTGGGATCGAATGCGATATTCTGGAAGACGCGACGATGGACCTTCCTGATGAAGTTCTGGCGGAAGCCGATTGGGTAATCGCCGTGCTGCACTATGGATTGAAGCAGCCTGGTACACAAATCATGAAGCGACTCATGGCTGCCGTTTGCAATCCTCATGTCGATATCATCGGTCACTGCACGGGGCGCATGATTGGTCGTCGCGAAGGAGCGGACGTCAACTTCACAGAACTGCTGAAGGCAGCTGCAGATCACCGCGTGATGATGGAAATCAACGCACATCCCAGTCGTCTGGACCTGGATGACATTCACGCCGCAGCTGCTAAAGATCACGGGATTCCGATCGTGATCAGTACCGACGCACACAGTGTCAACGGCTTTGAAGTCCTGGAATACGGCGTCGATCAAGCCCGGCGTGCCGGGCTCACCGCTGACGATGTCGCCAACACGAAATCGCTGAAAGAATTTCAGCAGTCATTGAAGTAGCCAACCGTCGATATCTGCATCATGAGGCCAGAATTGGACGAGCCGCTCCGTCGGCTAGCACCAGACACGGCAGCGAATCCATTCGATGCCGTATCGAGGAGTCCGCCTTCAGGTCAGACGGTAGGCAGTTTCTCCGTGTTCCGTCGCGTCAAGACCTTCTTCTTCATCATGCTCGGTGACAGTGAATCCGATCGTCTTGTGAATAATCAGGCCCAGCACGAGGGTCATCACGAAGCCATAGACGCCAGCGACAAAGATTCCGGTCGCCTGAAGCATGATCTGATCAATGCTACCGATCACTGGTCGAATCGCGAAGTAGCCAACCAACAAAGCCCCCAATGCACCGCCGACACCATGGACTCCAACTACGTCAAGTGAATCGTCGTACTTGAGCACTTGTTTCATCTGGACGCCGAGGAAGCATACGAATCCACCAATCAAGCCAATCACCAGAGCACTGCCGGGGCTGACGTGGCCCGCACATGGCGTGATCACGACAAGACCAGCCACCATTCCGGAAGCGACGCCGATCGCGGTTGGCTTCCCCACATGAATCCACTCAGCCACCATCCATGATCCGGTTGCAGCCGCACCAGCGATCGCTGTGGTTGCGAATGCCATCACCGCGACAGATCCGGCGACTGGCAGAAAATCCTTGCCGACAGCAATCGCGGAACCAGCATTGAACCCAAACCAACCAACCATCAGGAAGCCGGCACCCATCAGAGTCCAGCCGATGCTGTGAGGGAGGAACGGCCCCTTCGGAAATCCCCGACGTTTTGGAAGAATCAAAATCAAGGCAAGTGCAGATGCTCCGGCAAGAACGTGAACCACAGTTCCACCTGCAAAGTCGAGCACGCCTTTCTGAAACAACCAACCGCTGACATTCCACACCCAATGTGCTACTGGGTCATAAACAAGAGTTGCCCACAGGACCACAAAGAGGCACCATGCACTGAACTTCACTCGCTCGGCGATGGCGCCCACGATCAACGCAGGCGTGATGATTGCAAACATCATCTGGAACATGGAAAAGAGCAATTCGGGAACACCGGTCGCGGCCGCACCCGTCGTGTCGCCGCTGGTCACAATTTTGGCGTAATAATTGGGACTTGCCGGATCCACATCCGAGAATCCCTTGAAGAACACTAAGCTGGAATCCCAGCCCAAATAGCTCAGCGCGGGCTTATCCGAACCATCATCGTTCTTCCCGGCGTCAAAACTGATTGCCGAGGGAACCGCAAATACCAGACTGTATCCACAGGCCACCCATTGAATCGTGACGATCGGCACACAAACCATCACGCACATAAACATATTGAGCACGTTCTTGGCTCGAACCATGCCCCCGTAAAACAACGCGAGGCCCGGCATCATGAAGAACACCAGAGCGGAGCTGACCATCAACCATGTGGTCGATCCTGTGTCAATAGTTCCTGCAAGATGCGGAACCGGGGCGGGTGCTGTCGATTCAACTAAAGTTGCTGCCGTCTCTGTTTCTGTCGACGATGTGCTCCCGGCATCAGCGGAAAATGGCTGTGCGGGCGGCGTCTCCTGTGCCATCGCAATTTTCGAAGTTCCCAACAAAACAAACGTAGCCAGAACCGTACAAGCTACAGTTCGGATATTGATCCAGGACAATCTAGTCATCACCTGTTTTCTCTTTCATTATTGCGTGGTTAGCGGGGAAGATTTTCTTAAGAGTTGACTAGATTTTGAGAGGGACGCCAGCAACTCACCCAATTTGTCAGAATCACTTCAGTGGTCGTTCATGGTTACAAAGTGTAGTCGGTTCAATCATAAAAAACGCTCCGGCAACAAGAAACTTCATCAGTCCTTTGACTGCGGAAGGTTATCAAGCCCTGTGTCCAACTGATCGGACATACGCAGTCCCTAATTCCCGTGCAGAGTAAAGTCAGGATAGGCATGAGCACCCATTTCCGGACCATCGAGACCGCTGATTTCATCGTGCTTGCTGACGCGTAGTGGTGCAATCAGGTTGCTGATTTTGAACCAGACAAACGCCATCGAGAAGCCAAAGGCCCAAACCACGCCGACACAGAGCAACTGCGCCCACAATTGTGAGACATCCCCGTATAAAGCACCACGGACTCCGTCAGTCAACACGCCGTCTGAGTCACCTGTCGCATCGAATGCAGTTCGGACTACGCCGTTCCAACCCATCCCATACTTGCCGTTTGCGAAAATCCCAAGAGCGATCACGCCCCAGGTTCCGTTAACACCATGCACGGAAATTGCACCGCACGGATCGTCAATCCCTCGACGCTCCCAAAAGAAGACACTCAGTACCACGAGCACACCGGCAATACCACCAATGACAACTGCGGCCCATGTGTCAACGAACGCACAGGGAGCAGTAATTGCAACAAGCCCAGCCAGCATGCCGTTGCACATCATTGTGGGATCTGGCTTCATTCGGATCATCATCATGTACAGCATTGTCGAGATAGACCCAGCGACGCCGGCGAGCATCGTATTCACAACAACTGCGCTGATCCGCAGGTCGGTGCCTGAAAGCGTTGAACCCGGATTAAAACCAAACCATCCGAAACAGAGAATGAATGTACCTGCGACGACCATTGGGATGTGATGCGCTGTCATCGGGACTGGTTTGCCATCCACATACTTCCCTATTCGGGGACCGATAATCCAAGCGCCTGCAAGTGCGATTGCTCCACCCATCGCATGAACCACACCGGAACCCGCGAAGTCTACAACCCCGTGGCCAAGGCCCCAGTTCTTCCCTGCTTGAGCCAACCATCCGCCGCCCCAAACCCAGTTCGCGAACAAACAGTACGGAAGGGCAACCCATAAACCATAGAGGCAAAAGTTTTTCCAGCTCCAACGCTCCGCCATGGCACCAGTCGGAATCGTCGCAGTGGTGTCCATGAACACCATCATGAAAAAGAACAGAGCAAGGACGCTGACGTCATCCATGCCGTTGAGGAAAAAGCCTTTTGTCCCCATCAGACCGTATGTGAAAATCCCCGGAGCGGCAGGATCTCCGCCGAGGCCAATTCCTTCATTCAGGATAGACGTTCCCGGACCAAGTGCTGAATACCAGCCGGGTGCAACCGGACCGTTGAACCAGTTTCCCCAGCCAATTGCAAAGCCGTATGCCCAGAAGGCAATGCAGCCGAGCGGATAAATCATGAGATTCATCGCAGCTGTATGGGCACCGTTCTTGGCTCGACACAAACCTACTTCGACCAGCATGAAACCAGCCTGCATGAACATGACAAGAAAACCAGCAATCAGGACCCAAACCATGTTAATGGAAAACATGTTATGCACTGACCGGTCATACAATTTCTCCGGCGTCATTTCTTTCGGATCGCCGTCTCCAACTGGCCCAGCCGACGGCGTGATCCAGTAGCCTGCTGCACCACCGCCAGCATCGGGCCAGACTGGAGCAGCAGGATCAGGGTTGGTACCAGAAAAGTAGGCCGGCAGTGCAGGAGCCTCCGCGGCTGCTTCTTCTGTGACCGCCACCGCGTCTCCGACTGCCGCATCAGAGGCAGCTGGCTCGGCAGCGGCGTCCTGGGCGAAAAGAGACTCGTTGTTTTGGATCAATAGGCAAAGGCCCGCTGCCATCAGGAACGCTGGCCTGAACATAACCCACGAACTGCGTATCATCGCTTTTCCCCTTAGCTTTCAGACTTGAATCATGGTGTCTGACGTTCACCACTTCACACTGCGTCTCAGCATGACCTCTGTACGTCCAAGCGTTCGTAGCAGAATTGCCAAAAGAAATGGCACTTCATTCAGCCAAAACTGGACGTTCGAACCAGCAGGACGCCAGGAAGCGTTTTTGCTTGCAACAAACAACCTGAGGTTACTCGTTTAACCCCGCGTAGTTCGCCGCCATGCAAACGAAATAACCTGCTGCACGGTTTTGCAAACGACGTGCCCGAATGTTCATGTCCCACTCCTTATTCATCTGCAAGTTCTTATTATAAAACGGCTTACAGTGAATCAATCATATTCGTCTTCACCCTCGCGGTATCGGGAATGCCAACATGTGCCTAAATTGCAGGCACAAGTGGTCGGATGACAGGCTTTCGTTCGGCATCCATTCAATTCCCACGAGTTGAGGATGGTTTGTAGGCCGGAGGAGAGAAACGCCATTCCGGCTGTTTTCCCTGGCGGGGTGTTGATTTAGTGCTCATTCCGTTCGTAGTCGTGCCTTCAGCCGGAATTGGCGGGCAGTTCCGGCCAAAAAACCGCCTGAACGCGGTCGGCGTCTTGTGATTAGATTCATTTCCGCCTAAAACCCGCGTCCTGACAAGGCATTCTTCTTCATTAACAAGGCGAAGTGTCCTTCCCGATTTTCTGTTCGAAAAGCAAAGTGCCCCATCGTGTTTCGAGTGCTGATCACTGACAGCCTGTCCAAGGCTGGCCTGAAGATTCTGGAACAGGCCGAAGGTATCGAGATCGTCGTCAAAAGCGGTCTCACGCCTGCACAAGTCCGCGAAGAGCTGAAGACGGCGGATGGCATCATCATCCGCAGCGGCACGACGTTGACCGCCGAGTTACTCGACGGCCAGGCACGTCTGAAATGTATCGCCCGCGCCGGGGTTGGTGTCGATAACATCAATCTGGAAGCAGCGACGCGGGCGGGGATCCTCGTCATGAACACGCCAACGGGCAATACGATCAGCACGGCGGAGCATACGTTCGCCATGATGCTGGCGTTGTCCCGCAATATCGGTCCTGCTTATGCCAGCATGAAGTCTGGTAAATGGGATCGAAAGTCCTTTCAAGGCACTCAGTTGGCCGGTAAAACCCTGGCCGTTGTCGGTCTCGGACGAATTGGTTTGAGCGTCGCCCGACGCGCGGTGGCGTTTGAAATGACGGTTGTTGGATATGACCCGTTCTTCTCCGAAGAAAAAGCCAAAGAATATGGCATCGAACTGTATCGCGATGTTGATGACATCGTCGGCAAGTGCGATTATCTCACAGTGCATACGCCGCTGACGGAGGAGACTCGCAGTATCATCAATGCCGCGCGCCTGGCGAAGATGAAGAAAGGGGTGCGCATTATCAACTGTGCCCGCGGCGGCATTGTCGATGAAAAAGATCTGGCGGATGCGATTGAATCAGGTCATGTTGCCGGTGCAGCTCTGGACGTGTTCGTGGATGAACCACCAAAAGATCGCCGTCTGATCGACCTGCCTCAAGTGCTGGCCACACCGCATCTGGGAGCGTCCACGGAAGAAGCTCAGGAAATGGTCGCCATTGAAGCTGCAGAACTCGTTGTCGCGTATCTGAAACGCAGCGAGATTCGTTGTGCGGTCAACATGGCTCCCATTTCTGCGTCTGAGATGGGTGAACTAAAACACTATCTGAATCTTTCTTATCGCCTGGGTCTGCTTTCCGCGCAGATGATTAAAGGCCAGAGTTTGCAGCGTGCCGAGATCATTTACCGTGGCGAAGCGGCCAGTAAGAAAACCCGCCTGCTCACGAGCGCGATGACGGCTGGACTGCTGGAGGCAGCTCTGGATGAAAGTGTGAACATCATCAACGCCACATCTGTCGCTCAGGCGCGCGGGATACACATTGTTGAATCTGCCAGCGGTGACTGCGAAAACTTCGCCTCAATGGTGTCTGTGGTTCTGACGACCGATCAGGGAAAGTTCGAAGCGTCCGGGACGATTTTCGGGAATCAGTTCCTGCGTCTGGTCCGCCTGAACGAATATCACTTCGAAGCCTATCTCGACGGCCTGCTGCTGATTTACCGACATCGCGACGTGCCGGGGTTGATTGGTTTCATCGGCACAGTCTTCGGCGAACACAACGTCAACATCGCCCAGATGGCACTGGGACGCAAACAGGATCGTCCAGGCGGCGCGTCGGTGGCGGTGTTGAATCTGGACAATGAACCATCGGCGGAGGCCATTCAGAAGATCAAGGGCCACAAAGAAGTGACCGGTGTCGATATCGTGCGGCTTCCTCCTGCCGGTGCTGCATTGCCGTGGCTGACATCGTCGTAGGACACGGGATTCTTCCGGCTGGATATTTTTGTCGGGCTGCATAGATTGCAGGATGGACATTCATGTCCGTCGCCATGACTGCGGAATAGCAACTCATGTCGCTGGGCGACCTGGCAATCATAGCCGGGGCATTTCCTGCCGCAGCCGGAACAGGTGGTCATATCGAAGCATTAGTTCGTTTTCGGGTTGCTGCTATGTGCCGGAATGCCAAGTCGCCGACGATGGAGCGCGACTGTACTAAGAGCCACACCCAGTTCTTTGGCAAGTTCATGGTCCGGCATAGATCGCAACTTTTTAATGGTTTTTACCGTCCATCGAATCGTCGTGTGCTGCTGGAAGGGTGGAATCCCAAGCGACTCCCGTTTTGCGCGAACATGTCGGCGACCACGACCGGTCTTTTCAGCCACGACGGTGTCCGGCTTCTTTCCGAGCATCGCCAATTCCTGTTTTTTCCATGGCTTACGAATGTTCTGGACGGGGCGCGAGGCCATGATTCCCATGGATTGCCGTTTTGCAGACACAACGCTCGCAGAGATCCCAAGTTCTTCGGCAAGTGTTTCATCCGGGACTTTTCCAAGACTTCTCTGATGAGCCTCCGTCCACTGAAATTTTGCGTCTTCTGACGACTTGCCAAACGGCGGAATTCCCATCGAAACGCGCTTCGTGAACGCTGCATTGGTGGTTACTCCAGCCAGACTGGCTGCCTGTTTGTCGGTCATGGTGCCAAGTAACGCCGTGTTTTCCGGTGTCCACGAGCCATACTTGAATGCCAAAATCGAACGCTTGATCCGCTCTGCCCGGACCCTGTAGGTGGAGAGGTTGAACTCCGCAGCCAATTCATGGTCGCTTATCTTGCCAAGTTGACGCAGGAGTTTTTTCGGACTTGCTGAGTTCTTTGTGTCTGGCATCGGCGAGTGCTCGTTTTTGAAAATGCTGCAGTGTTGATCCAATGAGTGTACTGGCACGAGAACAACTTATTTTGCTGTTTTCTTGACTCTATTCGCGTCCATTCGCGGTTCATATCGGCTTTCCATCGACGCTTTCAAAGTTGTTGAAGTCGCGATCTGTCCTCAATTTTCCTTCACCGAAAGATTTCCTGGATTCTGTGATGCGCACTTCATTTGTCGATGAACCGATTTTGTTAGCGATCTTGTGCAATGTCTACCCAAGTGACCGATTTTCCAATGGCAGCCTGTAGGTTTGGGCATTGCACCCAATCTGCGCAGCCAAGTGGTGCGGCATCCCAGATCCACCGGAGGCCGTCCAGAAACCCTTGTTGATCTTCGGCTGAAAGCTTCGAATATTCTTCCGGCACAAACCTGTTCAACGAATACATGAAGGAATCAACACAGTTCAAGCACTTGTCGCGTTCGTACTCCAACGCAAGGGGGTAAAGATAAAACAGTAGATCCTTGAACCCCATAAAGGCGAATACCCATTGGTAGTGTTCAAAGTCGCCTCTTGAAACGTCTTCCGGAACCCGGTGGTTGATCGGGCGGGTCGCATAGGTTTCATCGCCGTAGGAATCCATGATCTCGGCCGTCCGGAGATCGATCTCCGGAGGGCCATACTTGTGGGAAAGCGAATAGACCGTTGGATGAAGCATGGATGATGTGATCGCTAACGAATTGCGATCTACGTGTCTGGCGATTAGCCGACGTATAGATCGTGCGTTGAACTTTTCCGCCTCGTGGATTGGGTGCAACTCTGCGGAATCAATCGAGATCACTCAGCGGGGCGACGGAGTCTACACGGTGACCAGGGGCTTGTCACTTCGATTTGCCTGGCGTCGGCGATTTGGGTCGCGGCGATTGGCGCGGTTGTAGTCTGCTTCGATGTGCGCCATGGGCCGACGCATGGCGGTCGAACGTCGAAAACGACCGCCGGGCTCGAACGACGCGCAGCGGCGGACGGTCCGTTCCACCGGGACTTGTGGAACGGATTGACGTTGCGGCGCGTTGTTGTGCGGGATTCATCCATCGCGGTACCAATGGGGTCGATAGTGGCTCCGCATCACGATCTTCCATGACCGACGATGCTCGGCGGCGATGCGTCGCATCCTGACTTTGCACGTCGGACAACACGGAGCACGGCGATCGATCTCCGTGGATTCATCGCTGTTCTCCACCGCAGACTTTGTTAATGGGGCGGCGACGTCCACGATCGCCGCGAGACCGGCGGCGATCAAGAGATCGCCGCATTCGGCGATGTAGCGTTGGCAGTGACGGTTGCTGAAGCCGCCGAAGCGGCGCGTCTTCGTGTAGCCTTTCGGCAGGATGTGCAACGACCAGCGGCGGACGAATTCGACTCCCGTCAGCGTGATCGGTTCCGTCTCGTCATCACCGCCGGTCTTCCTGCCGACGCGGGCGATGAAAGTCACATGGCCGTTCTCATGCGACATAAGTCGGCGGTCGGAAATCGGGCCGCCCGTCAGATACCGAGCCAGATACTTCACGACGTGCTCTGGCCTGGAATACGGCGTCGGTGGCGGTTCGATGTACGCGACCCATGTGACGGCTTCCAGCGGCTTCAGCCAGTCATCGAAGGTCGCGGCATTGCTCAGATGAGCCCAGTCACCTTCGAGCTTGAGTTCGCCCGCGGCCTGCAGGCGTCGCAAACCGGCAATGAAGTTCTGGCGAAACTCGAGGCGAAGTTTGTCGGCATCGACCAGGTAATTGCCATCGCATTTTTTCACATACGGACGACGACTGATCTTCCAGCGGCGATCACCCGTCAGCGACGGTCCGCCACCGGGCACCAGGGCATGGACATGCGCGTGAGCGTCGAGTTTCTGGTTCCATGTGTGCAGCACCATCGCGGCAGCGGCTTCGAATCCCTGTTCGTCAGCGATCACCTCACGCAGCGTTTGCCATGCCGAGTGAAACAGCAGATTGTAGATTTCACGACGATTCCCCAA
>CAMAVB010000162.1 GCA_945861465.1 Candidatus Kuenenia stuttgartensis
CCATGGCGCTTCGCCTTACGGCGAAAGTCCTTTCCGGCAGAAAGGACCTACCAAACACAGTCCTTTCCGGCAGAAAGGACAGCGGGCAGCAACGCGCAGTCACACTGAATGACAGACCTGGTGTGCCTGCGCTGCCGCTTGTCACACCCTACAAATTCACAAACCGGCCAGCCTTCGGCAATCAGGCCAGGATCTCTTTGGCAACTTCGCCATAGACGTCGGTGAGTCGGAAATCGCGACCGGCGTAGCGATAGGTGAGCCTGGTGTGATCGAATCCTAGCAGATGCAGAATCGTGGCGTGAAGATCGTGAGTGCCGATCTTACCTTCGACCGACGTGCCGCCCGTTTCATCGGTGGCACCATAGCGGAGGCCGCCTTTGACGCCGCCGCCAGCCATCCACATCGAATAGCCCTGATTGTTATGCCGTCGACCGTCGCCGCTGGTCCCCTGGTCCTGCGGGCTGCGCCCGAATTCGCCACCCCACACCACGAGCGTGTCTTTGAGCATGCCGCGGTCCTTCAGATCCTGCAGCAGCCCTGCAATCGGGAGGTCGGTACTGCTGCAGTTGCCGGACAGCGCCGACTTTAGATTGTTGTGCTGATCCCAGCCGTTTTTGCTCACCTGAATAAATCGGACTCCAGACTCAGCCAACCGGCGCGCCATCAGGCACTGGGTGCCGAATGCTCTCGTGACATCGTTGTTGATCCCGTAACGCTCGAGAGTGCCTGCAGTTTCGGCTTTAAGATCGAGCACCGTCGGGACCGAGGTTTGCATCCGGTAAGCCAGCTCGTAAGACTGGATCACGCCGTCGAGTTCCGGATTGCCCGGATGTTTCTCCAGCAAGTCGCGATTCATTTCCTGAATCAGATCGATCTGAGACCGCTGGCGGCCCTGGTTGAGATGACGGTTGCGGATATCGGAAATTCCTCCTGCTTCAAGATCGACTCGTGTCCCCTGGAATGACGCGGGCAGAAACGATGATCCGTAATTCTGAGCGCCTCCCAGACTGACGGGATTGATCGTGATGAATCCGGGAAGATCCTGATTTTCTGATCCCAGCCCGTACGTGACCCACGAGCCCAGCGATGGTCTGACGAAATTCACGCTGCCCGTATGCACGGCGATCGTGGCTTGCGGATGCGCGGCGTTCGATGTGTGCATGCCATTGAGCAGGCACAGATCATCGGCATGGCGGCTAAGCTGCGGAAACAACTCGCTGATCGGCAACCCGCTCTGGCCCTGCGGACTGAACTTGAATTGCGGCGCAAGAAGTTTGCCTCCATTGCGCCTGTCGCCGTCGGGGCTGCTGACTGTCTTGCCGCCGCTGGCTTCCAACTCAGGCTTCCAGTCAAACGTGTCGAGATGACTCGGACCTCCCTGCATAAACAGAAATATGACACGCTTGGCGGTGCCGGTGAAATGCGAAGGTCTCGGCGCCAGCGGAGATTCGAAACCGTCGGCAGCCCGGGTCAGTTCGGCGTTCATGGCAGCAAAAGCCAGCCAACCAAAACCGGCTGCAGTGTGCTGCAGCATGTCACGGCGAGTTACAGGAGCGAAAGTATCACGGCAGGTATTCATGGGATTCAATCGATGTTGAATTAAGGAACGTAACGAAATTCGGCGGACGAATAAATCGCCTGAGTCAATATCGACCAGGTGGTCTCAGGATCATCGCCTGCACTCAGAAACGCCAAAGCCCGTGCTGTCTCAGCTTCGGTCGGATAGCGACACAGCGTGTAGGCATAGGCGTAGCGAGTTCTCGCTTTTTCGTCGGGAAGATCCTGTTGGAGAATGTGCCGAGCGGCGCGTTCAGAGACATCGACTACAAAGGGGTTGTTCAGCATGAAGAGAGCCTGCGGTGGCACAGTCGTCACATCGCGCTGGCCATTGACCTGATCCGGCTCGGCGAAGTCGAACACCGTAAACATGCCCGGTAATCTCGATCGCAGCACGGGGAGATAAACGCTCCGCACCGGTTCGGCAATTGGATCCGAAACAACATCTCTCTTACCAGGCTTTGTCCTGGAAAGATCCACGTTGTAAGACCCTTCAAAGAAGCCGCCCGTTGGTCTCTCCGTTTGCAACATGCCGCCCGCTGCGAGCAGAGAATCTCGAATGGCTTCCGCTTCGAGACGCCGAAGATTCGCCCGCCAGTACAAACGGTTATCTTCATCAACGGCAGCGTTGGCCTCCAGATGCTGACCGCTGAGTCGATAGGTACGGCTGAGCACAATGGAACGAATCAATGATTTCACCGACCAGCCATCGTCCATAAACCGGGTCGCGAGGTGATCGAGCAATTCAGCGTGCGTCGGTTCAGTGCCAGACGCACCGAAATTATCGACGGATTCGACCAGACCCCGTCCAAGCAAGTGCGCCCAGACTCGATTCACCATGACCCGCGCGGTCAGTGGGTGCTGGCGAGACGTCATCCACTCTGCCAATTCGCGGCGACCGCTTCCGGTGTCGGACAGGACTGGCATGGAGGCACCTGAGAAAATGACCGGAAACCCACGCGGGACGATGTCGCCCTTGATATCGGGTTCGCCTCGCACTCGCAGCGCGAGATCGGCGATGTCACCATCAGCGACGGCCATCGCCAGAATTGCGTTCGGATCCACCGTTTCGTCTGCAGTCTCTGCGTTTCCCCTTTTCTTTTTTCCCGCTGGAAGGGCCACGGACTCGCCGAGATCTGCGAGCTGCTGGCGGATTTGCAGGAATTCCTGCCGGAGCTTCACGCGATCCTGTTTGCTCAGTTCAGCCTCCTTTCGATTCTTCTGCAACTCCTGAAGGCGGCTCTTGAGTTTTGCGATCCGGGCCTCATCATCGCGACTCGCTGCATTGATCCTCGAATCAACGGGATTGGACTCAACAGCCTCGCCCGTCGTCGGTGCGTCCAGTCGTGTCAGCAGATTCGGTTGGTAGTATTCTTTGTTGCCGCCTTGTCGATTTTGCTGTCCGCTGAGCGTCTTCGTGCTCGCGAAGATTCCGGCCATCGCGTAATAGTCGGTCTGCGCGATCGGGTCGAACTTGTGATCGTGACAGCGGGCACAACCCAGCGTCAGACCCATCACCGAGCGACCGATCGTATCCATCTGGTCGTCGATGCGGTCGAGCTGGAATTGCTCTCCGTCCCTTTCGTTCAGATCCATCGAACCCAACGCGAGCAGGCCGGTGGCGATGAGATTCTCCTCGTGGTCTTTCGGATCCTTTGATTCCCATAAATCGCCGGCGATCTGCTCAGCGATGAATTCGTTATATGGCTTGTCCGCGTTGAACGCATCAATCACATAGTTTCGGTAGCGCCACGCATGTGGGAACGGGATGTTGCGCGTCTTGCCGACGGAATCTGCATAGCGGGCCACATCGAGCCAGTGTCGTCCCCAACGCTCACCGAAGGACGGAGAATTCAACAGGCGATCCACGGCTTTGGCGAGGGCATCATCATCCGAAGCCGGGTCGCCTGCAAAAGCCTCCATTTCGGCGATAGTCGGTGGCAGTCCCGTCAAGTCCAGCGTCACACGTCGGATCAGTGCAAAACGATCCGCATCGGGCGCAGGTTGCAGATTGGCGGCCTCGATCCTGCTGAGGATGAATCGATCAAGATCGTCATGCGGCCAGCTGGCATTCCTGACTGCCGGCAGAGCCGGATTCGACACCGCCTGAAAAGCCCAGTGCGACTTTCCTTTTTCCCAGTCGATGCCAGCCGCCTTCACAACGCTTGTGCCGGTTCGCGGATCCGGTGCGCCCATCTCGATCCAGCTTTCCAGGACCGCAATCTCAGCCTCAGTTAATTGATACTTCGGAGGCATCTGGAGATCCGGATTCTTGTAGCCAACCGATTCCATCAACAGGCTTCCGGCAGGGTTGCCGGGTTCAATGACATCGCCGGAATCGCCGCCAGCTGTCCAGCCTTCTCTGGAATCGAGCAGCAGTCCGCCCTTCACTTTTTCGGCCCGGGTCGAGTGACACTCGTAACAGTGCTTCACGAGCAGAGGACGAACCTTTGCCTCGAAAAACGCCAACTGCTCCGTTGGAGGTTCCTCCGCAGTCGCATTCGGGCTGATCGCAGCACACGGCAGCAGACAAAAAAACAGGAGAAATCTCTGCAATGGAGCCAGCAAGTTCATCATCGTAAAACGATCAAGTGAGGAAATCGGTTTGTATCAATCTCTTGGGAGGTCCATATCAGCCGCAATCTCATGATGCACAATCATCGGGAATATTGCAATTTTCGGCAAAAGAACGGTTCAACGACAAATAAAGTGCATGGAGCAGGATTGGTGTTTCAACCGCGAATGGACGCGAATACAGGCGAATAGCGGCAGCCATGAGTGCCGGCAAAGTGACTCCTTCGCTACTCCCGCGTGACGATCTCGTCCAGATTCAGCAGGACGTTGGCGGATACGGTCCACGTGGCGAGTTCCACTGGATCTACGTCTGTCGGCAATTTTGAATCCCCGACTGCCAATAACTGTGTTGCGTGTTCCGGTTTGGCCGTGAACGATGCATGATCGGCGGCCCATCCCTGCAACAGGACATCCATTTCCGTGGGCTTCGGTGCACGACCTGTCGTCAGTTGAAAACCAAAGGCCATGCGCTCCGAACTGGTCGCCCCGCCGCTCTTCATCATTCTGACGGCCAGCGCCCGAGCGGCTTCGACAAAAGTGACTTCGTTCAACAGTGCCAAGGCCTGCAGTGGCGTGTTCGTACGAGAACGCTTGATGGTACAGACTTCGCGATTCGGGGCATCGAACAACATGGCCGATGGCGGAGCAGCCGTGCGTTTCCAGATCGTATACATCGTGCGACGATACAGTCCTTCTCCCAGATCGTGTTTGTAGCCTCGCAGGTCGCCGTATTTGCTTGTTTCATCCCAGACGCCTTCCGGCATATACGGTCGCACGCTTTCTCCACCGATTTTTGAGATCAGCAGGCCGCTGACAGCCAGCGCCTGATCGCGGATGATCTCCGCTGACAGCCGAAACCGCGACCCGCGGGCCAGCAATCGATTCTCTGGATCGCGACGCAGCATGTCGTGCGGCACAGTAGAAGTCTGTCGATACGTAGCGCTCATCAGGATCAGTTTCTGCAACGCTTTCATGTCCCACGCCTGAGCGGACACCCCATTAACAGCTGGCAACGATGTCGGCTGCACGAACTCAACGGCCAGCCAGTCGAGGAGTTCCGGATGACTTGGAAAATCTGCCTGAGAGCCGAAGTTCTCGCTGGTCTTGACGATTCCCGTACCGAAAAACTTTTCCCATGCACGGTTGACCCAGACGCGGGCGGTGAGCGGATTGGTATCACTCACGATCCATTGTGCCAGGCCCAGCCGATCGTGCGAGGCACCGGGAGGCAAAGGCGGCAGGAACGCCGGAACAGCGCGTTCGACTTTATCCGCAGGATGATCGTATTCACCGCGAGTCAGCACGAACGCATCACGAGGTTTGCCTTCCTTCATCACCATTGTGGTCGGAAGTCCGTCCCTGAAATCTGCGAGCTTCGCCTGGGCCGTCTTCAACGCCAACTCGGCCGTGCGATAGGGATGATCGACTTGCTCGCGAAAGTATGTTTCGAGCTGCTGTGTCTGTTCGGACGTCCGCGCGTCTTGAACCAGTTGCAGCACGGTCTGAATTTCCGGGGGAAGTCCCGTTTCTCCCAGCCCTACCCGATCTGCGTCCGCATCACTGACAGCAAATCGAATGCAACCTACATTGTGATCAGCGAACTGCGAATCATGCGTCATGCGAATCACCAGCACCGCATCGTTGGGGACTTCGACGGGCTTCGCAGGAGCAAAGAATATTCGCCGAGCCAACTTCTTTGCCGGATCATTCCCGTCGATCGCCCAGCCAGTTCGACCGCGACTACGATCACCCACCGGCTGCGGTTTCAGATCAATCTGAGCTGCCGTGTAATTGGCTTGCGCGTAATCTGATTTCGTGCGGGTCAAATCAATCGGTATTGGTGCCTGACCTTCCACAACAAGTTCCGCCGACACGCCCGTCAGCACAAAATTGCCGTTGGATCCCCGTCCCAGACTTTGCCCCGGCAACTCAGCGTGCGGCAATGTTTCCATCAGCAGTCCGGAAAGGCGAGACGTCTTCAGCGGGATCTCGATTCGATATTCGTCGTGCGGGGGATTCTTGCCCTTCGCCAGCCATGAAGCATCGTCGAGTCGGACGAAATCAGCTCCACCAAGCGACTGTACGCTTCGCGGTTCGGCAGACTTCCATACGGATTGGCCCTGCTCCGAATCAGACTTTGTTCGTTCTTCCCATGCGGCCAGCAGTCCCGCCAGTTGTGGCATTGCAAGTGTTTTTTGTTCCTCAGCGGCAGCGACTGCGCCTTGCAGTGCCGACTGCTGCGATTCAAGTTCCGGCGTCTTCAGAGTCATCAGCGGCGGCGTGTTTTCACCCTTTTTGCCTTGCGGTGAAAGCACGCCGGATTCTTCGACGGAGTTGAAGTATGCGAAAAGCTGATAAAACTCTTTTTGCGTTATCGGATCATACTTATGATCGTGGCAACGGCAGCAATTGACGGTCAGCCCGAGCCAGGTGAGTCCCGTGGTTTCAACGCGATCAATGACGGTTTCCACGAACCATTCCTGTTCTATCCGTCCACCTTCACCGTTGAGGCGATGATTTCGGTTGAAGCCGGTGGCAATGATCTGATCGGGCGTCGCGTTTGGCAGCATGTCGCCCGCGAGTTGCTCCACCGTAAACTGATCGAATGGCAGGTTCCTGTTATAGGCCTTGATGACCCATTCCCGCCACGCCCAGATGTCACGACTGGTGTCGGTTTGAAAGCCATTGCTGTCCGCGTATCGCGCGTGATCGAGCCATGAGATTGCCATTCGTTCGCCATAGTGCGGCGACATCAGGAGGCGATCGACGACCTTTTCGTATGCGTCAGGAGTCGTGTCGGCCACGAATGCAGCGACTTCCGCTGGGGTTGGCGGAAGTCCGGTGAGGTCGAGCGAGACGCGCCGAATCAACGTGTGACGATCCGCCTCGGGAGACAATCGCAATCCCTCGCGTTCCAGCGGGGCCGCGACGAAACGATCAATCGGGTTGGCAATGCGGGTTGCATGCTCAGCATTCACCGCCGGGAGTTCGGGACGCACGGGTTTCTCGAACGCCCAGTGCCCCTGATACTCCGCTCCTTCAGCAATCCAACGCCGGAGAAGTTCGATTTGTTCGGTCGTCAGGATTTTTTTGGTATCTGCCGGAGGCATGTGCAGATCCGGATCTGTTGATGCGATCCGGGTGAGCAATTCACTGTGCTCCGGATCAGCCGGCACAATGGCTGTGGCCCCGGATTCGGCGGGCCTTGTGGCACTGTCAGACTGATCCAGTCGCAGCCTGGCGGCACGCGTCGCATCATCCGGTCCATGACACTGAAAACAATTCTGCGATAGAATCGGTTTGATGTCCCGATTGAAACTGACCTCTTCGGCAATGCTGGTTGTAGATGCTGCCAACAAAACAACAAGGCAGGATAATCGCATGATGGGGTAACTCACTCAAAGTACGTGAATCCTGTAGGGTGGGACCAGTGAGCAACGCGAGCGCCAGCCCACCAGTGCTGGCTGGTCAACGGTGAGCCGGCGCGGCTTGTCAGCCGTTTGTCCCACCAGTGCCAGCTGGTTAACGGTGGGCCGGCGCGGCTTGTCAGCCGTTTGTCCCACCCTACGTAATCTTTCTGAGCCTGGACTACAGTTGGGAAGCTGTCACTGGTTCATTGAAGTCCGTCACAGGCTGCTGCAGCTTGAGCTCCTTAATCCAGGTGTTTCGGTACCGCACATCGTGACCTTCGCACTGCAACTTCAGGCCGCCCGGAGTGTCCGTAATGCCTTTGCCACCATCTTTGTCGCCGTCGATCCCGGAGTTGGCTCCGCCCCACACCTGATTGACTTCAAAGTCAGTGTGAACTTTCTGGCCGTTGAAGAACATCGTCACGCGAGCCTTTTCCGCACGTTTGCCGTCTTTGAACCGAGCGGCTCGGAAAGTGACATCGTAGCTGTTCCATTTTCCCAGCCCGTTGTAGGCATGGTACGGCGATTCGCTTTCATTAATGATTGCCGCCATTCCGTGCGTGGTTTTGTCACCGTCCAGAACCTGAATCTCATGGCGATTCTGCAGATAGACACCGCTGTTGCCGCCCGGTTTGGCAATCAGGAACTCAATGTGCAGACGGAAATCGCGGAATTGTTTCTTTGTGACGATATCGGCCGCCCCGAATCGCCCGCCAGCGGCTGCGGGATCGTCTGTCATGACAGCCGTACCGCCATCAACCGGATCATCGACGATCTTCCATTTGATTGGCATCGCAGATTTGAAGCCTGGTCCTTCCCAGTAAATCCACTTCTCATCCAGCATCTCCCGGGAACCGTCGATGAACATCTCCGCACCCTCAATCGGCTTCGCCCCGACACCAACGTCCGCGCGTGCAGTGACAGCGACATCCGGGATGAAAAACAGTGCAGCAGTGAACAGGATCACTCGTCGATAGCGAATCATGGGGCTCTCCAGGAAGGAAAAAGGCGGGACGCCGGATTGTGGCCGGAAACAACGGAAACTGCAAATGAGCGTCATCCAAAATACGCGACCGCATTCCGAAACACTTTGATCCCGTCACCTGCACCACGAAGGCCTCGGCGAGTCCACTGCGGGTGTTGCGTTGCGAAGAGAAAACGTTCCGGGTGCGGCATCAGGCCGAGGACTCGGCCCGTGGTGTCGCAGAGGCCAGCAATGTTGGCGATCGATCCGTTTGGATTCTCGGGTTCCGGCAGCAGGTCGATGCGAGTCGGGTCGCCGGTCAACTTCATCATTTCGGTGGCGGCTGGTGACCAATAACAGGCAGCCAGCTGAGCTTTCTCACGAAGCTCGTCCAGCAGCTCTGGATGCTTGAGTGCGATGCGGCCCTCGGCGTGAGCCATCGGGACGTCGAATTCATCAATGCCTTTGAGGAATACACTGTTGCAGGATGTCACTTTCAACCGCACCCAGCGGTCGGTGTAGCGGCCATTGCTGTTCCATGTCAGCGTGACCTGATCTTCCCAGGTTTTCTCCGTCGCGTTTTCAATGCCGCGACGCATCAGCAGACCAGCTTTCAGAATCGTCTGAAATCCGTTGCAGATACCGAGCAGCAATTTGTCGGCCTGTAGAAATTCTCGCATGGCTTCGTTGAGTTGACCTCGAAGCTGACGAGAAAAGATCACGCCGGCACCAAGGTCGTCGCCATAGCTGAAGCCGCCCGGGATGCACAAGATCTGATACTGACTCAGTTGGGCGGGATTTTCGAGCAGCCGAAAAAGATGCAAGCGATCTGCTGACGCACCAGCCAACTCAAACGCATGAGCGGTTTCCACATCGCAATTCGTGCCAGGGGCTCGTAATACACAGACTCGAGGAGCAGCCATGAGATTCAGTTCAGATTCAATTAGCGGACGTTTTTCAGCGTTTTCACGTGCGGTACCAGTCTTCTGACTTGTCCCGTTCCGTTCCTGCATGGGTTTTACCATCGATTCCACTCGATTTCATCCGGTTGACCAAGTCGCAGCCCTGAATTCTCGCCTAAGCGGTCGGGATACTCCTGGGCTGTTTAAAAACTGGGGTTGTTGCCAGGTTTTCTGACTCTAACGGATTGTATGTGCAGTTCAGAAAACCAGGGTTAAGGAGTGAATTCAGCCCGAACGCAGTGTAGGACTTTCCCTGCGAAAGAACGGGACTTGTGAAAGGCGTCTCGGGCGAATCGATTCTGAGTTTGAGCCACGAATGTGGCGGCAGGTTGTCGCCACGGGCGTGAGCCCGAGGTAAGAGAAATCCAGGTGATTTTCAGTCCTGATAACGACGACATGAGACAACCCGGTCGCAATTCCTGTCGTCCCTCCGGGACTGAATCGCACTTTAAGAAATCGCGTGGATTATGTCCAACCAATCGTTTTATTGATCGAAATCCTTCACGGCGTCGCCCGTTGAGCCCGAAGACAGATTTTGGAAGTCTATTCAAAACCAATCATGGTTTGGGAAATCACAACACATAGAATTCGATAGGGTCAGCAATTTAGAACCCCGTCTTTAAGCGGGCCATTGACTTTTTCCACGTTCTCGAAGTTTCCACCATCAATTCTCAGCAGCAGGCTGCGGAGAGCAAAGCGGCAGCAGGGCTGCCGCAGTCCAAGGATACCGGTTGATGGAAAAGTTGGGGGAAAGGGGACCGATTGAAAAATGAATCCGTCAATCCGGATCTATGATCGCCGCAGCGTCGCAAACAGGTAGCGAATCTCGTCGTCAACTTCCTGCGGTGTCGCCGTCGTATGAGCAATCTCTTCGCGCAGAATCTGACGGTAACGTTTTCGCATCCGATGAGCGGCGACACGAGCAGCCTCGGGACTGATTTGCAGCGTCTCGCAGACTCCAGGATAACCATCACCAATTTGATCGCCGGAAAGAAACGGTGACAGGCATTCGAACATCACCGTTTTTCCGCTGAACTCGTATTCGGCGCGCAAGCGATTGAGGACTCCGTCGAGCATTGCCACAGCCCAGCGTCGTTCAAAAACTGCTTCAGCGGATTGTTCGCGACTGAGTTCCCGCGATAATTCGCGTTCGCCGAATTCGTAGTCGAGCGAGTGCAGAACGACTTTGCCACCTCGGACGACTGCCGTCTGTTTGTCCCATTCGTTGCAGGCAAAATGCTTCGCCGCTGCCAGTAGAAACGATCGAAACCGTCCGCGATCCGGATGCAGGTCCGCCAGGGCATCACGTGCAAGCAGACTGGCGAAGAATCCCTGAGTCAGGTCCTGAGCTTCGTGGACATCATCTGTCTGCCGTCGCATAAAGCCATACACAGGCAACCAATATGCCTCGCAGAGTTCTTCCAGCGCTGCTCGTGCCGGTATGTCGTCTCTGTTTCGAGCCTGCACGATGAGGCTCCAGCGCGTCGTCGCGAATCGCTGAGCTGGCCGTGCTACAGGACTGGGAACAGGTGATGTCATCGAAGGCTCGCAAAGGAATTTTGCAATTTATCCTGTAACGTTCGCGGGAAACGGCTTCTCCTGATAATAGAGGCATTGTGGAGCGTAAGCAATAGCGGCAAGTAGGTCCTTTCTGCCGGAAAGGACTTTGCGACTCGTCGAGACAACGACCAGACGCGATTGAAATGGTCTCAACCTGACGCCGTTGAGCGGATTTTCGCCCCACAGTGGTGCGCCTTGCGGCGAAAGTCCTTTCCGGCAGAAAGGACCTACCAAACACAGTCCTTTCGAACATAAAGGACCTGCAGGAAACAAATCATGACCACCAACCTTTGCCCCACCTGCAATGGCGAGCTGCTGACCAGTTCTGGTCAGACATTTTGCCCGGCCTGTTTGTTGCAGCAGGGAATGAAGAGTTCTACTTACGGCGGTAATGGACAACGAGTTGCCTGGAAACCTCCGGCAGTTGAACAGCTGGCCGCCGCGTTTCCGCAACTGGAGATTCAGCAGTTGCTCGGCGTTGGTGGGATGGGAGCGGTCTTCAAAGTTCGCCAGAAGGAACTCGACCGCATCGCAGCACTCAAAGTTCTGCCGGGGGAGATGGCCACGACGCCCGGGTTCGCAGAACGATTTCTTCGGGAAGCCCGGCTGCTGGCGTCGCTCAGTCATCCGCACATCGTCACGGTGTACGAATTCGGACAACGCGACGGCATCTATTTTCTGCTGATGGAATTCATTGATGGAGTCACGCTCCGACAGGCCCTGCGTGCTGAACCGATTAAAAAGCTGGGCTCAAAGGAAACGCTTGCTATCGTCGGCCAACTGTGCGACGCATTGCAGTTCGCTCATGACGAAGGCGTGGTGCATCGCGACATCAAGCCGGAAAACATCCTCATCGACAAACGCGGTCGAGTTAAAATTGCCGACTTCGGACTTGCGAGATTGCTCGGTCAGTCGCCCACGATGCCAACACTCACGGGGACTCATCAGCTGATGGGCACGCCTGCCTACATGGCCCCCGAGCAAATCGAAGGCCTGCCCGGCATCGATCATCGAGCTGACATCTATTCCATGGGCGTGGTGTTCTACGAACTGCTCACCGGGGAGTTACCGCTTGGCCGTTTTTCACCTCCGTCTGAACGAGCGGAAACGGATGTGAGGCTGGATGAAGTCGTGCTGAGAACTCTGGCGCGAGAACCGGATCGCAGATATCAGCAGGCGAGTGAAGTGAAGACGGATATGGAGACGGTACGGAATCTGATCGCGGCGGCTCAATTGGGCGCAACTCCCGCTAAACGCCGCCGGTGGGCTCTCAGTCGGACGACGATGAGTTTTCTGGCCGGAGTGATTGTCACGGGGTTCGTGTTCCTGTTAAGTGCATGGCTGCAGAACTTCGATGCATCTATACCTCCTTATTCGCAGTCGAGATCCGATGCCGATGCTCTGATTTCCGCTGCACGAGCCAAGGCTATTTTGACACCTCCGGACGAAACATCAAATGCACCGTCAATGGGCGGAGGAGACAGTGGCCCGATGTCGATGCCGGGAGGGATGATGTCAACAGGATCTGGAAGTGAAATGGGCTCCGGTGGCATGAGCAGCAGTGGAATGGCGGGCGGCGGAATGGGCATGGGGGGTGAAATGGTTGGCGGTATGGAAGGGATGATGGGAGCAGACAGTAGTGAATCTCGTGCGAGCAATTCCGCCATAGACTTCGACGAGTCCGGTCCATTTCTGAACGCGAGCATGGTCTCTCTAACCCCCGAGCAGCTTGCAAAAGTCAACGAAATCCTGAAAGCCACGCATCAACGCTATCTCAACGAGGAAGCGCTGCATTCAACAATTTCCGTCGATTCTTCAGGTCTTCAAACCACCGAGATCAACCCCTTCCCGGAACAGATGCGTCAGATCGAGAATGACCTCTGGACGCAGCTGGACGACGCCGTTCCTGTGGAGACTCAGAAAGCACTTCGAGACATCCTGAACTTATTTGAAACACCCGATCCTGCAACCTACTCCGGCATGGGAAGCATAAGTGGCGGAATGGGAATGCCTGGAATGGGAGGTCCAGGAATGATGTCTGGATCACCCACCGCTTTGCAGACCTCCGGATGGCCTGGGCTGTTGGGCTGGAAGCAGGAGCAAATGCCGGTCACTGTAGAAGTGGGGCACAAGGGGCGCTGGATTTTGTGGAATGTAACCAGACAGGGTGTAGGAAAAATACATGAAGGCCCGGTGCTTCCTGTTCCCCTCCGGCGTTTCCTTCGCGAACCCGGCCCGTGGATGGCGATCGCCAACCTGAAGTCGGCGACGGCTGCCAAGGACTGGATGAAGGCCGCCGATTCGTTTACTCACCGAGGTCGCATTCAATGGTTGCTCCACGCGCAATTTCGCCTTAGTTCTCTCAAGGTCAGTCCGGCAATGGAAGACGCCCTCGAAACGGAGCATGCAAAGTTTGAGGCGACATTCGGCCCCGTCGATGCAGGGTCTGACCGAACATTCAACGAGAATTATCAATCGTTTGCGTATCAATCGCGGTCAGGATTGACTGAGCAGATCGACGCAGGATTCAAAGATCTTGTGCAACAGCTTCCAGTGAACTACAGCAAATCAATGTTGATGCAAGTGCTCATCGTTACAGCGCTGGTAAGTCCCGAATTTCTGGAACCTCTGGCCTTTCCGTTGACAGATATCACAACCAATGAAAATGGCGGAGCTTCAGGCTGGTTGTCTCCAGGTAACGGAACTCCGAACATACCGATTACGTTCGTCAACAGCGAAGGCTGGAAGATTGACAGCATTGGTACATTTGCAGACCTTCAGAAGGCATTGCTGCAGACCTATCAAGAAGAAATCGGCGTATCGCCTCAAACTGTCATCACTGCGTTGCAGGCTTCAACAGAGTCCGGGCGTTTTTCGGATACGGTCCATTGCTTCACCGAAGCTGCTCGCGATGAATGGATTGGCGAACTTCTCGTGGCGGTCGCTGAACGACAAAGCCTGGGGGGAAGCCCGATCGGACGTTGGGCAGATTTCCTTACTGACCAGGCAGATCCAATGTCTGCTGAGATCATGAGTACTTTTTTTTCTCATCAACCCGGCCTGATGCAGGCAATCGAGGGCTACCTTACGGAACCAGAACTCGACAATGTGTTCAATGATTCCGCCGCCGAGTCTGCGATCCGCCGCGCGGCCTGCGTACAACTCGCAGGGAAGCTTGAGAATCGCAGTGACCTGTTTGTGAAGCTGTTTGAAACTCGCCAGCGAATGAGTGCTGGTTCGTGTGAGATCACCGGGACCGTTGGTCAGCTCAAAGTCAGCAACCAACCACTCGCCCAAACGGCAACATGGACATGGACGACGCCCAATCACTTGCCAACCCTCGAAGTTGAATTCGTCCAGATCGACGGTCTCTGGAAACTCGACACCATCATCGACCCCGCTCTGAAGCCGTGGCCGTTGGTTGATGAGCCCTCGACGCCGGGGACGGCCGCTGAATAATTGTTGCTTGGACATTCATGTCCGAGATTCGACCAGAAGACATCGCCTAAGCGAATGCTTTTCGCCGTACAACAATTTCTCCGAGGACGAAGCTGGTTGGTGAACGCGACGGACATGAATGTCCATCCTACGGGGAATTGCGGCCTTTTTTGAGTATTTCCGCTTCTTTGAGAGATTTCTGAACGAAACACGATCCGGATTCGCACTATTACGGCAGGTGGATTGTAACTGCTGTGAATCGGGAGATTGTCATGCGATTGACTTTGCGAACACTATTGGCATATCAGGATGACCGCTTGTCTGCGGCGAATGCCAAGGAACTGGGGCAGAAAATCGCGAAGAGCCCTTTTGCTTCGGAGCTCGTCGAGCGTATACGCGAGGTAAAGCGGCGACGCCGACTGGCGATGCCGGACAAACCGGTCGTGACGATTGATGCCAATCTGATTGCTGAATATCTGGACGACCAGTTAACTCCGGAACTGGTGACGCGACTGGAAAAGGAAGTGCTCGCATCCGACGCGATGCTTGCTGAAGTTGCCTCGGCACATGAGATCCTTGGCCTTCTGAGCGATCCCGTGACTGTTGAACCGCGACTGCATGATCGACTGTACGCGCTGGATCCGACTGGAAGGATCGGTGTCGTGCGTGCTTTGGGCGGTGACCATTCTGCGGATTCGAAATCACCGGTCAGCGATGACCATGCATGGAAACCGCTGCCTTTGCCGGGCGCGTCAACCCGGCGGGTGCCGATCTTCATCGTAGCAGGCTTGCTCATCGTCTGGCTTGCGGCGGTTGTTTCCGATTCCGTCCTGTTCGGGCCTGAATCAGCGTCACAGGATGTTGCTGTTGCCGTCCTGAATGCAGAAGAAGATGGTTCGTTTGAAAACAAAGTCGATCCTGCAAAAGATCCTGCGGACGCCAATCCCGGCGAGAAGCCAATGATTGAAGTCCCCACAGTAGCGACTTCGGACTCAGGCGGGGCTCCAAACGTTGCGCCGCCGGATCCTGTGCCAGCCGTTGGTGCAACCGAAAGTCGGGCTGACGTTGTGGCTGACGTTGCCGCTGTCAAAGTCGAACCAGAGAAAACTACAGATCCAGAGGAAGTCAGCGTGCCGTTTCATGTGATGGCCAACAACAAAGCATTTCTTGTGTTCGATGAAACGGTCGATCGCTGGATGAAGCTGGATCAGATTCCCGGCGGTGAAATCGTCTCGACGTCTCGAAACACGGCCGACTGCCAGTCTCTGTTTCAACAACGCCTGTTTGCCGTCGCAGAACCGTTTTCCGCGAATTTCACTGCGGGAAATCGTGGCTGGAACGCGATGATCATGGGCCCGGTGCTGGCACGGCTTTCCGCGACCGATGTCCAGGGCCTGGACGTCGTTTCGGGCCGCATTAAACTGTCGGTCGATGCCGCGCAGCCCTGGCCTGAAGCCAGCTCATCAGTATTTAGCCTGAAGACAGCGGGTGTCACATCCGTGCTTGTCCTCCAGTCACAAGACGCCGTCGTGGGGATTGAAGTCATTCCGGTTGCCAACGCGCTGCAGCAAGGCGGACAATCAGATGTGGCTCCGTCTGCCTTCGAGTTGCTGCATTTAGATGGAGCCGATCTCCGGGTGCAAGTGACCGTCGTCACGGGTCAGGCTGCCGTCCGGCTGTCGGGCATCGAACAGGACGTCGTTCTGACAAAGGGTAAGGGGCTTTCGTGGTTGGCAACGGGCGCTTCAGATTCCGCAGCAGAATCGTCAACGCCAGAGAGTATCACTCCGGACGATGGCAGTCAGATTGCCGCAGTTCCGGTATGGCTGCGTGGTGACACAGGGCCAGTTCCGGAATCAGAAGTATTGGACGACCAGATCAAAGACGCCCTGGCCAAAGGCGACGATCCGGCGCAGGCCATGATTTCATTGCTTTCGGATCGCAACCCGCAGTTGGGTGTTCGAGCAGTGTATGTTCTGACGGCGACGTGTGACGTGGACAGACTGCTGTCGGCGTTGTTCGAGCCACTGGATGAATCTGTACATCGGGCAGCCATTGACGGACTTTCACGCATCGCCAACGGTTCAGCGGCTGGTCGCAGGACGATTCAAAATGCGCTAGCGACGCGGTTACCGATGTCAGAAGTCGAACTCACCATTTCGCTGCTCGCAGGCTTTGGAGATGCCGAAGCTCGGGATGCTGCGTATTGTCAAATCCTGGTCGATTTATTAAACAACGACCGACTTGCAACGAGAACTCTGGCATTCTATCGCATTCAGCAGTATTCATCCGACCGTTTGGGATATCTGCCCGAAGCCGAATCGTCCCGCCGCCGCGATGCCGTACGTCGCTGGCAGAAATTTCTTGATCGAAATGGCGGAAAACTGCTTCCGTAAATCCTAGGCCAAGGCAAGGCTTGTTCTTAGGACTGAGATAGAAATAAGTGGGGCAAGATTCCATCGTGCCGAGTGGGGCACGATTCCATCGTGCCGGGCACGTTATAAACGTGCCCCACGTCCAAAAGACGACAGTTATTTCTGCGCCGGTCCTTAGCTGTTGCTCCGAGAGACTAGCCTGAACTTGAACGGCCAATCAAATAAAGATCCGCAGCGGAACCCAGTGTTTTTTAATGAAAAGTCGTCAAACATCCTTGAAAAGAAAATGCGATCTCTGGCTACGCATGAGTTGAAAGCAGGTCGAGCACGCAGCGTTGCAGAGTTGT
>CAMAVB010000163.1 GCA_945861465.1 Candidatus Kuenenia stuttgartensis
ATTGCGATTCGCGACCGTAGGGCCGATCAAAACTCACATCTGCCCAGGGCCCTTGTCCGCCTTTGGGGTGAGTGTAAACTGAATAGTGACTTGGCCAGACGTTGTACGCCTGCCACGTGTTGTCCGAACACTGAAACAGGGCATCTGCAGCCCGGTCGTCACGTACGATGAAGATGACGTAACTTTGCCAGTACGGCTCGTTGCCGTCCGGAATTGTGGTGAGACGGCCCAAATAGACCCCACTGAGCCAGTCATTCGGAATCGTCAGCGAAAGCGATGCTCTCCAGTGACATTCATGCAGGTCTTTCTCGCCCGGCGTCGGGTCCTGCTGTGTTGTTCCTTCGATCCGATCAATTGTCTTCATCAACCGTGCGCCGCGACCGCCGTAGTAGCCAGTCCGGAAAAACTCCACTCGGAACGCGCGCGCCGGATTCGTTGAAACCATGATGTCAATCGATTCGCCCGCTTTGACACTTTGTTTCGAGCAGTACCCTTCGATGCTGGCTGACCGACAGCCGCCTTCTGCGACTCGGACGCGGGTCAGTTGCCAGTCGCGAGCACCTTCAAGGGCGTTTTCCTGCTGAATCAGGTTCGGCGAATCTGCGGCGACGGCGTAGGAAGAGGTTGCCATGCAAATGGCAAGCAGGAGTGAATACCATGTGCGGATGGGTAACATGTTGAGCTTCTACGCGATCAGTGAGAGGAAGGAGTGGGTGTTTGAGTCAATGCGGGGCGGTTACCATGAGTCTACCTTGATCGTGCGACTGCGTTTTCCCGGGTGAATCTCAGTCGGCGGAGCGACTGAGCTACGTAGGCGACGTCGCTCCGCGACTCGCACTCCTGAGAATGACGTCCTCCAGAAAATGACCTTACGACATGATTTCCGTCACGACCTGACCATAAACGTCCGTCGGACGGAAATTGCGTCCTGCGTATCGAAAGGTAAGTTGTTCGTGATCGACGCCCAGCAGGTGCAGAATCGTCGCATGCAGATCGTGCATGTGAACTTTGCCTTCGACCGCCAGACGTCCGATCTCGTCCGTACTGCCCCAACTGAACCCCGTCTTCACGCCACCGCCGGCCAGAAACACCGTGAATCCTTTTGGGTTGTGGTCGCGTCCGTCGGACCCCTGAGAAAACGGTGTGCGACCGAATTCGCCACCCCACCAGACCAGAGTGTCTTCCAACAGTCCTCGTTGCTTCAGGTCTGCGAGTAAACCCGCCACGGGTTTGTCCGTCGCTTTCGCATGAACTGCGTGTGCGGGCATGTTGGCATGTTGATCCCAGCGCGGGTTGGAGGATTGATCGGCATAGTTGATCTGCACAAAGCGAACTCCGGATTCCGACAACCGCCGTGCCAGCAGACATTGCCGCCCAAACTGATCGGTTTCCTTGTCGCCAATGCCGTACGACTTCGCCATGGCTTCGGTTTCTCCGGAAAGATCCAGAATCTCCGGTGCCTGCGCCTGCATGCGCCAGGCCAGTTCATAGTTCCTGATAACCGCATTGATCTCGTCGTCGGTATGGTCGCTGCGCGCGGACTGAAGCTGATTCAGGCGTTGAGTCAGATCATAACGTCGCTGCAGTTCTTCAGTCGACAACTGCGAATTGCGGATATGATCGATGGTCATCTGTTCGGCAGGCTGAAACGTGCGGCCGATCGAAGTCCCCTGACACACGGCTGGCAGGAACGCATTGGCATAGTTTCGCGGACCACCGTTGGCATCGGATGGCTGCAACGACACGAAGCCCGGCAGGCTTTGATTCTCGGTACCCAATCCGTACAGAATCCAGGAACCAATTGACGGCCTGACGAGCGACGTCGCTCCGGTGTGCATGAACAAAGTGCATGGCCCATGTGCGACGCCTTCGGTGTGCATCCCGTGCAGAAAACACAGATCATCGACGTGCTGAGCAATATTTGGAAACAAGTCTGAGACTGCGCGGCCGCATTCGCCATATTTCGAAAACCGCCACAGCGGCTTCATCAGTTTCTGTTTGGTGTCTTTGCCGAAATCTCCGAATCGGACACCCGTGAAGTCGATTGACTGGCCATCGCGATCGACGAGCTCCTGCTTGAAGTCGAACGAATCGACGTGACTGGGGCCTCCCTGCATGAAGATAAAAATAATCCGCTTCACGCGAGGTGCAAACATCGGACGTCGTTCGCTGACAGTGTCCCGGACTGCACGTTTTCCGGATTCTGAAACAGCGGCCTGCGCCAGCATCGCCTGAAGAGCCACCGCACCAAAACCGCAGCCAGCACGCATCAGCAATTCACGGCGTGATGGCAGGATCGGTGGCATAATGCTGTTCTCCGAAAAGTTCTTCACTGGTCAAAGCATGATGAGTCCTATAAGTCGTATACGACTTATAGAACCCCGTGGCCGCACCAAATATCGGGGGTTCAACGCTGCATGTTCAGGATATCTGCTAATTCCCTGCGGCGGCCTTTTCAAAACCAGATTCCACCAGCTTTTCAAAACCTGCCCTCAGCGGACGAAGATCGTAGCCCTTGCCAGCCAGTGCCTCAGCACACTGCACTGCCCGACCACCAGCACGGCAGTGGATATAAACGGCCATGCCTTTCGGGATTTTTGCGAGTGCCGTTGCCATTGTCGCGGCGTCCTTCAAAGTACTCAGTGGCACCAGCGTTGCATCATCCAGGTGTCCTTCGTTCCATTCAGATTCTTCTCGCACATCAATCAGGACGGCAGAACCGTCGGCGATTTTCTGCTTAACAACGTCCAGCGAATCGATCGTATGGCCAGCGTCCGTGAACATCGCTTTCTCTTTTGGCTTCGGGGTATCCACGGTCTTCTTCGCTCCGGTAAAGACTGGGGAATCGGGATCACCGCCGGACTGCAGATATGCAACAAGGTCCAGCAATTCGTCTCTGTTGAGTGTGTTTATCAGGCCACTCGGCATCATGGAAACTTTTGAGACCAGCGTCTCCTCAATCTCATCGCGGGAAACGCTTGTCAGGTTACCTGGTTCCAGCATGTTTTCGCACACCATGATTTTATCGTTATTCAGATTGACGACGCGACCCACGACCTGTTTACCGCTGTCCAGCACAAAGATGTTGGATTCATACTGATCGGAAATTACCTTACTGGGTTCGATGATGCCCTCCAGCAAAGTCCGTGCGTTGTATCGCCGAGCAACCGCAGTCAGTTCCGGACCGACGAATCCACCGTTACCCGCGAAGCGATGGCACTTGAAACAGGCGGTGACCTGAAACATTTTGCGTCCGTTATCAAAGCTGCGGCCCGTAAGTCCCGCTTCAACATCGGTGAGCAGGTCATCGACCTTCCATTCCTGCACCAACGGTCTTGAAGCCGCTTCGACCAGAAAGACCGTTCCGGTCGGTTGTGCTTCCAGCACTTCCTTAAGCTCCGCCTTTTCTGCATCGGTCAAACGATCGATTGCTTCCTGACGAATATTTTTGATAAACCCTGAAAACGAATTTCCGCCGCGCAGAGTTGTCGATGTCACAAACCACTGGAAGAACTCCTTCCGCTGCGGCATCGTCCACTTGTCTCTGAGGGCACGCAGACAGTAAACATAGTGAATCTGTTCCTCCTGACTCGGGGCTTTTGCCAGCAATTGCAGCGTCTTTGTCGCTACTTCGCTGTCGTTCAGATAAACGAGCAGACGACAAAGTTCGCGATTAACCACTAAGCTTTTTGCCGGATAGAACCGATTCAGAACGGCCGAAATATCACGGGCCATCTGTGGGTCTGGCTCACCCATGCGAATGAAGCAAAGTCCCATGACACGCAATGCGGAAAGAATCTGAGATTCTGAAAGCTTTTCCGGGTTGAGCTGGCTCATCGACTGAATCAGAGGCAGTTGCAGCTCCTTCCCGCCGCAGCGTGCCAAGGCCAGCAACGCCGTCAGTTTTGCCTCTGCACTGGAGTTTTCTTTCAGAGCTTTTTCCTGCCACGACGCGACCGGCTGATGTTCCAGCGCAATGCGTGCGGCGAATCGAATCGTGCGATCTGCGTTCCCAAGAAACGGCCATGCCTGAGCAACTGCGTCCGGGGCGTCGGCATGATGCAGTGATTCCAGTTGATGTCGCACATCCCGCAATTCACTGCCAGCATCTTTTTCAACCACAACCGGTGCCGTGGATTCTGCCCCTTTGTAGGTTACGCGATACAGTCCCGACTGAGTCCTGCGACCTCCAATGGTGAAGTACATCGCCTGATCAATGGGATTAATCACCATGTCTGTGACCGGCAGCGGAGCAGCGGAAATGAATCGAGTTGTTTCGCCTGTGTAAGTCGATCCGTCGGGAGCCATATGGATGGCGTAAATCACACCGTAACTCCAGTCGCTGATGAAAAGTGATTTCTGATACTTTGCCGGGAAGTTGGCTCCCGTGCCGAAGGCGATGCCCGTCGGTGAACCCTGACCGATATCAACAACAGAGCCCAGACTGTCTGGATAGTACTCTGGCCATTTGCCGGTCCCGGAACGCCAGCCAAATTCAGCACCGCTGGTCACATGATTCACCCGCGTCGGTCGATACCAGGGAGAACCGACGTCCCATTCCATATCGGCGTCGTAGGTGAAGAGCTCCCCCTCCGGATTGAATGCGATGTCATATTCGTTCCGAAATCCGCTGGCGACCAATTGCCAGTCCTGACCATCGGGGCTGACCTGAGCAATCCAGCCACCCGGCGCCAGGACACCGACCGCATGGCCACCGGCATCCCACATGCGTGGCAGCAACTGGTCCTCATCCCAGTTGTGCGGAACCCGCGAACTCGAAAAATCTGTCGGTGGTGTGTGATTTCCACAGCACACGTAAAGCGACTTGCCGTCCGGAGCCAGCACAATCGCGTGCGGCCCGTGTTCATTTCCGCCCTTGAGAAGTCTCAAATGTTCGGCAGTGTCGTATTGATCATCACCGTCCGTATCGCGAACGCGATGCAACCCGACACGAGATTCTTCATTGATGTTTGTCATCACGTAGAGACTGTCAAACGCACACAACAAACCCTGTGCCATCCCCACATCCACATTGATCGGTTCGATCTGCGGCTCTGCACCTGATCCTTTCGCCTGCGGAATCACTCGATAGAGCTTTCCGTACTGGTCGGACACGATCAAGCGTCCCTTTGGATCCGTGGTCATGCACACCCAGGAACCCATCTGTTCGCTGGGCACCGAATACAATAATTCGACTTCGAAGCCGTCGGCAATCTTCATACTCTCGACCGGCGTCGCCATCGGGATCGGTGCGGGATCATCGCTGAGCTGAATTGAATCAATCAGCATGTCACCCTTTTGACCGAGTGGGTCGATACGAATGGAAGTAACTGGCGACTCAGTGGTGAAATACAGCCTGATAGTTTTTGCCTCTCGTTCTGAACCACGCAGTTCGCCACTGACAGATTTCTCTTCGGTCGTGCCGGGTTCGGCTTCCGTTGTCCAGAAAACCTGAAAGTTAGTATTCCCTTTGAACTTTGCAGTAATTGTGATCCGATGTTCGCCGCCACGACCATCCACTTTGGCGGTCAAGTATGGATCATCGCCATTTGAGTGGACTTTCAGATAGCCCTCCTCAAGGGACAATTCGGTCTCGGCGTTTGGTTCCCAGCCCACGGGTTCCTGATCGAAATCCCAGCGAGCAATCTCTTCGGCATTTGTGATTCCGGAAGCACACAAGGTCACCGCGACAGCACTCAGCATTGGCAGAAATGTACTACGCAAATTCATGGGAGATACCTGGAAAGCAGGCCGAACAACGGACCGAGAACCGTGGCGTTCCGGTCTTTGCATGGCGAGGTGGGAAGAAAACAGGGAGGGAAAAGACTCCTCAACGTTTTCGCATTTTGACGAGGCTTCGCGCAGGATTCAAGCCATCCAGCTTCCAGCTTCCAGCTTCTAGCTTCTAGACTGCTACTCGGCGGTCGTGCGAAGTCCGGGCAGCGACAGAATACGGGTTCGCAGTCGCGATTCCTCCTGCCGATACACCGAGCCGCTCACGGTGCCATATTTCCGGAGAAATTCGGCGGACGAGAGACCCTCCGGCAATCCCATCGGTCGAATCATGAAATCGTCGACCCGGAATTCCTTTGCCAGGTGCTCAAGGCGAACCTTCGAACTCAGGACGTGCATTGCCGTTTCCACTCCTGCGATGTCGGCTGCCAGATCGGCAAAACTGAATCCGCTGCCGCCATTTGCATCCTTTAGTTCCTTCGTGACTCCTGCGGCAAGTGCCAGTTGTTCCCCCGCGAGATCAGCCAGCGCTGCGGAAACCCAGAAGTGTTGCGCGAGATCATGACGCGACTGCATCGTCAAGCGGCCGGCACGCTGTTTCACCAGATTCCATTTGCGCGGGTCAGATTGAACAGCCTGCAGAGCGCCCTGAAGTTCCGGATGTCGCCCCAGCGTCGCAGTATCATCCAGTACGAGCCCGAGGCTCAGCAGAAATGCATGACGTGACACGTCGTCCGGGAGCCCGGCTGCCGTCAGTGCGGCGCGTCGCACGAAGGCATTCGTCAACTCGTCGGTCGTGCCGTTGTGCTGTGCCCCATCGACGTCCTGAATAAGTGACAACAGGACATCCCGAACACCACGGGCCAGGGGCGAAGTGGGTTCAACGACGCCGATCGAAGCGATCACTTTCTGCGCGAGCGCAACGCCAGGATCGTCGGGTAATGCGCGCGAAATTTCGGCATAGATGTCGGCCAGCCGTTGACGGTTTTTCGGCGAAAGATCAGCCAGACTCGGTACCGGTCGGTTTCGCATTTCTTCGACGACCAGATTCATAATCAGGGCGTTGACCGGATCGAATCGGATTTGAAATTTTTCCACATTGCTTTGACCGTCCACCAGATGAGAACGCATCACCGACGTTGCCTCAGGGCTGTGAGTTGCCCCGAGAAAGTGCCCCAGTTCATGAACCAGAATTTCGATCCGTTCCCGGTCGCTCATCGCCTTCGACCACTCGCGTATCAGGATATGGCTTTGCAGCGGAATCCGCATTCCACCCATCTTGTCTTTGTCAGTGCCGATCCTCTTCTGACTGCTGAATCCAATCACGAGTCGAGCAGGAGCCACTGCAACGTCATTTTCCAGTTGCCGCAGCAATTCACTGAAATCCGAAATGCTGTTTTCTGATTGCCACACAGCGACGTCAACAACCTCGAAACGCACGCCGCAGTGTTGTTCCAGAATCTCTGACGCGGCCTGTAGACGCTCACGCAGACGTGGTTCCCAACGGCTCTGAACCAGCGGCTCCTCTTCATCCACCAGAATCCTGACCGGTACAGTCAGGATTGACATCTCGCGCAGACGGCCAACGGCATTCGACTGACGAATCTCCAGCAACGCCGATTTTCCGGGAACTGCGTCCCGCTCAAATCCAATTTGCCGCAACTGGTATTTTCCATCTTCGGCGCGGCTGAGTTCATACGCTGTGTCAGGATCCAAAAGCACTTGTGGTCTTTCGTCCAGCAAGCCGATTCGCACAGCCACGGTTCCTTCTGTCGCCAGCGGCAGCACACCTCCCGCAGGAACCGAACGCCCGGTCGAATTCTCGTTGCCTTCAGCCGGTTGGATTTCGACGGTCTGGTCCGTCCGATTTGCAATCACAACAATTCCGCGCTGAAGCGGATCTTCGGCAACCGTCACACTGAAACTGGAAACGAGAATTGTCGCGAAAGCCAACACGGCTCTGATTTGCACCAGGCCAGATTTTCTCCGAATGCTCACGGTTGAGGATCTCCAGGACTTGTTTTTGCAGGCAGATCTTTGATTCGAACATCTGCCCTCATCATACCTGCAGATCGATCGGCAGGCTAGCAGCCGCCGTCCCCTGCTGTGCGATCCAGCGAAGTCGCTGAACCCGAAATCGCGTGCTACCCTGGTTCGACACAGGAACCTTCCAGCGTCTGCCCGGCGTTTCCTGGATTTGCGGGGTACCGTCCGGGTTGCTCGAAAGCATATTCGCGTGCGATCACCTGATGCCAGTCGTGAGCGTTTCTGACCGCGATGAATGCAGTTCGCACGGCTTCCGCCACAGGGTGCCACGCTGAGTAATGAATGCAGAACTTGCGTAATTGTTTTGATACCTGATCGCGCGGCAGTATCTGTTCCGCCAGTCGAAAGTGCGCACAGATCACTTCACGCTGTTCATGTACGGTCGGCGGCGGCGGCATTGGTTCGCCCCGCAGCAGGGCAGCGGCTTGAGAGAAGATCCACGGGTTGCCGATTGAGCCTCGCGCCGCCGTGACGCCGTCCACCCCGGTTTCCTGCAGCATCCGGACGCAGTCCGCTGCCGTAAACAAGTCGCCGCTGCCCAGCAACGTGCGATTCGGGAACAGCTGACGGACCTCTTTCAGAAAGGACCAGCGACTTGGCCCGACATATTTTTGTTCGACCGTGCGCGCATGCACGGTGACAGCGGCAATGCCGAGTTCAAAAGCGGATTCGATGATCCGGAAAAAGTTGTCGCGACTTTGGTGAGTCTCGTCCAGCCCTCGCCTCATTTTGACTGTGACCGGGGTCTCGGATGGTACCGCATCGCGAACTCGCCGCAGGATTTCAATCGCCACGTCGGGCTGGCCCAGATGGAAGCCTCCACGACACCGTCCCGATGCCTTCTTCGCCGGGCACCCGAAATTGATATCAATCACATCGAAGCCCGCCTCAACCAGCTTCCGCGCCGCTGACGGGAATTCGTCCGGGGCAGCTCCCATCAACTGTGCCCCCACGGGATGATCATTGTCCGTGACCAGCAGATGGTGTCGTGTCTTCGCGCGATCTTTCAGTGTGCTGACAAATGAATCAATCATCACCTCACAAATCGAATACGGTGCACCCAGCTTCCGCGCAATCGCCCGCATCGGCCAGTCGCTGTAGCCGCTCATCGCCGCCTGCACGACCGGCAGGTTAAGTTCAATTGATCCTATGGTGAGCAGGTTGGAGATGTCGATCAGGCTTCTTCCAGTTCCACGTTCCAATACGCTTCGCTGACAAACCTGGACCAGCTTTCGATTCGTACGCCGTGCGGTGCGTAGAGCGGGTTCCAGTGCGGTCGCGTGGGAGTGCCGCGCAGTGGCATGTGAGCCTGTTCCGGCGTCCGGTTTGCCTTGCGCGTGTTGCACTCGATGCAGGCCAGTACGCAGTTTGCCCAACTGGAAAGTCCGCCGCGCGAGCGAGGCATCACGTGGTCGATTGTCAGTTCTTCACTGCCGGGCTTGCAACCGCAATACTGGCACATAAAACCGTCGCGCTTGAAGACATTGCGCCGACTGAATGCCACAACCTTGACCGGAAGTCGATCATAACGCGTGAGCGTGATGACTTCAGGGACTTTCAGGGTCAGCCACTGAGTGCGGATGACCGGATCACCGTCTGCCGGACGAAGGCTGGACCAGTCTTTCCACCCATAAATCTGAAAATTGGATGGATCGACAATCCGAGCGGATTCATTCCAAACTTTGATGAGGGCACGAGCGACCGTTGAGACGGCAACTGGCTGCCAGTTGCGATTCAATACCAAAGTCGGGCGTTCCAGAACAGAACTGGACATCGCAGTCACCTGCCGTTTCCGAGCCTATCCACAGAGAATATCAAAAGTTGCCGATCCATCAGCGAGAAGGCTCAGCCACGCCAACGAAGCATACGCTCACCACGGGGCGCTTGCCAACGACATCACACGTTTTTCACATCGCGACACTGAAATCAGAGTGTTCCGCATGATTCCAGAGACACACGTGGGACAGTCGAGGTTCAAACGATCAATAGAATCCTCGCCGTTTCACTAAGGCGAGCCGCAAGGACGCTCAAAGCAAAACAACTGTGAACATCCATTGTTCCTCGACGTCCCATTGGTCCCACTCATGCGCCCCGGTAAATCGTCAATTCCAGTGGATTTCCCTATGCTTCAGGGCTTTGTCCAGCGGCATCAGCGCCTGGTGACTTCTTGATGCGGTAAAGTAATTCTTCGCCCATCTTGCCACTGCACTTTGGGCACTTGGCTTTGCCGATGCCACTGCCGCTTGCTCCACCGAGCTTGTTTTTCTTGCGGCCTTCTTCGCTGATCACTGCCGTACACGATTTGCATCGGTAGCCTGATAGTTCCAGTTCAAATGCCGAATCCTGCTGATAGTAGCTCAGTCCACGAACCGATTCCACGCGACTCTGATTGATAAAGCAGTTCAGACTATCTGTCTTGTCGGCGTCCGGAACTCCATTTTCATTGGCGGGAAGTTCCAATTTGAAATTCGTCCGCAACACTTCATGCAGCTTCCGAAACGTGGTCAGACCCTGCGCACAAAAAGCCTGCAGCCCACCATCCGAAACAATCGGCAGAAAGATGGCAATCCGTCCGTCACCGAAGACAGGAACACCCGCAAACATCGACTCATGGGCCTTCAGAATCGGCTGCACAAGACGGATTTCCGGGACCTGTTCTGCGGAGATTGAATGCACTTCGACATCGGTCAACGAATTGAAATTACCCGCTGCCGCAATCTGTTCACGAATCTGCTTTCTCTGCTCAACTCGATCGATCTTCGGAGCTTTTCCCAGGAGACCACGCTTCTTCTTGTCAGCCCCGGTGAACGCAATCACGACGATTTGTGAATTGGTAATTCCTAAATCTGCTTCAACAAATTTGTCGGCGACGCTGCCGGGCTTCAGCACGATAGATGTGGGCGCAATGCGGAAGAATTGTACATTTTCGATCCACTTCACTGTCAGTTTTGCGACAGCGGGCTTGTCGTTTTTCTTTTCCACCTTGCGACGAATCTGAGGCACATTGACCGGCTGCTTGCACTGTCGACATCGGACAACTTTGCCCGCCTGATCTTCGCTGACTCGAATCCACGCACCGCAGGTGCAGGGCATCAGCATCATCTTTCGCTGCCGCTCCGCAATCTTGTCACCGCGTCGCTTTTTGAGTTCGCGTTCTTCCTGCATCGCAATCGACAGCAAGTCATCGTCGTTTCCGTCTGCTTTCGCGCCGGACTTTGAAGCAGAAGTCTCAGGTGATGCCGCGTCTGCTGCACCAGACTTTTCTGACGTCTTCGGTTTTTCACCGGGTGTCTTATGTTGTGGCTTGTCCGGACCATCAGGCGGTGTGGCAGGCACCTTTGACGCTGTTGAACCTGCGGCACCGACTGCCCGTGCCGGTGGCGCCATTGGATTTGCGTCCAATTCGAATTCGGCTGGTGAGGAATCAGCACCTGGACCAGAGATACTATCAGATAACTCAAAGTCTAATGCGTCGTAAGCTCGTGGAATCTCGCCTTTCAACGTGTCGCTTCGGGCTGGCAAATAGTCTGTTCGTTGTGCCAGTGGAATCGTGCTGTAAATAATCTGTTGCGGAGTCGCGCTCATGTCGCGATAGCGAGCCGCAATATCTTCCCGCATGAATCCATTGCAACTCCAACAGCGCACAAGCCCCGCACGAACCATTTCTCCGCAGTGGGGGCACGGATCGACCACACTGGTCGTCTTCATCGAGCCAACATCCACGACTGCCGAAGTTACGGAGTCCCTCCGCTCGTAGAATACGTGACCGCATTCCGGACACTGAGCGGTGTCAGAAAGCAGGAGTGATTTGCATCCTGGACAGGATCGAATGACGGTCGACATTATTAGTCCGTATAATCGCTGCCGCGACGTTCACGATTGATGGATCAAAAACCCGCTGAAGTCGCCGACAAGCCCTCGTGATTGTTTATAGACTCAAAATCGCTGGACCTACAAGTGCTTGATCATGTATCACTTCGGACGCCAACGACCGGATTTTCCCCTTTTTGTTCCTCGAAATCGATTATATCCATCATTCTTTACAGCAAATCCAGACCATTTGAAAGAACTGTTCACCCGCTATCGGCACGAATCGCCAACTTCTAGCGAGATAATGTACGCATGTTCCGTATCGAGTTGGTGTCCGGACAGCGATGGACTTGCCATACAACGACTGACCGGACAACGATATAATCCCCGCGGGTCTGAGTGAGGCATTTTGATGCTTCTGACAATTCGATGACCGGAATCAGCCTTTGTCGCACGGAGTCACTGCAGGATTTGTCATGCGGCCTGATCCAAAACAGAATCTCAAAATCGGATGGCTTGGATTCCATCAGGAGGGTATCCCAGCACTGCTTGGCCTACTGGAATCTGGTATTGAACTGGAATCGGTCATTACACTCGACCAATCCGCCCTGGTCAAACGCAGCGCCGCCGTGGGTTATGCCAACGTGCTTTCGCCTTACGACGTTGTGCTGCATGAAGTCAGCAATATCAATGATGCGTCGTCGATCTCTCTGCTCAAGAGTCTGGATCTGGATTTGTTGCTGGTGATTGGCTGGAGTCAGATTCTGCACCAAGACGCGCTGGCAACCGCCCGACTTGGTGTCATCGGTTCGCACGCTTCTATGTTGCCGCACAATCGCGGCAGTGCACCAATCAACTGGACACTCATTCGAGGTGAAACAACTGCTGGCAATTCCCTGATCTGGCTCTCCGAAGGCGTTGACGAAGGCTCGATTATCGATCAAATGGAATTTCCCGTGACACCGTACGACACCTGTGAGACGCTCTATCAAAACGTTGCGGAAACGAATCACAGAATGATCGAACGGACTCTGCCTCAGTTGTTTTCCGGCAGGAAACCGGGGCGCCGTCAGCCTCACACGAATGAAACGCTCTTGCCTCGTCGTCGTCCGGCAGATGGCCTGCTGGATTGGAATCAGCCCGCCCAACAGTTATATGACTTCGTGCGCGCCCTCACGCGGCCGTATCCAGGAGCTTTCAGTTTTCTGGACGGTCAAAAGTGGATTATTCAGTCATGCGCTCTGTTGCCGGACGTCGGTATCGGAAACGCAACGGCTGGAATGATTTTGGGACCGGTCGTGAGTCCGAACGCTGCAGCGTGCGGTTTAGCGGTAGCAGGCAGTCGTGGAACGGTAGTGATTCTGGAACTTGAAAGCCCGGACGGTCAGATTCTGTCGGGCACCGAGTTGAGTGATACGAACTGGACAGGAAGGCTCTGGCAAAATGCATAAAACTCCCGTGCTGGTGATTGCTGCTCATCCAGACGACGAAGTCCTGGGGTGCGGCGGTGCGATCGCGCTGCATCGAGATGCCGGTGATCCGGTGACCGTGGTGATTGCGACGCGCGGACGCACGGCTGAGGACAGTGCCAGCGGAAAATCGCAATTTACGTATACCGACGCGGCGATGAAGGTCCTGGATGTGAGCGACTATCGATTCCTGGGTTTTCCCGATCAGAAAATGGATACCTTCGGTCTGACGGAAATCATTACGCCCCTGGAATCCGTCGTCCGCGAAGTTCGTCCGCGCATTGTGTACTGTCAATACGGCGGTGACATCAATCACGATCACAACGTGCTGTTCCGTGCAGCGCTGGTGGCCCTGCGGCCTCTGGAAGAATACCTCCAGTCGATTTACACGTACGATACCGCCAGCAGTACGGAATGGGCGTATCCGCGCACCTTTATTCCCGATACCTGGCTGGATATCACACTTAGCCTGGAACGCAAAATTGCGGCGATGGCGTGTTACGAACCGGAGCTCCGCGAGTTCCCTCATCCGCGTTCGTGCGTCGCTTTGCGGCATCGGGCCGCAGCGTTCGGAAGCATGTGCTGCCTGAATGCGGCTGAGATTTTTATGACTGTCCGCCGAGTAATCAGAAATGGCAAAACGCCTGTTTGATGTGATCGCTTCGGCGCTCGCATTGGTTGTGCTTTTGCCGGTCATCGTGCTGGCCTGGCTGGCTGTGCGGCTGACGAGTTCGGGGCCAGCCATTTACAAGGCTCAACGCGCAGGTCGCGACGGTGTCGTGTTTACGATGCACAAGTTCCGGACGATGCGAATCGACTCCGAGCCGGGCAGTGTGATTACGGGTGCCAGTGATTCTCGCGTGTTTCTCGCGGGTCGAATTCTGCGGGCGTTGAAGATTGACGAGCTGCCGCAGTTGTACGATGTCCTGATCGGGAAGATGTCGATTGTCGGGCCGCGTCCGGAAGACCCGAGAATTGTCGAACAGTACTATTCACGTCTCGTACGGAGAACGCTCGAAGTGGCACCGGGCCTTGCGAGTCCAGGCAGTATCTACAATTACACGCACGGCCATCTGTATCTGGACGATCATGATCCGGAGCAGTCTTATGTCCGTAAACTGCTGCCGACAAAACTGGCGCTGGAACTGGTCTACATGCGCCGCGCGTCAATGTGGTACGACCTGACTGTCATTTTGAAAACGGCTGTCACAATCCTGTTGATCGGACTTGGCAAACGGCAGTTTGCCGAACCACCGGAAATCTTTGAGGCCCGGAAACTGATGGAGAATGCTGACACACCACTGGTTCAGATCACTTTGCCGTCGGAACGGTCATGATTCGAGGCTGTGCATCAAAGTACCATTGCTTCTTCAACGGATTTTGAAGCGTTGGTTTCTGTGGCAGCGTAAATGTCGCCGGAATGATTCCGTCGTCCGTCACGATCCGACTTTCTGCGGTGCCGGCTCGACCTCCAAAGAGTCGCACGAGCGGTTCAATACGCGGATCCTGTTTGCTGCTGAACGAGCCCACGGTCACGATCGAACGATAATGATCATGAAAGACCCAGGCTTCATAGTTCTTATCATATCCGTGCTTCGAAGCCGTTCGCAGGGCCTCCGCCAGCTCCATGGCGTCTTTGGCACAGTCATCGAGATTTGAACCGAAATTCTGTTCAAACAAGGCCATGGCCTTCGTGGATGACTGATTCCCGACCTGCATGACACTGCCGCCGGCAAAGGTGGCAACATGCAGCGTGAACTTGCCTGGATTCTCAAGCAGCGTGAAGGGTGTATCGTTATTCAGATCTACGATCACATCATCCAGCTTTTTATTCTGGATTTCACCGCTATAAATCGGGTTGATGGTCAGCATTGCTCCGCCGAACGGACTTGGCTGACCAGGCGTTTTCGCAAACAGCCCACCCTTCTTTTCATCGACGATCGAAGAAGTGTACTTCTTCTTGATCCACTTCAGAACTGCCTGTGCCTGCTCGTCGTCAATCGACTTGAAGTTGCCGGCGAGTACGCAGATTTCTCCCTGACGTGCGATCACTCGGCGGGCGACATTTTGAATTGAATTTGGGCCGTCAACGACATCGGTTTCCTCCTCCACGGAATACGTGTACGCAGGAATTCCCTTCGTGCGAAGCTCGTACACGATCGTGTCCGCTGCTTCCCAGGCGGTCAGGCCGTTGATGCGATTTTCCTCCTTCACGTCGCTCAACGATGCCACCATGATCATCCACGGGCCATGTTGATTCGTGAGATGATAGCGTTTGCCCTGAATCGCTTCGGTGCGACCGCAGTACGCAGTGTTGGAAATAGAGAGCAAGGCCAGAAACACAAGTGCGATATTTCGGAAGGCGTTCATTGCGAGTTCCTTCTTGGGACTGAACGGCGAAGCGGCGAATTCGATGTCAGGGTGCCTGAATCGATCCCGCTGAACGGGCTGTCGAGTATGGCATGTCCGGCGACAACTGCATAAGTCAGGTTTCACAATTTGCAGCAATGTGGCGAAACTGAGTTCCGCTGAGACGTACTACATCTGCAACTTTTGCCTGAAGATCCTGCAGCGTCGCCTGTTCTGCCAGAAAATGCCGGCTGGACACTGGCGTGTTGAAGAGTTGATACATCGTGCTCTGGCTGTACGCTCCTGCGGAGAATTGAGACATCCCGCCATCCGGTATCAAGGGGAGCGCACGATGGATCGTGAAGAACACGCCCTTGAAGTTGGTATCAGTAATTTCATCGAAAATTTCTTCGGTGGTCTCCAACACCGGATGAAATCTCCCGATACCTGCGTTGGCAAAGAGAATGTCAACGCGGCCAACCTTCTCGCGAATCTCGGCAAAGGCGCGGTCAAGATCGGCCAAACGGGAAACATCGGCTCTCACCCCGAGCGCCTCGCCACCGATCGTCTCGACCGCTTCTGCGACGGAGTCCGCGTTTCGTCCGAGTATGATAACGCACGCGCCAAGTTGTCGGAACTCTTTTGCGGTGGCCATACCGATTCCTCTGTTGCCGCCTGTAATAACAGCTGTTCTTCCTTCAATAATTCTCATCGAGTGATCCTCTTCTTCGCAAAAAAAGTTTCAGATTTGCGCAATTCCGTCCACTCGAACGACTAAATTGCACTGGACCCAAGTGAAACGCTGGAAGCATTTTTCCCAGAAACTTTTGTACGTACTGCGCGATCGCGTTTCCGTCTTCTTCGAGCGCAAAGTGCCCGGTATCGAGCAGATGAAGCTCCAGGTTTTTTACGGTTCATCGTGGGCTTTGCCCGCACCCTTTAGTGGCCCGTCACTCCGTGGCGGGGAGACTCGCGTCGGAGACACGAGCAACAAAAATGCGTGCATGGTGCGTGCATTGAGGATTGAGGCAGAAATAGGTGGGGCACGATTCCATCGTGCTTCGCACGTTATAAACGTGCCCCACGTCCAGGAGGCGACAGTTATTTCTGCGGCTCACCCTCACCATGCAGTACCTCGCGAACTTTGTACCGCGAATGATGAAACTCTCTCGCAATCTCACGAATGCTCATCCCGTCCCGATGAGCACGACGTATCCGACCGTATTCGTCCACCGTCAACCTCCTTGACATCAAATCTGCCCGAAAAACAGGCAGATTCTACTGTCCTCTGCGGTGGGTACGATTTACGCGCCGATCTTTCTCGCGAAGTGGGTCCGATTTGCATGCCGATCTCCACTCGCCTGATCGTTGTCGCGAGAAGACTTGGTTTCGACAATGAAAACGTTGCAAGTCGCGATTTCGTATATGCTCCGAGTGCGCCGCTCATACGCCGTAAGCGGTCAAGAGCCTGGGCTGCATTTGCGGCATCGGCTTCGACTGTCAGCCAGAGCTGCGTTTCGAATAAGTGGCCTCCAAGTTTATCAGCTGCGGCCTGCAAATCATCGTAACCGTTCACGGAATCAGTTGTGCAGGAGCGATGGAGCGGGCTGTTTGTTGAGCTTCGCTTCGATGGAGGACTTCAGAAAGTTGAAGAAGTTGCGTTGCTGTTTTCGGCAGGTGGCCAGAGCTGTCCACATGCGTTCGTGATAG
>CAMAVB010000164.1 GCA_945861465.1 Candidatus Kuenenia stuttgartensis
TCGAGGGCCGCAGAAAGCGAATCTCGCCGCACCTCGTGCGCGGTCCGATTGAGCCCGTCGATGAAAGCCTCAGTCAGTTTTACGATCGCCTGCTGGCGGTGCTTCGTGAACCGTCTGTTCGCGATGGCGAATGGCAACTGCTGGAGTGCATACCAGGCTGGGAGGGCAACTGGACGAACGATTGCTTCGTGGTTTTCGCCTGGCGAGGTCCGCAGGGAGAATCGCTGCTCGTCGCCGTGAATTACGCCCCCAATCAAAGTCAGTGCCATGTCCGTCTGCCGTTCGCGGATCTAGCTGGCTGCCGATGGCAGTTGCAGGATCAACTCAGCCCGGCCTGTTACGAATGGAGCGGCGATGACCTGCAGGGCCGTGGCGTGTTTCTGGATCTGGCTCCGTGGCAGGCCTGTGTCTTTTTGTTGCGTCGTATCACAGAATCTCCCCCGTTTTCAGTAGTCACTTAAACAACGCCGAACAGAAACGCACATTGGCCCCCGCCGGCTTCATGCCTTGTCGTTACCCATATCTTCGAGACCCCATCCGCCTCGTGCGGACGGAGAATCAGATGAGAATCGAAGTCGATGAGGCTGAATTCCCCCATGGGAACTACAGGCTCCGCGCGATGTTTTCGATCTTGTCCACCATCCGCACGAGAGGCGGATGGGGTCGTGGTGCGTGTCGAGAATTTTTTGTAACCGTTCACGGTTTCAAAATGGTCTTGGCTGGAACGGTTAGCTGGAGGATCGCTCGCGGAAGATGTTTCAGGCATGGCATAGCCGCAAAAAAATAATTGCCGAAGGTTTTCGGCGTTCGATGCTGATCCATCGCATTCCAGATCTGTATGCGGCTTCGCACTTCAGGGCACCTCTGTGACGTCGGAGAAAATGGACTGTCGATCATCTTCCCACCTCAAAAAACGGCACGCATTTGCGCCGACGCTTTCCTCAGCCCCACGCCACCATTTTCAACCAGGAACAAAAGCGACTAGCATCATGAAATCTGGAAGCGCCGTCGCCCGAAAGCGGCAACGGCTGCTGCGATTCCGCAGAAAATTGTCGTGGACGGTTCCGGCACTTCGGCGATATCGTTTACTGTAATTGTGCCTGGAGTGGAGGAGAATGCGATTACGTTCAATGGATCAAGTAGATCACCTGACTGATCTTTCACGAAGGTCGCTGATGTAAAGTCGATCTGGAAGGAACCGGCGGTTACGCCCGTCAGTTCGAACTGAAACAAAAGTAGACCGGTCGAGCTTAGAGTGATCGGCGTGAAGTCAAACGTGGCGTCGAATCCAGTGTAGGTGTCACCGGAAGCGATCACCGTCCCGACAGGCGTTGCCGTGTTGAACGACAGGCTGTTTCCAGCAAATACATACGTCGAATCGATAAGTTGTGAGTCCGACTGACTCGCTGTGAATTTAACTCCGCCAGCCGGTGAAGCACCGACGGGTGTGATCTTCACCGTTGCCTGAAACGCATCCAGCATATCCGAGTTTTCGCTGTGTACGAAGACATCAATGACACCGGTCGATGAGACTGCAATTGGCGAGGGGACCGGAGGGCCAAACGAGACAATGATGTCTGCGGACACAGAGCCGCTTACGAGACACATTGCGATTGTTGCTGACAAAACACACTTCAACTTCATGGTTCGCTGCTTAAAGAGATTTGATCATTCCTGGGAATGAATTCAATGGGTACCTGGCTCCGTCGTAGGCGGTGAGTTTGTGGCTGCCTCACGACGAGCGGTCTAGTCATTCCTAAACAGGCCCAGCTTGAGCCGTCGTCCAACGGACCGACTGAGCAGGGACGTGTCTGAAATGTTAACAATCCCGTCTCCGTTCATGTCGGATTCCGGAGATGATGTTCCGGAAGCAGTCAGTACCTGAGCCTTGTCAGCCGAATCAACAATTCCGTCGCCATTGATGTCGCCGAACAAGCGATGGAAGTATTTCTTGGATTCAAACACTCCGTCGCCGTTCGAATCAATGCCGAGTTCATAGTAGCCATCACCGGCGTTTGTATTCCGGTTGCCGCCGATTCCCTGGGCACCGAAATCGAGACGAATGCTGTGCCCGACGACCATGCCTGTTGGAATGCTCATCAGTGAGCCATTTGCACCGTTCAGGTCGAAGCGGGTCAACTGCAGGCGATTGTTGTTGATCAGGTTCATCAAATCGTTGGACTGATCGAAGACTGCGTCGAGGTAACGCACGAATGATCGTTGTGTCTGGCCAAGCTGTACGTCGATACCGGTCAACTCGGTGACGTTCGTAATGGAAACCGTGAACGATTTTTCAGCAGACAAACCGCCCTGATCAGTTGTGCGGACTCGAATTGAGTAGCTGTTCTTTGTTTCAAAATCAAAAACAGCGGCAGTCTTCAGGGTGTTCCCGGTGATCGTGAATTTCGAGTTGTCGTTACTTCCGGTCCCTGAAACCAATTGGTACGTAAACGAACCGCCCGAATCCGGATCGGTCGTCGCGAGCGTGCCGACACTTGTGCCGATGGGCAGATTCTCAGCGACGGATGTTGCTGACAAAGTGATGTCTGTTGGCGGGGAATTGATCGTTGTGGTCGCGTCCGCTGTGACGGGAGCTGCTTCCTGTAGACCGACATTGTCAGTGGCGACGGAGTAGAACCGGTACGTGTGGCCTCCGATGCCGGTGAAGTCGGTCGATGTCAGCGCCGTCCCGGTCAGGAACGATGTGAAGGGGCCACCGTTATCGGAGACGAAAACGTCATAGCTTCCGACTCCGGATCCGCCGATGTCATCGGTGCCCGACCACGTGACGGTGAATGTGTTTGCGTTGCTGGTCGCAGGCAATGGTGAAACGCTGCTGGTGGGTGTTCCGGCGTCGATGGTATTCAGAGCTTCTTTGGTCGGATCGGTTCCCTTTGACGGATCATGAGGGTCAACCTGATTCGTGGCGATGATCTCGTTGATGTCGAACTTGATGAGCGCAACGTTCCCAATTTCGGTCCCGGTCACCAACGCTGCTTTCGGCTTCACGAGGTAACTGACATGTCCCTGCCCGCGTCCGGTCCCATGCTCCGGCGGCAGAAAACCGGTCAGCACATCCGGCGGCAGCGACGTGTTTGGGTCGATCGACTGAAACGTCGCCAACACCTTCCCCGTCGCCGCATCAATCCCCGCTTCGATCTGTACCTGGAACGTCTGCCCGTTGTAGGTCATCTCGACGGCGGTCTGAAAATACCGACTGCCCGCCGGAACGCTGATGACCTGATCGCCAAACCCAATCTCGGTCAACTCAAACGTGCTCCAGTCGAGATCGGCGTCCAGTTGATTGGTGACAAGCACCTGCTGTGCCGGTGCTGTCGCACTCGCGTCATTCTCGAAGTTGATTCGATAGGGGAAAACCTCATCGGATCGAATGAAACCTGCCGCACCCAAGCCTTTAGGTCCAATGATGTCGTTCGGGTCAACTGCTGTTGGCACATTAGGCGAATACGGAGGTCCGTAGCCAAACTGCCCACTTGGCGGCGAGGGTAGTTTCATCCGATTGTGACTCAAAGGACTCCACAATTTCGTTGATGTCACTCCGTACGCACCAACATCAACGGAAGGGCGTACTCCGACAATGAACCCCAGACCTTCCTGAGAGCTAATTGTCCCTCTTGCTTTGCCATTTACACCAAGAGAGCGGCTCCCTGCGTAACCCCAGCCAACACCAGGGCTTATGATTCCCTGAGCCTGTATATATTCTCCATCTTCATTGATATTTCCATCTCCTTGGGTGAGGCTAAGGCTAGCGTCGAATTCGCCGGAGATTTTGATTACCTCAGAGGAGCCCAATCCCGCGTAAACACTGACTCCACCAGAGCCGAATTGAACTCCTGCTGTACCACCAAGTGAAACTCCCCAGGGCGTGTCAACACTTACAGATCCTCCCAAGTCCAAGTAATACAGCCCACTAGGATCGACGAGAGATGTAGGATCGTTTTGACAATACGCATAGGTGTTGGTACCTCCGGAAAGTCCTATTGGATCTATAGTGGCAAATCGTCCGGCTGTAACAACGTAATCGCGAGCTCGCATGTGCAATGTTCCAGCAGCCCCTTGTGTCACGCCGTACTGGCCAACATAGCCAAATAGATCGCCCGGGTGTACCCCCGATTGATGCAACTTTTCGCCGAATGAGTTGTAGACGCGGGATTCGGTCGCCAGCCCCAGCGCATTGCTTACCCCGACGACTGAACCGATTGCATCGAAAGCATAGTGTTGCCAGCCGGAAGCTGCGGTAAACGCAGCTGTGAGTCCGAGTCCGTGGACGTACTTCGTCGAGGTTCCCGCTGAGTACTGGCCGGCGATGTTTCCAAGGCCGCTGGGGTCGATGATAAAGCTGGTCGACACGCCATTGACGGTCTGCGAGATGCGATCTCCAAATGGGCCGTATCCGTAGGTCGTTGTGCCTGTTGAATCGATCGCGGATGCCAGACGACTTTCGGAGTTGTAGGCGTAGGTCGTCACGGCAGCCGCGTCGGTGATTTGGAAGAGGTTGCCGTCGGCATCGTATTGGTACTGAGCTGTTCCGACCTGCGTGTATTGATTGAGGGCGTTGGTGGTGTAAACGGTGGTGACGCCGTTTATGACCGTGCTGGTCCGGTTGCCGACGGCATCGTAGTTGTAGACGAGATCTTGATTGGCAATCGCGAGATTCGTCGAGGCAAACACGGCATGCGTCAATTGGCCGATGGCGTCGTAGGAGTAGGTCCAATCGCCATCGAGCGTCCCCATGCTGACGCGGCGGCCTTGGTTGTCGTAGGTGTAGTCGAACCGGGAGTTGACCGAGTTGTTTGGGGCGCGGTTGATCAAGTGCAGGAGTTGACCGGCGGCGGCGTACTCGTAGGTCGTGTAGGTGCCGTTGCCGTTGTCCTTGCGGGACAGTCGGCCGGCCAGATCGTAGGTGTAGGTCACGATCGCCGCGTTCGTGGCATCGGTCAGGCCAGAGAGTCGGCCGACTGTGTCGTAGGTGTAGTTTGTCGTGAAACCGTCTTGATCGACCATCCGCGTGCGGTGGCCAGCGATGTCGTAGGTGATTGTCAGGAAGCGACTGGCGGGATACGTCACCTTGGTCATGCGGTCGGCCGTGTCGTACTCGAACGACGTCACGCCTTGCGCGTCGGTGGCGGTCAGCAGGTTGCCGTGGTCGTCGTAGGTGAAGTCGATGTGCGTGCCATCGTCAAACGACTGGCGCGTGACCTGGCCCGCCGTGTTGTAGGTGTAGCCGATCGACTGGCCTCGGCGATTGACGAACGACGTCGGGTTGCCGAGCGGGTCGAACGCTTGATACTCGGTGGTGTTATTCGGGTAAGTGGTCGAGAGCAAGTTGCCCTGCGCGTCGTAACCGTAGCGCGTCGTGTTGCCCCGCGCGTCGGTGAACGACGTCAGTTGATTGAACGCTCCACCGTAGGCGAATGAGGTTGAGTTCCCCGCCTGGTCGGTCGTCTTGATGACGTTGCCCAGACGGTCGTAACTGAAGCTGACCGACTGCCCGGTGGCGTCGGTCTGACGGACGAGATTGAACTTGTTGTCGAATGTGGCATAGGTGGCTCGGCCCAGCGGGTCGGCGGTTTTCACGATCAGCCCGCGCTGGTCGAAGTAGAGTTGGCCGGTACTTCCGACGGCATCCGTGATCGTGACTTTGCCGGTCGAGTCGTAGCCGAAGGTGACTCGTTCGGCGTTGCCGTCGCGTGAGGTGGCGGCGATGCGGCCGTGGCTGTCGTACTCGTAGAACAGATGCTTGCCGTCCGACGATTCGACCGACAGCAGCGCGTGCTGACTCGTGCTGCCCGCAGTGGTGTTGTAGGTGTAGCGGGTCGTCTGGCCGTCGTAGCCCTGGACGGCGATCAGGTGCTGATTGGCCGCGTCGTAGGTGAATAGAGCCATGCGGTTGTCGGACGTGCTGACCGATTGAATCAGCCCGGCTCCGTTGTAGGCGATCGTGAGCGACGCTCCGTTCGAGTGCGTCAGGCTGGTGAGTCGGTTGGAGGTGTAGTCCGCCGTGATCCGGTTGCCGTTCGTGTCCTCGACGTAGTTCAGCTTGCCGTCGGTGCGGAAGACGGTCACCGCGCCGCTCAGTTCACGCAGGCGATAGGCACCGCCGCCGAGCGAGGTCAATGTGGCGTAGTCCCCGGCCTGCGTGAAGTAGTTGCCGCTGCGGCTGTCGGGCTGGAACCGTCGCTGCGCCCCGCCAGCACCGTGAATGTTCACCGAGCCATCAGATTCGACTTCGAGCGATGTCTGCCACGGCGTTGACCACCGCGTCCCAACGGTCCCATTGCAAACCGTTCGGTGATGGCTTCCGAGTAAACCCGGCTGAAACCGAGCGACAGGCCGGGCGTGGCCATCGCGCAATCGACGGCACCGGCGAGTTGTCCGAGCGGACTCAAGCCGACCGCCTGCTGCAATTCAAACGCCCAGAGTTGCCCGACATCGAGCACCGTCTGTCCGAGTCGCCCGAGATACGAAGCGTTGTCGTCGAGCATTTGGACGTATTCGCCGGACGTCGTCCCGACCTGCGTCAGGATGTTGGCGAAGATCGGTTCCCAGGTTTCGGCATTCAACGTCGGCGGACGGAGACTGTCCTTGAGCGAACTCCAATCCATCGCCGTTGTGTCGTCTGCGGCGAGCGTTCGCAGTTCCAATTCGACGGCATGGTCGCTGAAGTCCCACGGTCGTTGCAGTCCAGCGAAGTAGACCGGGACGCGAAACGACTCGCCCGGTTGCAGCACACCGGGCGTGCTGCCACTGGCGAGGATTTGAATCGAGTGACTGAATCCATCCGGAACACCGGAGGTCCAAAAGCCGGCGACAAGGCGCGATGTGTCGAGCGTGAAGAACGGCCTGTCGCTGTCGTTGGCATCGGTCGATTGAAGAACCAACAACGGAGCGGGCATCGCCACCGTGCCGGTGTTCGCGTACTCGATGTAGAGCGTTGCCGTGGCGTGTCGACCGAGCGAGTCGGGGACGATCAGGTTCGTCTCCAGTTTCGGGGCGGAACCCGACACAACGGTGAAGGCATTCGGTAAGACGTCGCTCAGTCCACCTGCGCGAGAGACACGCACGGAGTACGTGCCGATGGGAACCGTTCCGGCTGCAAAGGTCGCGGTGAGCTGCGTGAAAAAATCCAAGGCGACGGTTGTGGCAGCATAAACTGTGGAATTGGCTGCGACCAGTTCGACTGTGGTCGTGTTGTCGAAGCCGGAACCGGTCAACGTGAGTGTCACGGGGGCTCCGTTCCCATGATGGTTCGGTGTCACGCTCGTCAGGACCACGTTGGACAGCTCGGCCAGGAAGGAAAAATCGCTCGGCGTGACCACCGTGCTGGCATACACCAAAACGTACCAGTCGCCCGCCGTGGCGCTCGGCACAAGCAGTTGCTGATCGCCAGAAGCGGGCGAGGTAAAGCGGTAATCGAAATCGGACCGGGACGGTGCTTGGCCGAACCTGGCATAGACTTCGTTGACGTTGTTCGCGGCCAAGTCGTCCAGTGTCAGTTGCAGCGCGCCGACGGTCGGCACGGGGACGCGGAACAGATAAGCCTGCCCGCTGCCAGCCAAGTGGCCAGTGTATGCAACTCCCAAAGCCACATCGGTTTGAAATGACTCAATGACGCGGAACGAGTAGTTGCCGGTCTGACCGCTGGTAGCTCGTGCGGTGAGCACATATCCGCCCGATGTCGGCAACATGACGAATCCGGAGTCCGCTGTCAGACCTGAGAATACGGTGACGCCCGATGGCCCCGTCAGATCGAAGACGAGATGCGATGAGGAGGTCGCCAGAAGATCAAATTGAATTTGCTCCCCCGCATTCGCCGAAAAATTCCAGTGATCTTTGTTGAACTGCGTTTGGATTCCGCCCGTCACGCGCGTGTTCATCAACAGCGTTCGCTCGTCAGCCGTCGCATTCCCCGCCGTCAGAATGTAATTGCCGGTCCTCGTGGAATTGGCCGGCGGTACGTTGACCCGGATGTGGTATGTGCCATCCAGGGGGAGCAACACGGACACGAGCGAACTGACCGTGTCGGTCGTGGTGTTGGCTGCGGTCGCGAGGACGTTCCCCAGCGGATCGACGAGACGAATCTGACCGAACGAGAGTTTTGGCGTGAAAGGGGTTGGTGCCGCCGCCGCACCGGGGTTGAGATCCACGGAGATGATCTGTCCTGCTCGACCGAAGAACGTCCAGTCATCCACTTCACCCACCGTCGCAATCCGCCCGGCCGTGGGTTGTTCCAAGACCAACGGGCCACTGTCGGCCAGGACGGTGACCGTGCCTCCAACGACAGTCCCGAGGATCTGCGTCGAGCGTGCGTAAACGTGAAACCCGTTGAGATTGAGCGTCGTCCCCGATGCGACACTCAAGGAATTGGCATACAGCGCTTCTGCCGATGCGCCCGCCGAATTGTCGGACTGGTCAACGAGCGAGACGTAAGTGTTGTTGGAAAACGCCAACGCGCCGTAGGCGAAATTGCGGGCAAATCCTGCGGAGCTATTTCCAAGATCATTCGACATGACCTCCAACAACTGAGGTGCGAGCGCCGTCCCAACGCCGTCCAGTCGAACCGTTCCCTGCGGAGAATACTGATCCGCGTTCCGCGTATTCCCAAGGAGGTTGCCCTCGACTTTAATTGTGCTGGTCGGCAGGAGAGAAAGAATGCCTCCGCCACTGACATCGACGGCACCGTTCACGTCGAGTGTCCCGGAAACCTTGAGGAGATTCTGCCCGGTAAACGTTCCGCCGTCGTAGAGCACCGTCTTGCCCAAGCCAACGGAAAACGTGCCGCCGGTACTGACGCCACCGCCGAGCAAATTCAGCGTTCCGGTTCGAACGTCCAGCGTTCCGCCGGTGTTGTTGAATTTCCATCCAAAGAGAGTGGTTCCCGTACCGGCAGATTGAAGGAACGTCCCCGAGTTGTTAAAGACCTGTTGGCTCGTGCCGCTCAACTGGGCGTTGCTGACCATCTCGAAAATGCCGCCAGCAAGATTATTGATGACCGCGTTGCTCCGTCCGAGCAGGAGTCCGGAACCGCTCCATGTGGTTCTCCCGCCATTGTTGATCACTCCAAAGCTGGTTTTTTGGGCTGCCCCACTGATGTTCAGCACACCGTCATCCGCCATCGTCAAGTTCCCTCGAACAATGCCTCCAGTCCAGTTCAGACTGCCGTTAACTGTCACATCTCCATTCATTGTGCCGAGACCGGTCAATGAGTTGTTGCCGTTTAATGTGAGTTTGCCACTCAGCTCACCGCCATTGATGGTGACGTCACCATTGATTGCCGAGGAGTTGGTGACAGTCAGCGTTAATGACGAAACGACGAGGGCTTCCTCGCACCTGAGACTTTTGATCGTGCGGTTCGCCCCTGCATAAGTGACCGTGATCGAGCCAGGCACATCAATCGTCACATCGTCGCTGGCACCTGGAAGTATGTTGGTGCTCCAATTGGCTGCCGTATTCCAATTGAAATTGCCCCCGCCACCGTCCCAGTAAACGGCTGCAAGGAGGACTCGGGATTCTAAAATCTCATGATGGATGGCCACTGGAAAAGATTGCCTGCGAATTCGGACTCTCTCACGGCGTTGCAATCCGGAGCGACTCGTCATCGGATTTCCCCGATCGCAAGAAAGCAAAGTTCGCATGAGGCCCGCGAGTCTGGACAGTGATGTCTTCACGAAAATTTGTCCCAAAAAACAAAGGAGGAATATCAACGATTCTGAAGTAAACGATCAGCCGCCTGCCAGGAAAAGGAATGAAAGATTACTAATGTGGTGCTTGATTCAAGCAGACAAATCCTGAGGCAAGGAAATCCCTGATCGCTCTGGAAGGGTCATCGTGTTCAATGCTTGATTGATCCGGATTCATTTTCAATTCTGGATTTTTCGGCAGCGATCAACTGCGTCATCCGGTGCGAAACACCCACTCGACGTGTCTCGCGTTCCAGCAGATCCGCAAGCTGCGAAATGGATTCCGTCGATCTGCCGACACTATGCAACGCGCGAGCAAGCCAGAGTTGTGTCGCAAGCGTATCCTGATGGTCCCTGCCTAGTGCAGTAGATTGTTTATCAAATGCAGCTTGGAGTTTTTCCAGCGCCTCGGTCGATTTTGCAGCCGCCTGCAACGCCATTCCCAATTGACTGAGTGTGTAGACACTCGACGGATGATCTACGCCCTGGACGGCTGTTTTCTTCTCCAGTGATTCTGTCAGGACGGTAATCGCTTCTTCGTGGCGACCAGCGTCTCTCAGGCATGATCCCCAGTTTGTGTCTGATGCGAGGCACAACGGATGCTCGGCGGTCAATGCCGAATGAAATCCAGTGCGTGCTCGGTCAAACAACGCCATTGCTTCTTCAATCTCCCCTGCGGCCTGAAGCGACAACGCCAGGTTGGACACACTCAACAGAACCGATGGATGATCAATCGAGAGTTTCGTTTCCTTCGCCGAGACGACACCTCGGAGGACTTGAATTGCATCTGTTGTACGACCGGATCGGTCGTAGGCCATCGCCAAATTGTTCAGGCATGTGAGCAGTACGGGATGATCCGAAGGATATTGTGTCCGGAACCGCTCAGTAACATCCTCGAAGATCGCTATTGCCTCGGGAAGTTGCCCATCCTCACTCAACATTCCCGCAAGGTTTGTTTCACTGTAGAGTGTATCTGGATGGTCCGCGCCGATCACCTCGCGACGGCGGTTCACAACGGACCGAATGAGTTCCAGACCCTCCTGCGTTCGACCGAGTTGTTGCAGTGCGACAGCCCGGTTGTTTTGCATCGCCAGGGTCAGCAGTGACGTTGGCCCGAATTCCGCCTCCAATCTCGCAGCAATGTCGTCGAAAATCTTCAGCGCCTGATCCGCTTTCCCGGCGTTCTGCAGTGCCCATCCCTGAAGAATCTTCGACGCTAGCGTGTCCTTGTGCGAATGCCCAAGAATGCGTTCTCGGCTTAGTGCAACTTCCCCCGACATGGTAGCTGCATCTGCAGCTTTTCCGGATCCAAGGAGCGCGCGAGCCAGACGACTGCGTGTTTCGAGCAGTGAAATGTCGTCAGCAGTCAGCAGTGGCCGCTGAGTTTCAACGGCGCGTTGAAGTATCGGGACGGCGCGAGCAAACTCGCCAATACCCACATAGCTCATTCCCAGTGTTGACAACAGTTCGCCATAGACTAACGGTCTGTCTGAAATCTCTCTGGCAACAGTCTCAGTCTCAAGTCGCCTCGCAGCTCGATCCAGCAACTGCGCTGCGGTTGGATTCGGCCCAGGTTGCCAGACTACGGTTGGCGAGAATCGTCTTTCCGCGCGATGGGATGGGTCTGCCTGGAGAAGCAAATCGTTTTGCAGGAAGTCGGTCGTCAATTGGGCAATCTGTCGCTGTTCGTTGGCGATTTGTGCATTCAACACGGCTTCTTCACGCAGCTTGTTGGCACGGTCACGCTCCTGTCGGAACTGTTCGGCAGCAACCTTCTCGGCTTGCAATGCCGTCCGGGCTTTTACAAGTCCGATGGCTCCAGTAATGAAGCCTGCCGTGATCGCCAGGATCGCGATCAGCGCGGCACCTGCGATCAATTGGTGGCGATGTGCCAATTTTCGGAGCGGGTAAAGCCAGGATTTCGGTGCGGCCAGAATCGGCCGCCCCTGCAAATACCGATCAATATCATCCAGTAATTCCTTTACTGAATCGTACCGTTGATCGGGCTCATTCTGCAGACATTTCACCGCGATCCAGTCAGGCTCCCCACGTAAGTCGCCATTCAAGACACCGAATTGTACGGCATCAGCAACTTGAGAAGCGTAAAGGGGCTGCTGATTGACGACAAATTCGAGCGCCTTATCGCGTGTCAATTGACGAAGTTGGGTATGACTGCGAAACCTTTGTCCCGCGAGAAGCTCAAACAGAATACAGCCCAGTGAATAAATATCGCTCCGTGCATCGACGGAGGCTCCAAATCTCGCCTGTTCCGGCGCCATATACATCAGGGTTCCAGTGATGAGATGTTCCGCCTCTGTGGCAACCGCACGTTCGGATTCGAGAGAAAGCGAGACCCCGAAATCGATGATTCGGGGCGTAGGCCGGCCATCAACGTCCTGCACAAGGATATTGGATGGCTTCAGGTCTCGATGAATCACACGCTGGCGATGTGCATATTGAATGGCCCTGCACACGTCCTGGAAAAGTCTCCACCGAGCCGATAGCGATAGCGTGTTTTCGTTGCAGTATTTGATCAGCGACGAGCCCTGCACATATTCCATTACGAAGTACGGCGATCCATCAGTATCGACACCGCCATCCAGAATGCGTGCTATCCCAGGATGGTTCAATCGAGCGAGCGTCATTCGCTCGGCTTCAAACCGAGCGATGAATTCGGGACTTTGTTTGGCGGTGCTCAGCACTTTGATGGCAACTTTGGGAGCGAATGGTTCATCCAACTGCGCCAGCCACACAGAGCCCATTCCACCGTCGCCCAATACTCGGAATCGACGATATCGACCGATCATGGCTCCCGTGAACGTGGAGTTCTCGTCCTGCAGGAATCTTGAAGCGCCCTCCCGGACAGACGTCCCTGGTGAGTCAGCCTTCGCCAAAGTCCAAACGGGCTCGTTTTCAGCGGAACTCCGCATGACAAGGGGACGAAAAACGCCGGTGTCAAGGAAATCGCCCCTGACTTCTGTTGCCGCGAACAGCTGTTCAAGTTCCGAAATCAGTTCTGCGTTGGCTCCGCACTCGCGTTCCAACAGCGCGCGGCGACTTTCAGTCGAGGCTGCTTGCAATCCAAGCGCGAAGATGCGCTCCAGTTCTGAACTGACTGCGGACAAGGCTGGAGTTCCCAACAAGAAACGTTCGATTTGTGAATCGCGGAACGAACAATTAATCGTCCTTCACGACACTCATGCGTCAAGCAGATCGCAAATCCAAAAAAACTGTCGGGTTTTCTGGAAGAATCCCAAAAGTTTTTTACAGTTCCTTCGTGAGTAGCTTTCTCAACTTCGCGCGCGCAAGTTCCCATATTGTGTTGAGTCGGTGTTCAGTGATTCCCAGGATTTCGGCAGTATCCTTTTTGCTGTATCCCGCAAAAAAAATATGTTCCACAACGGATGTCGCAAGCGGTCCAATGATGGATGTGAGTTCCGGAAGAGCCGCTTCAAGCTGGAGAAGTGTTTCGTCCGGTATTGCCACGGGGATTTCGTCTAACACAACGTGCTGCACCGGTCCACTACGCTTCAGCCTTAGCCGATGTCTGGCTCCATCAATGGCGATGCGCCGCATTGCCGTCGCGGCGGCAGAATAGAAATGAGCTCTGTTTTGAAACGACAGTCGACCACAATCGTTCACTAGTCTTAGCCATGTTTCATTCACGAGCATCGTCGTTTGAAAAAAAATGTCCGACGGCTCACCCGCCAGCGTCCGATGCGCCAAGACTCTGAGTTCGGCTTCTACACGTTCGATCAGATGATTTGGAGCCAAGGGGTTGCCATCGGCACATTGTTGAAGAATTGCCGTGAGTTCTCCCATCACTCTGATTCGTCCCGAAGACCCCAAATGTGCTCATTCTGCTTTGTTGCAAACAGCGAGGTAAGATTGCTAATGGCGAGGCTGATTGCAAGTAATGGTGGCCGTCCTGACAGCAATATTCGCCAGAATATAAAGTGGCGATGCCGAAGAGCCGAGGGGGCGATGTAAGGAGCACATCGCTCACTGTTCGAGCTTTCGGACACCGCTCGTCGGTCCAAAAACGACTTGCGTGTCGCAGTTCCTGTGATTCGTAAATCGGCATGCTGACCGTTCGATATGCCGGAGAAGTTCCAACGATGTAATAGATCTTCGTTGTGAATCAAATCGTCGAATGGCGAGAAGAAACTACGCCCCTTACGGAATAATCTTCAGTCGTGTGGCCACAATCGTGCCAGTGCCACCGAGGAACAGAGTGCTGTTTTTGGAATTCAGGTAAGGGGCGTACTCGCGCAGGTCGGGACTGACTGTCTCAAAATCGTCATCTGATGGTCCGTCGTTTTCATGGTCCACTTCGATTGCGAGGGAGTCACCCTCCTTCGTCATTCTTACCAGATGCACTCCATTCTGGCGGACATTTCCAAATGTAACTTCTGGTCTTTCCGAACCTTGCAGCGAAAAGCCGCCATCCCCGTGATGCGGCGTATGGAAGCTTATGAACACCGATTCAGCTCGCCTGTTCGCTGAACCATCCTGCCTTCCAGCGCCAATTCCGATATGTGCAGCGCCGTCGTTTGGACCAAACGTCACCAGAACCTCAAAGATGAAATTGCGATCGAGGAAATTCCGCTCGCGAGTGACGATGATGCCGGCTTCAAATGCGTAGTGCTTCGGGAAGCCCAGAAATCGGACTCCATCTTCCGGCGTGCGCTCCAGAGCGGCCGTTGTTGTCAGATACCTGGGGAGCGATTTCGACTTTCCGAGATACTCGAGTTCGCCACTTGGTTTGGACACAACTTCTTTTTTGGACGAAGACCCAGGCGCGCCGGGTCTTGATCCTGTAGACGATGTCGATGTAGAGGATCGCGCCGTGAATTTCACCGGTGCGGAAACCGCAAGCAGAATCTCTTCCGTCCTGACATCAATGAGTCGCAGATGGGCCTTGCCCGCACTTTTTTCCTGAATGATTTTCCCGGTCAGCACCATACTGGCACCGGTCAGTTTCCCCAGTTGCTGTGCCGATTTCTGATCGAACAGAATCGTGTTTTGTGCGATCAACTCAGACAACACCATGTCCAGCGCACTTCGTTCGACGACGCTTACTTTTCGCTGGACGAGTGCGCTGACAAGTTCCTCTGCAAGGCTGTTGCCGGTCGGATTGGATGAGCCATCATCATTTGAAAGCGGACAGACTGCGACAATCAGTTTGCCCCCCCTGCGGCTCGACTTCGTCACCGACTTCAAGTTTGATCTCAAGATCGCCAATGAGTCGGGTCTTGGAAACATTCTTATTGACCTCCGAAATCTCAAGCTCGGCAATTCTCGTTCGTTCACTGGCCAGGACCTCCCCGGTATCAGAATCGACGATATCCCCTTCGCCGCGAAATACGGATACCTTTTGTCCGACAGCCACACCACTGAACTCCCCCAGCGTGAGACAGAGACCTGAGGGCTGACCTTGGCAATCTTGCCAGCTAGAGCCTGACGCTCTGACAGGATGCCGATTTTTCTTCCCATCACGGTCGGAAGTCCGACGTGACGTGCGGCGTCATCCAGCGTAATCGGATTCTCAATCCGGGTCACCGAAGTTTTGTTCCCGGACACGCTGCGATTCGACTGAAAGTCGAATAATTGCACCGTCTTCTCGTCGTCATTCTACAGTTCACCAACCAGTGACCTGACTTTGTCGTCACACGGACCAAAGGCAATTCCTCTGGCGGCGCAGAGTGATACCCAGCACCTGCCAGGAACGCGACGAAGAGAATCCGACAAGCCAGTGGAATGCGACCTGGAACTTGAACCGATGCCCTGGATCTGTCAATTTTCATGATCTGAGTCTCCGCCAACTGCGTAGGCACTGATCGTGCTCGGGAAACCAATTTGTTGCAATTCTGCGGACGCGAAAATAACACTGTTGGTGCGCGTTGTGAAGTGCAACCACATTGCCATTTTCCTGCCGTTCAATTTCCAGATGCGTTGATGACGTCTCGGACAAGAATGTCGAAAGTGCAGGAAATGGCCGTTGGCACTCAAAAAAGCAGTGACTTCAACACGCTGGCCGCGAATCGTAGCGTCAAAAACGCTGCGGCACTGGCCAGCACAGTTGCGGAACACAGCAGCAGGACGATCTCAGACCCATGTAGCATGGCGACCGTCGCGCGACTGCAGCCGAGACGAAACATGGTCTCCATTTCTGTCTCGCGGAGCCGCATCGAGAGATTGACCACTAAGCCGAGCAGCAGGCAGGTGACGATTCCGGCCGCGATCGAACATACCCATGCCAGCTGTTCAATCCGGAACACGATACTCAGCAGTTCCTCAATCACTTCCGGCGGTTTCAGACACTGAGCTGTGGCCTGTGAGGACGAATAGCGACCCAGAATCTGTGTGCGGGCTTTTTCGGTTTCCGGAACAACGAGGATCGCAGTGAGTGGAAAAGATGCCGGTTCGCCGTGGAAATGAAATGAATCAATATTGTCCGCCGTAATCTCCGTATACGGCAACACGGCGGCGCTCGCAGTGACTGATCCTGAGCCAGTGTCGTTCTTCAGCAGTAACTGCGAATCTGTATTCGTATTCAACTCCTGATGGCCGTGCCCGATCCCGTCGATGACCCAGGTTGTACGAACGTCGGTGAACACGGCATCGTCGTCGGGTGAATGCGATTGCGCTAAAACTCCGACGATTTTCATTTTGAGGGGATAGTCACCGGCCAGATTGAAGGCATTACGAGGTGCCGAAAGAATTGAATCGCCGGGATGCAATTGCATCTTCGCCGCGACCGTGCTGCCCACGACGCAGTCACCAAGCAAGCTGATTGTCTGACCGACGGCCACGTTCAGTCGCCGGAATTCAAAGTACTCCGGAGACGTGCCAACAATCACAGCTCCCTCAATTCCAGGCAGTGATTGAGTGCGATAACGGACGTGCAACGGAATCGCATAGGCAGCGGCATTTGCACTTGACATTTCATCGATCGATTCCACTTCGGCCATTGTCGTGTCGGCAGGTGGCAGCGTGTCAAAGTACAAGGCATGCAGCGCCAGATCGATGCGGCTGCCCTTCGCTCCCAGCACGAGTGGCGTCGAATTCGCCCGCTCAGAAATCTCACGACGGAACTGATCAAGCACCAGACGAACAGTCACCGGAAGCCAGATTGTGATGGCAAGGCTGAGCAGAATCGTCGCGGACCGACCACGATGCCACAACAGCGACTTCCATGCAAGGTACAGGGCATTCTTCAAGTGTCGCCCTCGGCTGCATGATGGTCATTTCTCTCGACAGTCGTTCGTTCCAGGAACTGATCGAATGGAATGACCTGGTCAAACTGTGGCAGCAGCGAATGATCGTGCGTCACCATGATCAG
>CAMAVB010000165.1 GCA_945861465.1 Candidatus Kuenenia stuttgartensis
AGCGGCTCACCAAAGCGATCACTGGCGCACGTTCCTCAACGATCACATCGCCAGCGAAACAGTCAAAGCTCACCCGCAGCGAAGCCTCATCCAGCAATATCACCGCACCATCCTGACCTGCTGACAACACGCATCGCCGGTTACACCCACCGGATTCGACGCGCCGTGCGCCCACACCATGTACATCGACAAGCCGATGCAAGGCCACGGCCTGATGCAGGCGATCGCTCGCGTCAACCGCGTCTTCGGCCAGAAACCCGGTGGACTGATCGTCGATTATCTGGGTATCGGCGATTCGCTTCAAAAGGCACTCAGGACGTACACTGAGAGCGGAGGACAGGGCCAGACGACCATTGACCTGTCCGAAGCCATCGCGGCGCTGCAGAAGCACTACGAGCAGTGCGGCGACATGCTGCACGGTCTGGACTGTTCGAAGTGGACGACGGGCACGCCGTCTGAACGCGCCACGCTGCCGCAGATCGCTCAGGAGCACATTCTGGAGCAGGACGACGGCAAAGCCCGCTGGCTCACTCACGTTGGAAATCTGTCCAAAGCATACGCGCTGTGTCCGGTGAGCGACTATGCGATGGAGATCCGGGAAGGTGTGGCGTTTTTTCAGGTCATCGCCGCGATGTTCCGCAAATACAGCCCTTCCGGGAAAACGCAGTCGGAACTGGATCTGGCGGTTCGGCAGTTGGTGTCCAAAGCGGTGGTGACGACTCAGGAGGACGTGATCGACGTCTTCAGTGCTGCCGGGATGGAACGGCCGAACGTCTCAATTCTGGACGATGAGTTTCTGGAGGAAGTGCGGGCATTGCCCCACAAGAATCTGGCCGTGGAACTGCTGCGGAAACTGCTGAGCGATGAAATCAAGTTGCGTCACAAGCGCAACGTCGTGCAGGAACGGGCGTTTTCGGAAATGCTGCAGACCACGATGAATGGCTACCACAACCGGATGATCAGCAATCAGGAAATCATCGAGGAACTGATCAATATCGCTCACAGGCTTCGGGCGGCAGCTGACCGCGGCGAAGAACTGAACCTGACCGACGACGAAATCTGCTTCTACGACGCTCTGATCCAGAACAATTCCGCTCAGGAACTGATGCAGGATGACCAATTGAAGGTGATTGCCACGGAACTGGTGACAACTGTGCGGAAAAACGTGACGATCGACTGGACTCTGCGGGAATCCGCCAGGGCCAGAATCCGCGTGATCGTCCGCCGCATCCTGAAGAAGTTCGGTTACCCGCCAGACTTGCAGGATGCCGCTGTCAAACTGGTGCTGGAGCAGGCTGAATCACTGAGTGACGAATGGGCGCCGTAGTTTTGTTGTCACGGAACCTTCTTCACAATGCGTCAGACCGGCCTGGCGTGCTGCTGAAACAAGACCAGGCTCTTTCAAGAACAAGAACGGAGTGGCAGCAATGCTGCGGCTCGCAAGTGGCAGCACGGGGCGACATTACTTTGTGGTGTCAGTAGAACCAACGTTTTGCGAACGGTTCAGCAGGTTTCTGCTGACAAATCACCATCAATCGAATTGTGATGCCCAACCGGAAGGAACTTGCTTATGCTCTCTTCAGTATGCACCCAAGGTGGAGCAGCGTCTGTTCTTGCAGCAGTCATGTATGCATGTTTCACCATTTCCGGCGGAAATCCAAAGTCACGTAATTCTGCCTGATCCAACGTGACGAGCGTTTTGATGCATACAAAAATCGCCTGGGCGGCGATCCTTAATACCTCGAATCTACTCGTCGCGTTCCTTCTTCGATTTCAGACCTTTTTCCTTCAAGAGACTATCCAACATCTTTTGAACCTCATCGTCAAGGATCGAGAATGCCACAATCAGCAATTCCGAATACACCTCTGCCGATCAGAACTTGCGAACCACGTTCGTGAAGATCATCAAGCGGGCAGGATTGATTCCATGGGTGAAGCCATTCCAGAACCTGCGATCGACGCGGGAAACGGAACTGATGGAAATCTACCCGTCCCACGTTGTCGTTTCGTGGATCGGGCATTCTGAGAAAGTGGCACGTCAGCACTATCTGCAAACGACTGACGCACACTTCGAACGAGCCGTTGCCAATTTGGTGGGGCACCAGGTGGGGCACAAGGGCGCGAAATTGCAAAAACAGGCAAACCCGAAAACGAACAAACCCGCGAAAAACCTAGTGTTCTACGCGGGTCTGCGGATGCGTTCGCAACAAATAGTTACCCCGTAGGGACTCGAACCCCAACTGACAGTGCCAGAAACTGTTGTGCTACCAATTACACCACGGAGTAGTGAACGACGAACTGTTCAATAAATCTACCGGATTTATAAGAGCAAATGTAGCAGTGCTGCCGAATCGTGTAAAGCGATGGTTTTTGTCAACGACCGATGTTTCAGACACGAGATTTCCGCGAAATGATCGGACAACGTCTGCTGGTGCTGAGACACGAGTCGAGTGGCTGGGGTTCGGCGACTTCCTGTTGGGACTGCCTTTCGACGAGGAAGCCGTGAAATTGCGCGAATGTTGGGCACTGATGCGAAGAAATTGGTGTGGACCACGTCCGATTTGCTGAACAATTCCGAGTCGCAGTGCATGAGTCTCGGCGTGGATCTTCAGGAAAAGCAGCAAAACCAGAGACGTCATTCGTTGAATTGCATTCTGCGAGGAATTGGCACAGCGCTTGCTTTTCATCGCGATTACGGAGGCGGACGACGGCGTGCTGGGACCCGGCGTTCGCAGAAACTCTGCAGGGGTTTGAAGGGGGGAAGGTCAGGAAACTCGCCTGTTCCTGCTCATATGGGTGCGTGGCCCGAGCGGGAAGCTCCTGCCGGGAAGAGTCACTTCGGTGCATTTCTCGGTGGAAAAGGGGAAGGATTCGTCCTTCCCCTTTTTTTTTAACGAGAGTACCGCTGAATGTCGTTAGAGAACTGAGAACAGATGCGCCACGCTGAATGAGATCGGCTTTGCCCCTTTATTCTGTCTCGCCAGTTGCTATCCTTTGGCAATGTCAAAACGCGATTTCTACGAAGTACTTGGTGTTTCCCGTTCTGCCACAAAGGACGAAGTCCGCAAGGCGTACAAGAAGCTTGCGCGCAAGTTTCATCCCGATACGAAACCAGTTGACCCGGATTCGGAAAAAAAGTTCTCCGAAATTACCGAGGCTTACGACGTTCTGAGCGACGAAGACAAGCGAAAAAACTATGACCAGTTCGGTCATGCGTTCCATGGAACTGGTGGTGGTGGTCGCTCTGGCGGAAACCCGTTTGAGGGATTTGGCGGCGGTGGCGGCGGGGCATCGTTTGATCTGGATGATTTGCTCGGCGGAATGTTCGGCGGTGGGGGTGGCAAAGGCGGCAGTCCATTTGAAAGCAGTCGGCGAGCTCAGCCGAGAGCTCATAAGGGCGGTGACGTCAAAGCGGAGATCACGGTCCCGTTCACGGTCGCCGTTGAAGGTGGTGACTATTCTTTGACCGTTCAGCAGGGATCAAAGAACGAACGGCTGAATGTGAAGATACCTGCTGGCATTGATGAGGGTCAATCGATTCGTCTGGCAGGTCAGGGCAGTGCCGGTGCAGGAGGCGGTGCAGCAGGTGACTTGCTGGTCACGATTCGCATCGCTGCACATCCGTGGTGTCGGCGAGACGGCCATAACCTCCTGGTCGATGTACCGGTCACTCCCAGCGAGGCAGCTCTGGGGGCAAAGATTGATGTACCGACACTGACGGAAGGCGTCGTGGTCCTGAGTGTTCCTCCCGGCACGTCCAGCGGTGCCAGACTCCGTCTCCGCGGTAAGGGTGTGCGCCATCCGAAGACAGGTGATCGAGGCGACCAGTTCGTCGTGCTCAAGATCGTGCTTCCCAAAGAACTTTCCGAGGAAGCTCGGGCACTTTATCAGCAACTCGCAGAACTGCCGTCGGTCGATCCGCGCGACGGGCTGTGGACGTAGGCTGTACGTGACGATGTTCGCTCGTTATTGTCTTTTCTGGCGAGCGGCATGCGTCAGCGTGACGGTACATGTAGAGTCCACTTCGCATTCACGCATCGTTCAGATGCCCAGAAAGTGTTGCATGTCGGCTGCACCGAATCCGTTCGAGTCTCCGGAAGTGCCATCAGCGCCGAACGCTGGGGAACAGCGAACTCAGGCCTGGATCTGGTGGGTCAGCGGACTGCTGCTGCTGGCGACGATGCTGAATTACATGGATCGCCAGACCCTGGCGAACCTGTCAGTCCGCATTACGAAAGAGTTGTCTCTCAGCAACGAGCGTTATGGCATTATTGAATGGGGATTCGGCTGGGCCTTTGCCGCTGGTTCGTTGTTCTTTGGATTTCTGTCGGATCGTGTTTCTGTCAGGTTTCTCTATCCGAGTGTACTTCTCGCGTGGTCATTGATCGGTGTGCTGACCGGATTCTGCAACGGATATGAGTCGATGCTCGGATGTCGAATCCTGTTAGGTTTTTTTGAAGCCGGACATTGGCCGTGTGCGCTGCGAACAACGAAGATTGTGCTGGACCGTCAGAAGCGCACGATGGGCAACAGCATTCTTCAGAGCGGTGGTGCGCTCGGAGCGATCCTGACACCGCCAGTGATCCTGATGATCGTCGGCAAGAGTGAAACTCTCGGCGCATGGCGATCGCCATTTTTCATTATCGGATCGCTGGGATTTGTCTGGGTCATCGCATGGCTGTTAACAGTCGGTGCAAATGATCTGCCATCAGCGCGAATACAGGACAGGACGGTTTCAAAGTCCGGTCATCGCTGGCTCGTGCTGCTGGTGTGTGCAGTTCCTGTGTGCATTACGCTTTACGTAATGCGGGAACGGCTGAGTCCATGGATGCCGGACGAGATCCTGATCCGGAAATTCTTTGACAATCACCCGATCTGGATTACTGCAGCAGCATGTCTGTTATTCCTTACGGTTGCATTCGCGAGTGACCGGGAGTTCTTTTCGGAGTGCCGGACTAATCGTCGATTCTGGACATTGATTCCCGTCGTGGTCTGCATCAACCTGACGTGGCAACTGATTCGTGCCTGGCTGCCGAAATTTCTGCAGGAGGGACGGGGGGCTTCGGAACAGGCTGCGCTGTGGTTCAACTCAGCGTATTACATCTCGGCGGACGTTGGCTGTATCGCAGCCGGAGCGGCTACACTCTGGCTGGCTCGACGCGGACTGGGGGTGCATCGGACTCGCCTGATCGTGTTCGGTCTCTGCGCGGCTCTGACATCCCTGACGTTTGTGGCAGCCAGCCTTTCGCTGGGATGGGGGCTTTACGGCGTCCTGTTGATCGTGGCAGCCGGATCACTGGGATTGTTTCCCTGTTACTACTCGCTGTCACAGGAAACAAGTGAACGTCACATGGGTAAGACGACCGGTTTGCTGGGTGCCCTTGCCTGGCTAGTCTCGTCACCGATGCAGAAGGAGTTTGGTCGAGTCGTGGATGAAACGCATTCCTTCGACGCAGGCCTGTCATGGGCCGGCCTGGCCCCATTGATCGCCCTCGTCGTGCTGTTTGTGGCGTGGCCTCGAGAGATCACTTTATCTGACCGTCCGGAGGACACGAACCTCTAATGTCGCTTTGACATTCTTGTCCGAGACATTGACCAGCGACCGTCGCAGTGCCGAATATTGTCAAGGCACAAGACACTTGTCCCCATCGAGCAATGATCTACACCAAACGAAAGCATTGACCCAAACAATGCTCATTACGTTTGCTGAGCTGTCAGATTTCGTCGGTTGCTTCAGGACATTTTTCATGTTGGGCTGTTTCTGAGCATGACGCTGGACAGAAATTGCGTAAGCTATTGCTGTGCTGGCGGTCGTTTCGATGTTTTGAATTGAATCATTCAGAAGGGCTGTCCCGATGGATTTGCAACAGTCGTTGTCCGACGTCATGTCTCGCCGAAACTTGTTGCAGGCTGCAGGAATCTGCGGCTTGCCGATGGCGTTACCTGGTATGGTCGCAGCGGGCGTGGATGAGAAGGCCGGGCTGGGTCGAGGTGCCGCAGAAAAATCCTGTATCTTCATTTTGCTTTGCGGTGGGCCTAGCCACCTGGATACATGGGATCTGAAACCGGGTGCTCCCGATACGATTCGCGGACCATACAAGCCGATATCCACGACGGTGCCCGGCATGCAGATCAACGAACTGCATACAAAGATGGCTCAGCTGACGGATCATTTCAGCCTGATCCGATCGATGACGCATGTCGGAAATATCAGCAACCACTTTGACGCCATGCATCATTGTCTGAGCGGGCAAGCCGCCGCTCCACCGGATGCCCCGTATATGGGCTCAATCCTGGCCAAGGTGCGACCGAACGAGAAGACCATTGCTCCCTATGTGTGGCTCATCAAGTGCGTCGGAGATCCCGTGTTCTGCGCTCCTAACATCGGAACTGGCGGGCACCTTGGTGCGGCTCACAGTCCCCTGTTTGTCGGTTCGGCCGCCGACAATCCATCAATGCCCACGTTCAAGGCGCCGGACGATCTGCAGGCTGCCGTAGCGACCGATCGCATGCTCGAACGCCGCCGCTTGCTCAGTGGACTCAGCCCTTCCCTGCTCTCCAGCGATGCCACCCGCGCTACCAGGGACTGGCAGGACATCTACGGTCGCGCCTTTGAATTGACGGCCGGTCCGGAGGCACGTGAGCCCTTCGAATTGAGCCGCGAATCGGACAGTGTGCGAAGTCGATATGGGATGCATCCACTCGGTCAGAATCTGTTGCTCGCGCGACGACTGGTGGAAAGCGGTGTGGGCTATGTGACTGTTAACGGCTGGACAGGGTCGGCTCCGGAAGGCGGCGGTGGTGCCCCCAGTTCCAGTTGGGATATGCACGGCGGCGAAATGGGAATGGGCAGCGCGTTCGGGAATGGTTCGTACGGCATGGGTTGGTGTCTGCCAAAACTCGATCAGGCCCTTTCGGCGTTGATTCTGGACCTCAAAGATCGCGGGATGCTCGAAAGTACGCTGGTCGTCGTCGTTGGCGAATTTGGTCGCACGCCTACGATCAATGCGCCGGGAACTAACCCTGGTCGTCAGCACTGGCCATCCTGCTTTTCGGCGATTCTGGCGGGCGGTGGAATTCGCGGCGGCGCTGTCTACGGCGAATCTGACAAACACGGTGCCTTTGTGGTGGATCGTCCTGTGCGGCCTCAGGATCTTGGGGCGACGATCTTTCATTCACTTGGGGTTCCGCTCAATCTCCGCCTCGGTCGCGACGGTTTCACGCGTCCCCTGTCAACGGGTGAACCGCTGCTCGACCTGTTCGGATGACCTGCGCTGGGTAGTCCGGAGATTTTGTGAAAATTGTATTTGTCGGCCGGACCAAGCGGAGCGAAAGGCGACACTACTCACCGGCTGCAGCAAGCTGCTTCCATCCCCAGCGGTACAGGTTGCGCGAATCTGTGTAGCGGGACTCGGATGCCGCTGAGCCAAGAACGATGACGATCAATCGCTGGCCCTCGCGTTCTCCTGTCGAAACCAGACATGCACCAGCCTGATCTGTTGTGCCCGTTTTGATCCCGTCAAAGCCATCAATCGCCAGCAGTTCGTTGGTATTCTTCCAGAGCACGTTTCTTGTGTATCCGCCTGGACCACTGACAACCGTGCCTCGCTGGCGAGTCGCAGTGTAGTTTCGAAACAATTCACTCTCCAGCGTCGTGCGCGCCAGAATCGCCAAATCACTCACGGTGGTCAGGTGCGATTTCTCAGACAGCCCATGAGGATTGGAGAAATGCGTGTTTCCCATCCCGAGCCGTGCGGCCTCGGCATTCATCGCCGCGACAAACAACGCGAGCGGGTCTATTTCAGGGGTTGTCGCAGAGGCGTCTGCCGGAGGGGCAAGTCTGGTTCCAAAGTGTTCGGCCAAAGCCACGCTCATGTCGTTTCCGGAGGGCAACAACAGTCCAAACAGTCCCTCACGCACAGCCAAGGACTCACCAGCCCGCACATCTGCCGTTGAGCCGCGTGTTTCGTCAGCGCGGGGTGACATTGTGATGATCTCATCCAGGACTTCAGGGTGTTCTTCCGCCAGCCGCACAATGAGCCATGCGGTCATGATCTTGGTGGTGCTCGCGAATGGTCGTGGTGTCGATTCTTCAAGGCCGGCCACCATTCTTCCATCAGCTGCATCGACGATAATCCAACTGTCACATGAAACAAACGGTGGTCCGTCGAGAGCATCCATTGGCTGCCGCGCCAGTGTCTCAGCATTCACAATCGCTGGACTTGGAATGACGGATTCTTCGATAACAGGCCCCAATGCCTGCCACAGCGATGCATCGGCAATTCCTGTGGTCGGTTGTCCATTCGCCTCCTGAAATTTCCGGACTGCGGCCTCCGTGGCTGGCCCGAAATCGCCGTCCACGCCAAGATCAGGTGACGGCTGTGAGCGGGCGTTCAGAGTTCTCTGGAGAAACTCGACGCGCGTCCCAAATGCCCCGATCTTCAGTTCCGTCGGCTCGCCCAGTGCATTGCGTTCCCACTCCGGATTGAAGTGGTCAAACGCCGTGCGCGCAATTCGACCGATCAGAACCTGGGCGGCATTATCGTCGTTCCAGCTGCGGTCCTTATTCGCTGTGGTGAGCACACAAATGGCGAACGGCCCTTTGGGACCGAACACGATCCCCGCGTCGCAGCGACTGGCCGAAACTGCGCCTGACTTGTGCGCGACCTTTGTGCCTTTGGGCAGCTCCCTGACGAGCATGGCCTTGTCATCACACGCCAGCAAATGCTCCATCATGGCTTTGCAGGAATCTTCCGCAGCCACGGTGCCCTTGTGAATCTGCTCCAACAGATCGACCATCTCGCGGGCCGTTGTGCTGCCCAGCCCATACAGTCGACTTTGTTCGCGTGAGATCGATGTGTCACCGCGATAGACTTTTGAGTTCAGTCGGGTGTGCGGAAACCCGAGCGATTCCATCGTGGCGGCCGTGGTTGGCAGTCCGACCTGATCGACTACCAGATTCGTCGCTGTATTGTCCGAGTACCGAATCATCAGACGGATCGTATCGCGGAACGACATCGTGAGCCCCGGTGAAAGGTGATCCGTCAGAATCCCCGAACCCGGGACCTTGTCGGCCTCAGTGAGCGTGATCTGTTTTGAAAGATCCAATTCACCGCGATCTGCCATGCGGTAGGCGCTGACCATCAATGGAAGTTTGATCAGACTGGCGGTTGGCTGCACAATCTCCGCGCGCCATGCAAATTGTTCACCGGTCTCCAGGTGGCGGATGGTGACGCCGACCTCGCCCGGATGGGCTTCTATCATTGATGTCAGGTCATCGCCCAGGTTCTCTGCCATGACTCGGGAGACATCGAGCAGAGAGACTTCAACCAGAAACAGGCAGGCCGTCACAGAAACGATCGAACGGAGAAACATGTAGCATCCTCGACTGGCCAGCTATTGACGATGTCCAACTTGTAGGGTGTGACAAGCAACGCGCAGGCACACCAGATCAACGTTATGGTGTGCCTGCGCTGCCGCTTGTCACACCCTACAAATTCATGCTTTGGCCAGCCAACGCTGACGCTTCGGGTTAGTGTCAATAACCACCGGTCGCAGCAACACTAACGTTCCACGACGTCTTTCATTTTCTGTAATCCGAGCTTGGTGACTTCCAAAGGATCTCGATCCCATAAGTCCTGTCGGAACAGTTCCAGTGACAGGTATCCGTCGTAACCGATCGCCGTCAGTTGGTCGCAGTAGAATCGCAGATCAATTGCGCCGTCACCCGGCAGAACTCGATCGGAATCGTGTTGAGTTTCGGCAGGAGGCGCAGCGGGGGCGTCGTTGAAATGCGAAATGGCAATCTGACGTGCCTGCAGTTTGCGGATTGACGCTGCAGAGCCTCCGCCGCGCCAGCAATGAAACGGGTCGATGACAATCGTGGCATCCGGATGACCTGATCGCTCTATGATGTCGATGGCATCGTCGATCGTATTGATGTCGTCCACGAAACCGAGATACTCAAATGCAGGCTTCACACCGTAAGATTTTCCGAGTTCGAGGAGTTCAGCATAGTGCCGGGCTCCGAGTTCGCGATCTGCGATTCCAGGCGGCGGACCAGCAATCGAAAATTCTGCTCCCACGGCGGCGGCCTGTTCCAGCCTGCGACGCACTTCGCTGATCGCCACATCGTGTTCGACGCCGGCGGGCTGAAACCAGCCAGCAAGATAAATCGTTGTCGGAATTTTCAAGCCACTGTCGTCGATCGCCTTTCGGATCTCCGCCAGAGTTCCTCCTGCTTCCAGATGCGTGTCGATATGATCGTGCCACAGTTCAATGGCTTCATAGCCCGCCGAGGCGGCGACTTCAATCTGCTTCAGAATGGGCGTGGTGGCGATGGTGCTGGCGTTCAGACAATAGCGAAATTGTGGCACGGAACAGGCTCCCTGGTTGCGGAGTGGAGGTGGGGGTGGCAACCCGGATGATAATTGACGGCATTCAGTTATGCCAGAATGCGGCGGCTCGTGGTTACTGCGAGGGGGCTCGACTCGGAGAGTCAAGTTACGGGGAGGGGGCTCGACTTGGAGAGTCGGGAAATGTACGATGCGGGTTCAATTTCGCCTACACTATCAGCAATCAACGTACATCCCTTGAATTCTCCGACTGCCAAAAACTGCCGCGTGTTGTCGTTGATTCCACCAATGACACAATTGAACACGCCGTATCCCTCAACGGCCTACATTACCGGATTTCTGCGTTCGCGCGGCATTGATGCTGTGCAGGATGACCTGGCACTGAAACTTGTGCTCCGACTGTTTTCCGCGACGGGACTATCGGCCATCCGCAAGCAGATCGATGCGGCCCAAAGCGGGAATTCATCCCTTGTGATTCAGCACTTCTGCGATGAGTTCGATCAGTACTTATCAGCCATCGACCGTACGATCTTATTCCTTCAAGGCCGCGACTCGACGCTGGCCCATCGCATCAATTCTCGCAGTTTTCTTCCGGAAGGTCCGCGCTTTAGTGCATTGGATGTTTACGACAGCGACGACGAAAATGGTGATGATGACGGTGGCGACCCGTTGAGCTGGGCCTTTGGCTCACTGGGAATGCAGGACAAAGCTCGTCACTTTGCCACACTGTATCTGAGCGACATCGCCGACGTCCTGCGGGCAGCCATCGATCCCCGTTTTGAATTCGTGCGTTACGCAGAATCGCTCGCAGCCAGCCAGCCGACATTCGATCCGCTCGCGACGGCGTTGGCGGCCCCGATGAATCTGATGGATACCACGCTGCGGGAGTTGACGCTCGAATCCATCTCGCGACACCAGCCGAATTTGGTTCTCATCTCCGTTCCGTTTCCCGGCTGCGTGTATGCGGCGTTCCGGATTGCGCAGACAATCAAGCGGCAACATCCTGAGATTGTGACGGCTCTGGGCGGCGGATTCGTCAACACAGAATTGCGGGAACTGGCTGAACCTCGGGTGTTTGATTACTTCGACTATGTGTCACTCGATGATGGTGAACGCCCGCTGCTGGCACTGCTGGAACATCTCCGCGGCGATCGACCGCAATCGCAGCTGGTGCGGACATTCGTGCGCAGCGGCGAATCGCAGTCCGTGGAGTATATGAACTCCGGCGAACCGGATATTCCATTCGCGGAAGTCGGCACTCCCACATGGGACGGTTTGCCGATCAGTGATTATTTATCGACGCTGGACATGCTCAATCCCATGCACCGGCTTTGGTCCGACGGTCGCTGGAACAAGCTGACGGTGGCACATGGCTGTTACTGGAAGAAGTGCAGCTTCTGCGATGTCACTTTGGACTATATCGGTCGATACGAGGCCGTCGCAGCGTCTACGCTGGTTGATCGCATCGAAGCCATCGTGCAGGAGACAGGTCAGACAGGATTTCATTTTGTCGATGAAGCTGCTCCGCCAAAAGCGTTGAAAGCCATGGCGGAAGAACTGCTGCGACGCGGCGTCGTCATTTCATGGTGGAGTAATATTCGCTTTGAAAAAGCCTTCACGCCGGAACTTTGCGAACTGCTGGCGGCCAGCGGCTGTATTGCCATTTCCGGCGGTCTGGAAGTGGCATCGGATCGCTTGCTGAATCTGATGAAGAAGGGAGTCTCGGTTTCCCAGGTCGCTCGGGTCACACGGGCCTTCAGTGACGTCGGTATTCTCGTGCATGCATATCTGATGTACGGTTTTCCGACTCAGACAGTTCAGGACACAGTCGATGCTCTGGAATATGTGCGGCAGATGTTTGAGGAAGGTTGCATCCAGTCCGGCTTCTTTCATCGATTCACATGCACGGTGCATTCGCCGGTTGGTCAGCATCCGGAGGACTTTGGCGTGAGTCTTATTCCACTGCCACCGGTGACGTTCGCAAAGAACGACATTGAATTCATCGATCCGACTGGCGTCGATCACGAATCGCTCGGCACGGGACTCAACAAGGGACTCTACAATTTTATGCACGGTGTGGGTCTGGATGCCGATATCCGAAGCTGGTTTCCGGGTCGGGTTCCGCGTGCAAAGGTTCCCCGTGACTATATCGTCCGCGCGTTGCAGGCGATGGCAAATCATTGATCGCGTCGATGTTGCGTGCGATGCGCTTCAGGCATCGAATTGTTCGAGGCGTGCCACGGTTGTTTCATCATCTGGCAATCGATACAGTTCGATGCGCAGTCGAGTGGAGAATCGGTGCCCACAAAACATCAGATTCAGTGCGATGGCTGACTTGTTCAACACTCAAATCCATGGAATACGCAATGGCCAAAAAAAATACGAGCGGACGGAAACCGGGCGGAGCACCGGAAATCACAGATGTGCAGGACTCTGCCGATCAGCATGAGTCCCCTGAAGCGGTGACCAGTGCTACTGCGGCAGACGAAACGCCTGTCACAAAGATCAGGGCGAGAGCAAAAGAGGAACAGCCGTCCAATAGCAGCGTTGGTATTGCTGACATTCGCAAAGCGGTCGCGTTCAGCAATTCCGTCGGCGGACTGGACAACGCCATCGCCCTGCTTCAAATCCTGAAGGTGGCCAAAGAAGTACAGTAGAGTGCTGGTGTGGCGGTATCCTGTCTCACCATTGTGCATCCTCGTGGTCATGTCTGGAGTGCTTGCGCACGGCGATGGCGTGGGCTGCTTCGAGCAGAGGGTGCAGGTGCTGCAGGGTCTTTTGACTCGGATTAAGAATGCAAATCCAATGTTGCCTGGCATACACGGGGTGCGGCATGATTACATCCAGAGCAGTAAAGTCAAATTGGGAGACGGCATCACCAAACTTTGAATGAAAAGTCTCCCGGTCGATACCGATATTCAGCCGAAACACGCCGGGGCGATTCAGGTTCGACGCGGCGTCGAAGTCCCCGTAGTCCTTCGTCACAATGGTTGCGAAAGGAAACTTTCTGTCGCGATGGTCGGGGTCGGGGCAGTAGAAGAAGAAGACATCGCCCCAGGCAATTTCGGGAGATCCGTCGTCCCTGGAGGCTACCTGAACGTCTACGCCTTCAAATGTGGAGGCGATGTACTCGATGATTGAGGCCTGGTCCATGGGTGTCGATGTCATCGGATTCCTCGTGAATGCGGCGGAGTATTGTCACGTCTGATTGTATCGCGAAGCTGTAGCCTCTGGCAAGACGGTAGCCAAGCGGCAGGGCGTCAGCCCTCCTTGTCCGCCACAAGGCACTGAGACCTCTATGTCGAGATCCCAGCAACTTTGGAAGCGTCACCAGGCGAGCAGATTACAGATGCCGCGTTCGCGGGCAAAAATCTTCGCAGAAAAACAACATTGCCTGCGTTTGGTGAACAGTGTAATCCGAAGTCTGCTAAATTCCGGAGTTGATTGGCTGGCGGATCGTGTCGGAATTGCCGAACCTGCAATAATCACTGCTCAGCTCTTTCCACCTCTCTCTCCCAAAACACTCTCATGCACGCCACTTCCCAATTCGCCGTTCACTTCGCTCACGAGGCAAAATCCAACGCCGTCCGAGATCTCATCGCTGACACGGAACCGCATTCCCTGCGGACGTTCACTCCTAGTCAGGCGGTGCTCGCAAAATCGGCCGGAGTGTTTCACTGGACGCCGGAAGGACGTCGTCTGTACGACTTTACTTCAGGAGTCCTTGTTGCCAACCTTGGGCACAATCCGAAACGCTGGATGAACAGGTTTACCAATTATCTGGGATGGAATCCCGCCGTGATGTCCTCCACTGAGGACGGTTTCTTCCAGGCGGTCTCACTGACCGCATACAATGCCATCACCGAGCTGGAAGCTGTCGCCAGTCAGCGTTTGATCGCCAACCTGCAGGCCAGTCCTGGCGGCAGTCGGTTGAACCAGGTGATGTGGGCTGCGTCGGGTTCTGAGGCCGTCCAGAAAGCACTCTGGGCCTGCATGAAGCGCGATCCCAAACGCGAAGGAATCATGGCCACACGCTTCGGTTTCCACGGAAAGAAGGGTCTCAGCGGTGCGGTGACTGGTTCTGAATTGGATTCGGATCGTGATCCCCGAGTCCATTTTATTTCGTTTCCGCGTGAAGAATGCTCTGACATCGACACTCCGTCCAGAGCATTTGATCCGGCAGTGTATCGAGCCGAACTGGATCGCATCTGGACGGCCAGCCACGGCACGGTCGGATGCTTGATCACTGAACCGTATCTCGGTGGCGGCGGTAGTTTTCATCCGCCAGCAGCCTACTTGCAACTGCTGCAGGCGTTCTGTCGCGAACACGACATTCTGTTTATTCTGGACGAGGTGCAGTCGAACTTCGGACGCACGGGGCACATGTACGCCTTCGAATCGTACGGCATTGAGCCGGATTTTGTGTGTCTTGGCAAGGGGCTTGGCAACGGCATTCCCGTAAGTGCCGCAGTGGGGCGGCGTGATGTGTGTGATGCGATGGCTTACGGCGCGACGTCGGACACCTGGAGCGCGAATCCACTGTCATCAGCGGCCGTGTTGGCGACGCTCGACGAATTTGAAAGCACCGACATTCTGGCATGGACACGGCATCTGCATGAGATCTTCCTCAGGGGTCTCCGACGTTTGAAGGAAACCGGCGTCATCGTCAACGTGCGTGGCGAAGGAATGGTTTTTGGAATTGAGTGTGGTCCGCTGGGATCATTGAACGCGAACCAGGTCGCCAATGCCGTGGTGGAGAGGTGCTATCTTGGAAAACAGAACGGCGACGGAATTCACCTTCTCGGCCCGCTCGCGAACTGCGTCATACGCATCAGCCCGCCGATGTGCATGACAGATATTGATGCACATGCATCGCTGCAACTCCTGTTCGAGTTTGTCAGCGATGTGGCATTCGCCAAGCTGAAATGCACGGACGGCACATAAAGGCGGACGTTTGCGCTGCGAAGCCTGCCGAAACAGCTCGCATGCAGAGCCCGCTCCGCCAAATCTGAGATTTCAAATTTGAAATCTCAAATTCCTGCCTCCTCTGCTTCGTCACAACGCATGAACCGCTCATCGACCGCTGCGATTTCCAACGCCGCCCGCATGCCGCGTGGGGCTACGAAAATCCCCGGATACTCGAAATTTCCACTTTTCTCTTGGCAGGCCAGTTTTCCGTGTTAATATTCAGTGTTGGGTAGCAACCCAACACTCGGGCCATTTATCCGAACTCAACGATTGGAGACTGTCATGCTAGTACTCAGACGCCGGATCGGCGAGGAAATCATCATCAACGAAAACATCCGGATCGTTGTCGCTCAGACGACTGAGGGCGGTTGCAGCCTGGCGATTGAAGCCCCCAAATCTTATCGAATTCGCAGAGCCGAGTTGCCACCGTTTCAAGAATCCATCATTCAGAGAGTTGCGTCGTCCTTGCAGGTTCACCAATGAGCCCCGACATTGGCAAAATGATTCGAGACGCACGGCAGGCCCGTGGCATCTCACTTCGTGCCCTGGCCGGTCAGGTCGGCATTCACTTCACCCACTTGTCGAAGATCGAAAACGGTCAGGACAGGATCGGTCGGGATGCTCTGGCAAAGATTGCTGAAGAACTTGGCGTCGATCCCGATTTGATGCTGGGAGAAGCGGGGCATCAATCAATGCCGTTTCGACTGCTGGGCCACATCGCAGCAGGTCAGCCAATTGAAGCCATCGAAGATGTTGAGACATTTGACCTGACGAGGGTCTTCGATCCGCACAGTCATTTCCTGCTGCGTGTGCGTGGCACTTCCATGATTCTGGACGGAATCAAAGATGGAGATCTGGCCATCATTCGGCACGCCCATACTGCGAAAAACAACGACACCGTTGTCGCCGTCGTTGATGGCGGCGAGGCCACACTGAAACGCTTTAAAAAGGTGAAAAACTCGGTGACCTTGATTCCGGCAAACGATCACATGACTCCAATGGAGTTTCCGGCATCACGAGTTGAGATTCGTGGCGTCTTTGTAGGATTGGTGCGCACAGAAGTAAAATCGTCACGATTTTGGCAATAGCAGTCATCCAGTCAATTCCTTTCGCCCGCTTGCCTTAACCGTCAGTTTCTTCCCGATCGATATGGTTCTGCTGGTTTCTCCAGATTAGCAGACCTTCGTGAAGTCCGAACATAGATTTCTGGCGAGCGTCTCTCCCGCGAAACACTGCGAACAGCCGCAGATGGTGGGTTGTACAGATGGTTCGGAACGTACGGATCAGACCTGCATCCTGGTTGTCTACTGAACGCGCGACGCTGGGCTGTCGATAATGTGGACATGCCTGAGCCCTCACCACAATCCGCCGATTTTGAAAAAAACTGCCTGGCAGTTTTGAACTGCTACGCAGTCCGCGACGCAGCGGCCAAAGCGATGCCCGGCGACCATGCGGGTTGGCTCGATCGAATTCAGGAAGTGCCGGGAATCGAGAAGCTCTCGCTCACATCGATTCACGGATTCCTGATTGCTCAGGGTCTGATTCGCTTTGAGTTCACCGGCCGGAGTGTCGGACTGCAGTATCAGCTCAGCACTCAGGGGCGGGAATCGATCGCACGGGAATCCGTGTACCTCAACGACGACCCT
>CAMAVB010000166.1 GCA_945861465.1 Candidatus Kuenenia stuttgartensis
AACGTGCCCGGCACGATGAAATCGTGCCCCACTTATTTCTGTCTCTGTCCATAGGGCTTCGGCACACCATCAACCAGACGAAAGGCGGCGCGCAAGACGCCGCCTGCGGATTCGATTCGAATCAGGTGAATCCGAGGCGATCCGGGAAGTGATATCGGAGAATCGACTTCTTTGGGCAAAGTTGCGACTGGGATTTGTTTCAACAGTGACTGTGTCGCGTCTTCCACGACCGACCTCCACACTGTCCCGGATTCAACAGTTGTCACGTGGACTTCATCAACGCCGGATTCAGAAGAGGAATCGACGGGCTCGGAACTTTGATTCGGTTCAAATGTCGTGTCCGACGGAATCCGAAGTTCGAGACTTGAAGGTAGCCGTTCAGGCTCATGAATGTCTGCATTCGCGATCGAATTTTCCGCATCGCCGACATCGACCTGATGCAGGCCCACGGCCCATTGATCGTCAGAAACACCACGACCTCGCATTCGCCATGTCGTCTTCATCCAGCCGCTTGGTGCTGCATCTTTCGGGAGAATCTGAAATGAAGTTTCGAGACACACATCGCCACGATCAAAGCGAATGGCAATCGGGTGTACGTCTGCAAGCTGAATTGAATACGCGGTAGGTTCTGCCGATGCGTTGCGCTCGATTGCCTGAAACAATTGCGTCAGAGATGCGAAAGTCCATTTCTCGTCTCCTGCACTATTCCAGACCTTTGAAGCTCTTTCTACCTGCGTATCAGAAAGCACCAGGCCACCCGGAATGTACTGTTCGAGCAACGAGGTTGCGACAGAATCGGAGATGGTGAACGCGACTTCTTCGCCGTTCGCCAGTTGCGACACTTTGAGCGACGGCGGATTAAATAGGTTATCCTCCGCAACACCTTCCGCAACACCGGGAATTTGCGGCATCGCAGCAATGAAAAACGATGTCTCGGATGACCTTGCAACCCAGCTCAGTTTTGATGTCCTGAGCGCCGATTCGACCTGCAACTGAAGACCCATCAGCTGTCGTCCCAGTTGCGCGAACTCGTCATCGACGGTGCGATCAACCTTTGGCAGCACAGTGCGAGTCACGTCTTCCGCGACAGCGTGATCGATCTCGCCCTGCTGACGTGTTACCTGTTCCCATGCCAGGCGATCCGACAGCGGACGCAGAAATGGCAGAGCCGCTCCGACGGCGCTCACCACGCATTGCGGTGACTGCGATGCTCTGATCGTGCCATACCCCGGTTGTGTGAGAAATGACGTCCCATTGAACCAGAAGGGCTTCGTGATTTCAAAATGGTGCTGCCCCGTGCTGTCGATCCTGGCCTGAGGATTGACGCCGCTCGTGCGACTGCTGACGTCGCCGATGCTCACGACTTCAAAACGGATGGCACCCGCATTGGGAAGAATCCGGAGTCGCGTTTCTGTTGTCGTCGTCTGCTGTCCCCGAACATCACTATTCAGAATGCTCGTGGCAACCGGTTCCTGTTCAGTGCGCGTCCGCACAAGTCGCTGCTCAAGCGTCGCATTCCGGATTGCGATTCCAAACAGCGGTTCTTGGCTGTGCTGCGCACCTGCTCCACTCAGCGTGACCAGCAGGGTGATCAACACAACGCAGATCTTTGATGTTTTTTTTCGACCCATGTTTCTGTCGGAATGCGTTTGATACGAGTGCCGCGTCATGAACGAGTGCCGCGTCACGATAGTAACGTCGGGATTCTGATGAATCACAGACAATTATTCGCACTTGGCAGCGAACTTTCTACTATCCGACACCAGGGACGTCACGTTTGCAGCGATTCGCCTGGGAGGCTTTGGTTTCTGCAAGGCAGGATTGCTACAATCTAATTGGACAGCGCCACTTTGCCCCCTCTCCCCCGATTTGTTTGCGGAGATTGCGTGGTTTTTCTTTGCAGTGTGGTCGCAAACAAATTGGGGGAGAGGGCTGGGGGGTGAGGGGGCTTTTTTCGCAAGTTGACATCCTGGACAGGCCCCTCATCCGGCCTGTCGGCCACCTTCTCCCCAGATTCCGGGGGAGAAGGGACGGTGGAAGGACGCAACGTGAATCTGAACAATATCTTATGGCGAATCGGACTCTCAAAGTGGCGCTGTCCAACTAAGCGGGCTGAAATGTGGCTGTTGCGAGCACGGGTTATAGCAACGCTGTTACGGGCTGATCGTGGTGTATTCTTCCGCGTGTGGGCTATAATTCAGCGCTGGCGTCACGAAATCGTTGGCGTGAAGCCGGGTTTCAGGTCAGAATCAGTGTTTTTTCTGTGTTTCAGAGCAATAATCGACCGCGAGCGCAGTGACGCTCAGGACTTTTTCTTATGCGACGCAATTCTGCAACCGCTTTGCCGCTGGCGGGCATCATCCTGCTGATGCCAATCGTAGCGTTCGCGCAGGATGCTGCCCGGACAATCGACGCCGCTCAGGCACAGAAGGTCGAACTCGCGCGCCAACCTTTCGGACAGTTTGTCACAATCGGTAGCCAGGTCGATGATCAGCTTGTCAGCCAGATTACAAATCTGACAAGGGAGTTGCAGACCAGAGCCGTTCGAGAAAAGCGACAGGCGATCCTGGTGCTGGAGATTTCAGCGGGCTCAAGTCGACAGGGTCAGATCCATGATCTGGCAAGAGTTCTGGTCTCCCCGGAACTCAGCAATGTTCGTACGGTTGCATGGATTCCAAAATCACTTGACGGAAATCATGTCATCCTGGCTTTGGCGTGTCACGACATTTTCATGTATCCGACGGCAGCTCTGGGAGACATCGGTCGCGGCACGGCACTTTCAAACGTGGAACAAAATTTCGTGCTGGACATCGTCGATCGAGGCCGCAACCTCCGCATGTCGCGTGCCGTTGCGAAGGCGATGATGGACCCTGCGAGTGCGGTCCTGCGTGTGTCGCTGGAAGACCGCGAAGGCAAGACTCGCCAACAGTTTTTGACGGCGGTGGAACTTCGCGAGTTGCAGAATCAGCAGGTTGTCATCACCCAGACTGACACCGTCAAAGATCCCGGTCAGCCAGGATCCTTCAAAGGCAGCGAAGCGGCGAGTTCGGGATTTCTGGTCGCCGCCACTCCAGCCAATCGCAATGAAGTCGTTGCGGCACTCAATCTACCGCTGGAAGCCATGCGGGAAGCAGGGAGCAGCGATGCGAAAGTTGTGGCCCGCGTGATCGCGATCAACAATGTGGTTGATAAACTGCTGGCAGATTTTGTCCAGCGCGAAACTCGGTATGCCATCGCCAACGGTGCCAATATGATCATCTTTGAGATTGACTCTCCCGGTGGAGACAAAGATTACGCGCAACAGGTGGCGACACTCATTGCGGAACTTGATCCCGCGAAAGTCACCACCGTGGCATGGGTGCGCAAAGAAGCCACGCAGGCGGGCACTCTGGTGGCGATCAGTTGCGACCGTATTTTTCTGGCTGATGACGCCACCATCGGCAACATCGATTTGAAAGCCATGCGGCTGAACCGCGGTCGTCGACTTCCGCCCGCGGGCGACGTGGCGCCGGAGGATCTGCAGAAGCTGCTGACTCTGACTGACTCAATCGCCAGACGCAAGAACCGCTCGGTGTCCCTGATCCGAGCGATGGCCGATCCTTCATTGCCCGTGTTTGAAGTGACTCGTAAGGATACCGGTCGTGTGGCGTGGATGAACGAATCGGAACTTGCCGCGCAACCTGATGAATGGGTCAAGGGGCCGGCGATTCCCGAGACAAGCGGCGGCAGTCTGCTTGTGTTGAACGCAAAACGCGCTGCAGAACTGGGGCTGACGGAAGCTCCGTGCCACGATCTTGAACAACTGCGGACGCGGCTGGGCATTGGTGCCACGGCTGACCTGCGTCCAGCCTCGAAAACATGGGTTGATAATCTGGTCACTGTTCTCAATTCCGGACTCGCCGGTTTTTTGCTGATCACGATCGGGATCATCTTTATTTACCTGGAATTGCACATGCCGTCCGGGTTGTTCAGCATCGGAGCGGTGACGAGTTTTTCGCTGTTTTTCTGGAGCCGCTTTCTGGGCGGCACAGCGGGCGGACTTGAGTTGACCCTGTTCATCCTTGGCCTGGTACTCCTCGGGCTTGAGATCTTTGTAATACCCGGCTTCGGCGTGTTTGGTGTTTCAGGAATCCTGATGACAATGGTGTCACTCGTGATGGCCAGCAATACATTTTCCGGCATGTCAGCCACAGAAAGTTTCGAACAGTCGATGGGCAGTCTCGGATCGCTGGCGGCGGCATTGATGGTGGTGATTGCGGTCGCTGCTGTGCTCAATCGATTTCTGCCGTCGATCCCGTTTGTCAATCGCCTGATTTTGACTCCGCCCGGCTATGCAGCAAATGCCAGCGAAGGGTTACATCTGAAACCATCGCTGCTGACCCGTGCGCCTGTCATCGGACCGATCACCGTTGGAATGATTGGGACATCCGCGTCGTCTCTGCGACCTACCGGCAAAGCGATGTTCGGCGACAAGTACGTCGATGTCGTCAGTGATGGCGCGTACATAGACCACGGTACGAAGATCGAAGTCATCCGGCTTGCCGGGAATCGTATCATCGTCCGTTCGGCGAACGAGGCGACACAGGCGTAGCGGCTGTTTTCCCCAGGATCGACATTCTTGTCCGGCGGTGTGCATTCGACTTTGCCGAAGCGAATTCGTGCGCGCGAATGTCCTGGCGACGGGATTCGGTCGTACCGCTATTGAATACTCGTTTCGCGAGACTCGTCCGCGACGCGGAAGGGTGGTGCGTCTTCCAGATCGGACGTGATCTGAATCGTTTCCGGAGCGGGGACTTTAGCGGGATCGCGGACAATGTCGGCTTCAACCAGAGTCGCGTACGTCAGGCACAGCAGCACGCCCATGGTCACGCCGTTGGGCAGCGCTTCCGATCCGAAGAATTTCATGGCACTGCCAGATGAACTTGCCAGTCGCACTTTCACGCCGTCCCACTGCACGCTGTACATTTCGTCCAGCACCAGATGCGAGAGAAATCCAATGCCGACACCCACTGCCATCAGAACACGGACTCGGAGTTCGTCACTGTGATAGGAGAGAAACGTGAATTCGGAAGCGATCAACAATGCCGGAATACTGTGAAACATGCCGCGGTGAACGGTCAGTCTTCCCAGCAGGAATGCGCCCCCGTACTTGACAGCCGCATACGCGATGATCGCAAACAACAGGGCTCGATCACCATGGACGCCGACGGCCTGTGCATTGTGCAACAGCAGCAGTGGCGCAAACGCGGCCACGACTCCCGACAGTTCGCGAATCGGCCGACCACTTTCAGAATCAAGGTCCGGCAGCATTCCGGCAACCCATGTGATCACAGCGACAATCGCCGCCTGGGCCAGACTGTAACCGAACAGCAGGACCGCCGCGCAGGCATACGCGACGCCCAGAATTCCGCTAACGGTAATGTGTTCGCGATACGCTGCCATAAGCTGTCTGTGATCCTCGGAAATTGTCGGGCTATCGACCCCATTCGGTCACGCGGAGCATAGCCACAGATCAGACCCTGGGGCCTGGAGACTGTCGTCTTAGGACCGCTCGAGAAATAACTGTCTCTTTTTATACCCCTCACCCTGCCCTCTCTCGTTCCAGGGGAGAGGAGGATGCGGTCAATTATTTCTCGAACGGTCCTTAATCGTTTAACGGCAAGCCGCAGGCGTCGGTGAAAGGTTTCGCCTGCGGCTCGCCGTGAAACGAAAATGCTGACCAAGGACACCAAAACGACAGTCCCCTTGCCACGAGACGTGTGGTAACCCCCCCCGACCGAATAAGGTATCGTCAAGGTCGGCTTGATCGGCACAGCTTTCCACGGGCATTGATTCTGAGGGCTCGATATTCTCATGCGCGCCGTTCGGTGAAAAAGTAATTCTGCTGGAAATCATGTCCCGCATCCGGCAGAAATTGCCGCACTATGTGGCAGGCCACAATGCTTGCAGTCAACGGGCTTGAAGAAAACGGGGTGCAGGTGATGCTACGGTTCAAGCGGGCCATTGAAAAGAACGCCCCGCTTTGTTGTTGGGAAATGGGCCTGTCATCAGTTGCGAGAACGGTTCGCGACTGTCAGAAGTTGGAGCGTTGTTGAGAATGGCGTCGATATCCGGGACGGAAGGCTGCGTACATGAGGAATCGCAATTCGAGGCAAGAAAATTCAGGGCAAGAAAATTGGAGAACTCAGATGCGATTCATTTTCTTACCCCCCAATCTTCTTGCCTGAATAAATTCTTGAATGAATCGATTCCAACAATGAAGCGGGGCGTTGATTGAAAAAAAACATATCGGCAGATTTTGCAGGTTTTTGACGGGGCAGAGCTTCGGCTGTCGGATGATGTTGGCATGAATCTGATCTTTCTCTAAAGTTAAGTCGGGCGTACGATACCGTCCTCTCCAACAGTCACTTCTGCGTCAACCATCTTTCCGTCGGCGCGGTTTGGTTCCTTTCCTCAATCATCTCCCTCATCTCATGCCACCTGTTGAACATCGTCCGGTTCATGTTCCGGTGATGCCTCGCGAAGTGCTGCACTGGTTGCAGTTATCGTCGGGCCTCACCGTGCTGGACGGAACGGTCGGAGCGGGCGGCCACAGTCAATTGATACTCAAGGCGATTGGCGAAACCGGTCAACTCATCGGGCTAGACCGCGACCCAATGATGCTGGCGATCGCTGGCCAGAAACTCCTACAGAAAGAACAACAGAATTGCCACCTTCTGCGTGCCAGCTACGCAGATGCCTCCAGTGTCCTGCAGCAGTTGGGCCTGGAGGGTGTTGATCGAGTGATCCTGGATCTTGGTTTGTCATCGGATCAACTGGCCGATCGTCAACGAGGATTTGGATTTGACGCAGGTGGTCCGCTGGACATGCGTTTTTATCCCCAAGAAGGGCGACCGGCTGCAGAACTACTGGGAACTCTTGATGAAAAGCAACTGGAAGGCATCTTTCGCACCCACGGTGAAGAACCGGCGGCAGCGAAGGTTGCCACGGAAATTGTCCGACGACGACGCCTGGGGCACCCGGTGACGACGGCGGAAGAACTGGAATCCTGTGTGCGTGATGCAGTGGGAGCTGCGCGTGCTGCGGGAGGTCGTAACCCGGCAACTCGAGTGTTTCAGGCACTGCGAATCGCCACGAATGATGAACTGCAGCATGTGGAACGCATGTTGACCGAAGTCCTGCCGAAGATCTTGAATCCCGGGGGAATTGTGGTCATCCTGACATTCCATTCGCTGGAAGACCGAATCGTGAAAAATGCGTTCAAAGGACACCAGGGATGGCAAGTTCTGACAAAAACGCCGCTCGCAGCATCGCCGGCGGAAATTCGACTCAACCCACGCAGCCGATCAGCGAAGCTGAGAGCAGCGCTGTGGCAGGGCCACTGATGACGTCCCTTAAACCCGGCAATACCAAACCCAGCAGCCATGAAGCGCGGCTGGGCATCATGGTGATTACCATTTTGGTATTCGCATTCGGTTTCCTCGTCTATCGAAAGATGGACCTGCATCAGCAAAACCTGACGAAGGCTGCGATTGCACCGAACGATTCCACACAGCCGGAAGTACCGCAGGCCAATCCTGTCGCTGGAACCATCAATCCGGAATCAATGACTGCAGCGAACGATCCGCTCGTCAATGTCGCCGATTTGAGTGACGGTTCACCATTTGCTGATTCGGATGTCGTGCTGGCAGATCCTGCACCGGAAAATCGATCGATGACGGAATCTTTTGACACGCTCGATGAACCTGCTGTCACGCAGCCTGAAGGTTCAGGACAAGCTGATGAGCGGGCTTCCGCTCAATTGGCATCCAAAGAGGTTCCACAACTTGAACCGTTCGAAGAAGGTTCAACAACCTTCCAGGTGGACCCGCCACCTCCGCTACCGGATTTCGCGGTGTCAGATGCCGGTGAAGCTGAATCATCGGGATTAGCAGTAACCGCCGAGACATCCACAGTGACGACTCCTGCAATGACTGACCCCGCTTCTTCAATTTCGGAGTCCACACCGGCATTCGCGGGTATCGAAGAAGAGCCTGTCATGGCAGAATCAGGGACTACAGGTGAACCGCCGAATTCAAACGAGATCAGTTTCGATTTTTCTGCTGGAGAGCCGTCGTTCAACGAGCCAGAGCAGGATTCAGAGCCCGTATTGCTGGCGATGGCTGAACCGCAACAGTCGAATGGTTTCGACAATGGATTCTTGCAGGACGAGAGTGGTCCGACGACGAAAGCTCCCCAGGAGGAACCAGTTGATTCCCGGTCCAGCTTTTCGTCGCACTCAGAGGAATCGACCGAATCCGCCGTGCAGATACAAAAATCCGATTCCCGGGGCTTCAACGCCGTGAAGAATCCCGGCGGGCGAAAAGCAGGCAATTCCATTCGCACGGCTGCGGGATCGGGTTCGGATGGAAAATTCAGTCTCGCCGCATTCAACTATCAAAATGGTGTTTCTCAGTCCGCACCAGACGATGGCTCGACGTTTGATTCAGTCGTAGTTCAAAACGGCGACAACTACACAAAGATTTCAAAGCGAGTCTACGGCACCGTGAGGTACTTCTCAGCGCTGGCCGTGTTCAATCAGCATCGCATCCCGGAACCGAAAAATATGCGGCCTGGGATGGTCGTGCTGGTGCCCGCCAAAGAAGTCCTTGAGGAACGCTATCCGGAGTTCTTTGTCGATTCACAACCGAAGACTCCCGAGCCCGCTGAATTTCTCCTGCTGGACGACGGAACTCCGGCGTATCGTGTGGGCGAACGGGAAACGATCTCCGAGATCTCCCAGCGTTTCCTGGGCCGGTCTTCTCGCTGGATTGAGATCTATCGGCTTAATCAGTCTGTTGTGAAAGATCCGAACAAACTGAAAGCCGGATTGATTCTGGCACTTCCTGCCGATGCAGCCGAGGTCAATGTGGTGCCGTAACCAGCCGCCGTTCGATAGATCACAAGTGAGCGAAAGCCCTGCGAAGTTTTTGAATTCGCGGGGCTTTCTGCTGCGCGACGAGTGATCTCGGTAGCTTGACTCTCCGAGTCGAGTGATGTTCTGGTTTTTTGGGAGCCTGTCCGAATTCGGGGTTTCGTGCATCAGTCTGTAGGGTGGGACAAGCGACAGCGCCGGCCCACCATTTTGTCCGATGTGGTGGGCCTGCGCTCCGCTGGTCCCACCCTACGAATTCATAGACTGGCCAGCCGTGAGTCTGGATCTCCGGAGCTCAGGAACTATCGTGTACTTTCGATTCGCCGCAGGACTAACGCTGGTCGTGCTTGTTTCAATGGCCGGAGTGTGGCTGGAGAAGCAGACACTTGAAATGCGCAGGACGGTGAGCGTGCAATACTATCAAACGGACTTACTGCTGGATCTTCTCGTACGCCAGCGGCTTGAAACGCAACAACTCACAGCACCCGCTCACCTGGTCGTCACGCAGGAAGTCGAGAAAAGCCCTGCGAAACAACAGCCTGCGACAGAACGCCGCAAAAATCCTGTTGGGGGTCAAAACGACGAAGCATCTGAATCGACAGGCCGTCGGTTGCCGTTGCTGCGGTTTCAGCATCCTTTCAATCCTGAAGGGATCGACTGATGGAAGAGGCGTGCGATACGGCGGATGATCTCGTTGACGGATTTCCAGACGCGCCTGTGACGGACGCAGGTTCGGGAAACGAGTTACCGTCGGACGCTCGACGTTCATGGCGATTTGGATTGGTGACGGTTCTCGTATTTATGGGCTGGGCAGTTCTCGTCACGAGACTGATTCAACTGCAGGGAGCGCAGCGGCAGTTAATGAATGAGCGCGTCACGCGGCAAAGTATTTTTGGAGAAGTCATCCCCGCACGACCGGGTGAAATCCTTGATCGCAATGGGCAGGTGCTGGCGATCACAATTTCCTGCGACAGTCTGTTCGCCGTTCCCGAAGAGATTCCGGATCCGTGGGATTTTGCGTGGCGAGTCGGTCCGATCCTGAATCTCAACACCGACGAACTCTATCACCGTATCGCGAACAACGCGGACAAGCGATTTGTCTGGATTCAACGTCGAATCAGCGATGAACGAGTTTCGGCAATTCGGAATTTGAATCTTCCGAAAGCAGCGTGGGGATTACGCCGCGAATATCAACGACAGTATCCTCAGGGCAGCTTTGCATCGCATGTGCTGGGAATCCGCAACATCGACAACGTCGGGCAGGGCGGGCTTGAACAGTGTCTGCACGAAATGATTCGCGGCGTGGATGGCCATCGCGTGATGACGCGCGATGCCCGCGGAATCGTGATGGAAGTTGCTGCCGATCGGTCTCATTCGCCGAAACACGGTCAGACCGTCGTTTCGACCATTGATTTACTCACGCAGATCGAGACAGAACGGCAGCTCGACGCGCTGATGGAAGATTGGAAACCGATTGGAGCATGTGCCATCGTGATGGCACCGAGTACCGGTGAAATACTTGCCATGGCGTCCCGGCCCGGTTTCGATCCCAGCGACCTGCTTGAGGTGCCTGATGCCGCGTGGAAGAATCTGGCGGTGTCTGCCGTCTTCGAGCCCGGTTCGACGTTTAAGCCATTCATCGTCGGCTGGGCGATTCAAAACAATGTGCTGGCATTCGATGACATGATCGATTGCAGTTCTGGCATCTATCGTATGGGGCCACGCGTGTTGCACGACCATCATGCCTACGGTGCATTGAGTGTCGAAGACGTGCTGGTGAAATCGAGCAACATCGGCATGGCGAAAATCGGCGAACGGATCGGGATTGAGTCTCTGTACGAAGCAACCCGTGCGTTTGGCTTCGGGCGGCGGACGGGTATCGAACTACCGGGCGAAGTTTCCGGACTGCTGCGACCTGTAAACCAATGGAATGTGTATTCGCTGGGATCCATCCCGATGGGGCAGGAACTCGCCGTCACTCCCCTGCAGTTGATCACAGCCCACGCTGCGCTCGCAAACGGTGGACGACTTGTCCGACCTCATTTGCTGAAGAGACCGGACCGTGTTGAACAGGATTCCCTGACAAGCTCGCAGATCGTCAATCCGGGAGCCGATGTGCAGTCTGTGCTCCTGGATTCTGACATTGCGGAATGGCTGGTCCAGCAGCCGATGAAGCAGGTTGTCGAGCGTGGGACTGGCAAGTCGGCAAGGATTTCCGGCGTGCCGATGTTTGGAAAGACCGGGACTGCTCAGAAGCTGGATCCGCTCACCGGAACCTATTCAGACAAAGCCTGGGTGCTGTCATTTGTCTGCGGAACCCCTGTGGAATCCCCGGAAGTGCTGGTGCTCGTGATGGTCGATGAACCAACAACGCCCGGAGTTCATTACGGAGGGACAGTCGCCGCACCCACAGCCTCCCGCATTCTGCAGTTCGCGGCAACCCGTGTTCGCAGCTTCGCAATTTCCCGACTGACGACCCGATGATGCGGGAGTAAGGACTGAGACAGAAATAAGTGGGGCACGATTCCATCGTGCCGGGCACGTTATAAACGTGCCCCACGTCCAAAAGACGACAGTTATTTCTGCGCCGGTCCTAACTCGAAGCAACCAAGACACTCAATAGAGTCGCAGGACTGGACAGGAGCACACACTTCTACAGCTCGGCCAGCACGCCGTCGATCACTCGTTCGAAGCTGTGAGCGAAGCTGAATCCAGATGCCGTTGCACCAGCCGGAGCAGTGACGGATTTGATGGACCACGGTGAGTACGTCAGATGTTCATTCGTCTTCTGAACACCCCGGACCCAGATTTTCAGATGTCGGCCACTGAACTCCGACAGGTTGAACGTCCGTGTTGTCAGATTGGAGAGATGAACGAGGCCGGACTGAACCTGATATCCATGTGCATCCACTTCGTTAATCCAGAGTTCGTATTGAGACGTCGCAGGCAGTGAAGTCCACGACAGTAGCCCCGAGTCTGACATTGAAAGTGATGGAGTTTGCTGAACAACGACGTTCATCCGATCACCCCAATTGGATTTGAGGTCGCCACTTCCAACGGCACGAACCCAAATCTGGTAGTTGCCAGCGATCGCCGCGCCTGGCAGCGTGAACTGCGTGTCACGAATGCCTGCCTGCCGAAGCAGGAACTGACCGTTTCTTGCCACATAGACTTCATAGCTGTTTGCCCCTGTGGCACTCTCCCACGAGATCGTGAGAGCTTCTCCGACCGCCAGCGGTGCCATCGAGTGAACCTGCACCTTGTCGGCGATGCTCGTCTTCAAAATGGACTTTGCCGACCACGAAGTCATGCTGCCATCGGGAAGAATGTTGCGCACCCAGACGTCGTAAACGGCCCCACTCGATAGTCCAAGGTCGCTCACCACATTCGAGACGGAACTTCCAGTCGCTGTCGTCGAATGAAAGACACGGTTGGATGTGCCTGATGTGTTGATCCAGACTTCCGTACGCATCGCGCCGGTGGCGTTCCATGAAAATCCGCTACCCGCAACCAGAATGTCCGGACGCCCGACGATAGTCACTGTCTTTGGATCACTCCACTCGGTCGCCACGCCGGACGACAACTGACCGCGAACGCGAATTGAATACGTCCCGAGCGGCAGGTTTCTGCCAGGTTTATGACTCGTAGAATTCAGATTTTCTGCTGAGTAAACAGGCGTCGTCCCGTTTGGCTGAGTCACTTCAATCTGGAATGTGACAGCGTCTGCCACCGGTTGCCAGGAGATTGTCGGTGCGAGGTTTGTTGTCGTTGTCAGATCGTTGACGACGACTTTTTCGCCCAGAATGCTGAACGATTCCGCAGCAGACCACTTGCCCGGAACTCCGATTTCATAAATCGCCCGCAGCCACGCCTTGTATCGTCCGGCTGGCAGATTCAAGTCTGTCTCAGTCGCGTTGATGTTTCGATCAAACTGGATTCGTTTTCCTGTTTTCGCATCGGTAATTTGCAGATCGTATCCGGTGACTCTGTTCAATTTCTCCGGGATCGCCCTGATCGCTTCCGTCACTCGATCGCTGACGTGGGACCACTGCAATTTGCGATCAGCCATCGTCAACGTGGATGAAGAGAGCATCGTTGGTGTGCTCGCCACGACACTGAAGGATTCCCCTGTACTCCACTGGCCGAAGACGGCGTTTGCCAATCGACTGGATCTGGTTCGTACCTCCACAAGGTAAGTGCCCGTCCCCAGTTGCCGCTGCTGAGCAGTCGTCAGTATCACATCCGGAGTTTCCGAACCGACGGTCATTAACACCGTTTTGTCCGCATTCCGAATTCGAAATTCGAATTCTGCAATGTTGTCCAGCGAAACACCTGCCAGAACATCATCGAAGTGCAGTTGCAGTCCCGTTGCTGCACCTGACGGTGTTTGACGATTTCGAACGCGGACGGCGTCTGACAGTTTTTTGGTCGTCATCGGTGTCAGACCAGCCAACGCTGCGGATCGGACCGTTGTGTCCTGCAGCGTCAACTGCTGAACGAGCGTGTTTGGGTCATCAAGGTCGACAATGTGAACGGACTTCTGCGAGATTGCATAGAGCGAATCGTCGATCTGAACGCTGCGAAGAAATGAGTCCGTTTGACTCCACCAAGCGTCCCAGCCGACGACATTGGGATCCGCAGCGAGACCACCGACGACGCCAATCTGATTAATGCCATCCTGGACATCAACGCTCAACAGCACAATTCGCTGCTGAGCCCACTGTCCAAAAGGAATGGCCAGTGTGCCAATGGCTGGCATATAGTTGAATGCCAGATGATCTGATGATGCCACGGAGTAGCCGTAGGTATTCGAATCAAGCGAGTAACGATGGAGTAGAACGGGATTCGCCATGTCGGAAATATCGAACAGCGACACCTGGACTTCCTGAACTCGACCTTCCGCTGTGGCGTTGCGTCCGATGGCGAGCAGATGATTTTCGTCGATCAACTGCATGTAATCCGAGAACCCTGGAATCTTCAATTCCCCGGTGATGTGAGGGTTTCGCGGATCGCTCAAGTCGAACGAAAAAATTGGATCAACCTGTCGAAATGTGACAACCCAGCCTCGATCTCCGTCAAATCGTGACGAATAAATACGTTCGGTCGGGGCGATGCCTTCGATGCTGCCTACGACGTTCAGAGTGTCGCCCTGATCTTCGAGAACGTAGAGTTCGTTCGTACTGGCAAACCATGAATCAGTCGTGACGATTCGGAGGAAGCCGTTGTGTTCATCCAGCGAAAACTGGTCATGCACATAACCTTTGACGAAGCCTTCACCTTCCGCCACAAGTCCGTTTTCCGTCAGACCGATTTTGTGAATTCGTGAGCCGGTCGAGTAGATGAATGCTCCCGTCGCGGAATCCTGCGTCGAAGTAGATTCCTGCATAACGAGGTACATGGAATCCTCAGTCGAATAAACCGTCACTCCACCATACCCACGCAACGTCATGGTGAGATTGCTCACTGGACCGGGATTCGATTCCTTCGCGTCAAACTGCAGGACAGTTGTTGTTTGACCGCCGTCCATCGGGAGTTCATCCGTGTTGCCGTCAAGCCAACCCAGCGATTGCAAACCGGTCTCGCCTTCTGCGGCTCTACGCCAAACAGATGGTGGCGCAAGGCCGTCGTTGAACTGAGTGCCATACACCAAATCAGCGACGGACTGCAGATATTCATTGCGGGTCTGATAACGATACTGCGATGGGGCTGCGATTCGAAGAGCAGCGGTGGAGCCGATCGTCATGTTGTCAATGGTGATGTTGTTAATCGGATCGATCGATGAAACGACCGGAGTCGGTCCTGGCTGCCAAATCATTCCCAATCCAGGAACATAGGCCGTTGCATTATTGTTGACCACCAGATAGACCTGATCTCCGACAGCGCGTGCGGCCTGATAAATCCCATCGACAATCGTTTCCTGCACAAGTGCAGGGGCAGTCTTGTCAACAATATCGAGCACAGAAACAACTGTTTGCTGTGTCGAGGAGCTGAACGGACGAAACATGGCACCAGTCATGAGATCAAAAAACGGAGTATAGGTGTTCCTGCTGGAAATCACGGTTAATCGGCTGCCCTGCAGGAACATGGCCACCGGCGTATCCGTCAGCTGCATTCGGGACACCACGGCCGCCTCGGCAGTAGCCGTTGCGGCGCGAATGACCACAATCTCATTCTGCGAAATTGTGTAGAGGAACTGACCGTCTGTTTCAACAATGTCCGCTTCATCGACGCCTTGAACCTGTACGTTCGTGTTCGAAACTTGAAGAGACATCACGCCTGCTTGTGCCGAGTCTGCAGCAAATACGCTGAAGTTCATTCCGACCATGGGACGCACGTTCCACCAATAGTTACTGGCGGTCGTTCCGAATTGATCCTTGTACGCCTGATCCGCCCGCTCAATAATCTCCGTCTCAATGTTGTTCCGCCATTCCATCAGGTTCGAATCGACGCGACTGAACAGGATCTGCGAACTCTGTCCGGCAACTTGTTTGTGAAAACCAGAAATACTTTCCACCTGCGTCACGCTCGGATCGCCGTTGGCAAGCCCGGCACCGCCGACCTGAAAGTATCTGACAGGCAGACTGGGTGCCATGACTGTCACGCTGTCTTGAACTTCGGTTGTCCCCGCAGCGCTGTATTGATTCTGATGGACGCGCGACAGCAGGTGAATTTCTCCGCCGACCTGCCGCACTTCTTCAATCCGAATGAATCCGTCCCCGCCGCTGCCTGCGACTGTAGGTGACACGCTGATGGTCTGGCTTAAGACCGAATTGTTTGTGGCACTCATGAGCTGCCGATGTTCCAGCAATTCACAGACGCGCGAAGCGATGCTCGGTGCATTCTCTGCATGTAATGATCGAAATCTGCGAGCGTTCGTCTGGCTGCGTCGAAATCCCATGAATTCACTCCATGATTTTGAAAAGAGATGATTAAACCGCGAGCCGACAGAACTGTTTCTTCGGCGAGCAGTGGATGTCAATCCCCTGATTTCGCGTTTGCGATGCGAAGGATCAGGGCACTTAGGCGAGCGGCAGAAATGAATTTACCGGTACGACGGACTTCCAGTCCGTCGCATGGTGCTACTCGACGGACTGGAAGTCCGTCGTACAAATTGCGGATGGTAAGTTCTATCCTGCCGCTCGCCTTACGTACCGCGCTCGCCTTTCCGTTTCCCTAAGTCCGTGCCTCAGAGCCGTGTAACCTTATGGGGACAAAAACTGAAGTTGATTTTGCAGAATCTCGGCATTGTTGCAATATTTCACCGAATTGTAATCACTTCCGCGCAGTTTCTGCGTATCGATCTAACCGAATCGGCAGATTTGGCCGGTCTTGGCTCTCCGAGTCAAGCAGTCCAGGGCGAGACTCGTCCAGGATCCACAGCTCGCCGAGCACATCCTGCAACGCCGATGAAACCGGCGTCGCCACCGAGCAGCACCACGGCCGGATCGATCACATGCACAGCCGTTGTGATTGTGGCTCCGAGATAGCGAGCCATTTCCATGATCAGTTCTGCTGACAAATGATCGCCATGTTCAGCTTCTTCAGCGATGAGTTGAGGCGTCAGATCTTCGCCCATCGTCTGGCAGTACAGATTCCATCCAGGACCAAACATCTCGTCCGTCACCTGGTCAAATGTTGCGACAGGGATCGACCTGGCAAAAAAATGTGTGGGCAAAAAAATCCAGCCGCAGCATAGACCCTGTTCTTTCAAATTGTCTTTCCCTCATCTTTTTGCCCATCTATCTTTTTGCCCATCCCAAGGTTGTTATTTTCCAGCGTCTGGCAGTACAGATTCCATCCAGGACCAAACATCTCGTCCGTCACCTGGTCAAATGTTGCGACAGGGATCGACCTGGCAAAAAAATGTGTGGGCAAAAAAATCCAGCGGCAGCATAGACCCTGTTCTTTCAAATTGTCTTTCCCTCATCTTTTTACCCATCTATCTTTTTGCCCATCCCAAGGTTGTTACTTTCCAGCGTCTGGCAGTACAGATTCCATCCAGGACCAAACATCTCGTCCGTCACCTGATCAAATGTTGCGACAAG